>JBMFHI010000116.1:0-10730 GCA_049976905.1 Syntrophobacteraceae bacterium | reverse complement strand
GTTCCGGCGGCCCTCCGATAGTTCGTCGCGATCCCGGTAGTTCCATGCTCTCTACGGTCATAATACAAGGGTGGGCAAAAGCCAAAGCGTTGCCCACCAACGATCTGTTGGCACCGTATATGTTCGGTAATTAGTGACGGTCTTAGTAACCGACCGGCGCCCCGCCAACGGGCATCGTGTCCAGCAGCTACTTTACCCTCATTTTCAACCAGTGATTTCGATCTTTCCTTTACCACAAAAATCGAGTAATTTGCAGGCAAATTCAACATCCCGCGCAGGATATCCCTTACGAATGAAAAGCCTAGAAGAATTCGGTTTCCCTTATCTGGTTAAGATCAGCCCACGCAGAAAGACACTTTCAATAACCGTTCATCCCGATAACCGCGTCATAGTGCATGCCCCGGCAACTTGCGCCAGGGTAAAAATTATCCGGTTTGTCGAACAAAAGGCAGAGTGGATTCGCAAGGCTCTTCAAACCAATCTGCGAAGGCAGTGCGAGGCGCCGGCAAAAAGATTTGAAACCGGAGAAGTCCTCCTTTACCTGGGCAAAGAATACACACTGCGGATCGAAACGGCGGATACCACGCAAGTGGTGCTGGAAGAAGAAAGTATTTGCGTGCGAATGGTTGCCCGGGAGTTGCCGGCGCAGCCCTGGAAGATAAAAGAGCTTCTTATGCGATGGTACGGCGCGCGCGCCATGGACAAAATTCGGGAAAAGACGGAACTCTATGCGGCCCGCATCGGCGCAGCTCCCAGGCAGGTTACCATCAAAACACTTAAGTCGCGCTGGGGCAGTTGCTCCACAACCGGGCGAATCAGTCTCGCGTGGAACATCATAATGGCTCCCGAAGAAGTGCTCGACTACCTCGTAGTTCACGAACTCTGCCACCTCGTTTATCACGACCACTCGGTTGCCTACTGGGACCTCGTCGGCTCCATCCTTTCGGACCATCGGCAGAGAAGAAAATGGCTGCGTGAAAACGGCGATCGTTTAAGGCTGTAGCGCGGCCAAATCGCCGTGCGCCGAGACACTGACCTAAGGATAGGAGCTTCCGGCCCCCGCATCGAGAATATATCCCGCCTGGCCAAGAGCTGTTTCTATTTCCCGGATATGGGCAAAATTACGAGTCTCGATTTCAAGCTCCACACGGCTTTTTCGAACAGGCAGGTCCGGACCGCCCCGGTTGTGATAGATTTGCAGGATGTTTGCCCTTTTTGCCGTGATAATGACCAGGAGTCTGGCAAGGGCGCCCGGCTCGTCGTCGAGTTTTACGCCAAAGCGCATTATGCGTCCATTCCAGGAAAGGCCCTTGCGAATAACCCTGTCTAGAAGCGAAAAGTCGATATTTCCCCCGCTAACGACCAACACGACCTTTGAACCGGGAGGCGCCTCAAGGAGCCCGTCCAAAAGGGCGGCAGCCCCCACCGCGCCCGCGCCCTCGGCAAGCGCCTTTTTTCTTTCCAACAGCATGATGACGGCTTCGGCGATACGGTCTTCGCCCACCACTACAATCCGCTCCACTTCCCTTCGAATAATCTCCACAGTAATAGCGCCGATCTGCTTGACAGTTATTCCATCGGCAATGGAGGTTTGTGCCTCGACCCTGGCGCCAGGGCCGGCCTCAAGGGCAGCAAGGGCTGAAGGACAGGCCTGTGCCTGGACTCCGATTATGCGCACCTCCGGCCTTTGGGCGTGGGCAGCCAGGCATATCCCGGATATAAGCCCCCCGCCGCCAACCGGAACGACTATTACATCGGCATCGGGCAGCTCTTCCATGATTTCGAGGCCAACGCTTCCCTGACCGGCTATAATGGCTGGATCGTCGAAAGGATGGATAAAGACCATGCCCTCTTTTTCCAGCTCCAAAGCCTTTCGAATCGCTTCGGAAAGACTCGTGCCTTCCAAAATGACTTTTCCGCCGTAGCCGCGCGTGGCCTCCTGCTTGGAAATCGAGGCCCACTCGGGCATAACGATTGTTGAAGGCAGGCCTGCCCAACCCGCGGCCAGAGCCACTCCCTGGGCGTGATTGCCCGCCGAGGCCGCAACGACCCCCTGAGGTCCGATCGGCTCGGAGCCGCCAAGGATTTTAAAGCTTGCGCCGCGAATTTTAAACGATCCGGTTGTCTGGAGATTTTCCAGCTTGAGATAGACTTCAAAGCCGGAAACCTTGCTAAAGGTAGGCGAATAGACAAGAGGCGTGCGGATGATACGCCCCTTTAAAACGCAGGCGGCCCTTTTTATCTCGGCGACCGAAACCATGATTTCAAAATCCTCGCACACGGGGCGCTTTCAAACAGCCCCCAGGGCCAGACGCTTTGGAAGGATGAAAATAAAGTCCGATCCGTCCGCTCTGGGCTCATACCACATATCTCCTTCGTATTTTCTTATAAGTTCCCTTATAAGGTACAACCCCATGCCTAAGCCGTCCTGTTTTTCAGCCCCCTCATCCATATGAGAAAACTTTGTGAAAAGCTTTTCCCTGTTTTCAACGGAAATCGAAGGACCGCTATTGTAGACGTTCAAACGATAGAATTCTCCATGATCTTCGAAACCAAAAGCGATCGTACACCCCTTGCCGCCGTATTTCATACCGTTTTTAAAAAGATTTCTAAAAACCGCCTTGAGCCAGGTCATATTGGAGCTGATGGGGATGGTCCCGGCCGGGATAGCACCAAGGCGGTTATCGATAACTATCTGCTGTTGTTCGATTTCACAGGACATCTCATCGAGAATCGGGTCTATAATGTCCTGGCGCAGGTCGATCTTTTCCCTCGTTCCGACAACGGTCCCATCGACGGCATGAGCATTTTCAAGGCACTCCTGGGCGATGGAAATAAGATTTTTGACCCTGGCCATCAGTTCCGAGACGGTATTCCACACCGATTCGTCCATACGCCCGAAAGAGCCGCGAAGGAGCAACTTCAAAGTGGCACCGATGGAAACAAGCGGCCCCCGGATGTCGTGAGACATAATCATCAGCATGTCTAGCACATGCTTATTGAGTTCCCTGATGCGCCGCCCGGACTCGCAGAGCTCCCTGTTGCGTTTTTCCACCTCCCTGAGTGCGCACTGGAGTTTTTTTAACTCGCTCAGATCCCTTAGAACGCCTTCCCAGGAAACCGAACCGTCCTTAGCAAAGGAAAGAGCGGCGGTAATCGCAGCGCAAAAGACCGTTCCGTCCTTTTTTTTCAAAAAGACCTCAAAATCTTTAAGGCAGCCATCAACCTCCAGGAGCTTTTGAAAGCCGCGCCCCTGTTCGGAATCCTTAAAAAGAACGCACACATTTTCAAGGTCGAGCAATTCCTGCCTGGAGCAATACCCCAAAAGCTCAACTCCGGCCTGGTTAACGTCGAGGATCTTTCCGCATCCGCTGGACACCAGCCGAGGGTCGCCGGCCTTATCGAAAAAACGCCTATACATGTTTCCCGCCACTTTTGAGTGGAAGCCGACCAAGATATTCAGCGACTCTTTTTTTCACTCAAGCACACCCACTCCAATTTTTCCATCGTATTCCAAGCCCAATACATCCGATCCAAAACCGTATTCATCTTCAGCCCGGTTGCCAAAACGCAGCGACTGCAAAATGCTGTTCGTTTTGCCTTCGACTTCCTGGATCGTTTGAACAATAGCCCTCAGGGATTTTAGCACCCTCAGCATCTGCTCTTTATGAAAAACCGGCATGGCCGGCTCTTCGACCAGGAGGATCACTTCGTCCAACTGCGCCAGATTGGCCGAAGTGATCTGCACGTAGGCAAGTTTTGACCACCTCGAAAGAAATTCAACAGGGAGGCCGTCAATATCGGATGAAGGAACGAAGTTCAACCCGGTAGAAAAGGTTTTTTCCAAACGAGCCAGCAGAGAAGTGATATGTACACTATCCCAAAGGTCGCTGGAGGAAAGGAGCATGTTCCAGCGGGCTGAGATCTTGTTTCTAAGCCACTCCCTTTCCTGAAAAGGAGACAGGTGCAATGCCACAAGTTCTCTTTGCTCGCTTAGAAGCTTTTGGCCAAGCTCGCGCAAGCCATTGGAAGGATCAAGCCCGGGGAGCTTTCGCTCCAGTTCGCCGCACAACTTTCCAAGAAGGGGCTCCTTCCACTCAAGCTCCGGGAGATGGTCTTTAAGAAGCTTTTCCCAGGTTTCACGGAGGATGCCTATCTGCGCGTTTATCGCGGAGAATACAAACCCCAGCTTTATCAGGGTGTTTCTAAGTTCATGGGCAAGAATTTCGCAGCTTTGGAGCCTCTGGCGGGCAAACTCCTTTCCGGCATAATAGAGCTTTTCCCTAAACCACAAGGAGAGCAGTTCCGAGCCAAGGCTTCCGGCCAGATTTCGCACCGCTATCGTCGAACGATCCCCCGCCTTGAGGGTGCCGGGCCGAAAATGGATTTTTACAACAGCGCTCACCACGAACTCGCTGTCGCGCCAAATGGGGTTACCCTGCCAATCGAAAGGATACTGGAGTTTTTGGTAGTGCCCGTAGAGGCTCAATTTACGAACCAATACCGGCTCCATGTGGAATTCATCCTCGGGGATCCCGGAAATCTGTTTTCTAACGCTGCGAGGGTCTTCCAGCGGATTATCCGCAGTCCAACTCCTCTGCTTTTCCACGCACCACCCCATCGCCTCCAGGGGGCGTCCGGGCTGGTCTCTGTACATCTCCCATTTCTTGCCGGGGAAATTGTATTCCGAGTCGGCGGGCAGTCCCCATTCCAACTCGTCCGAGCCAGGTTTTCTAATGCCCGATAAAACCCGCACGGCCGTCAACTCAGGCATGAGGCCAATCTTGTAGATCGTGCCCTTTGTGGCGTTATCCAGGCATGAAAGGATCGTCCTTATCATGGTCCTGCATGTTGCAACCAGGAGGTCGTCTGTACTAGTCATGATCTATCCGAAGCCAAATCGAAACGAAAGCCAACCAGCACCGATCCGTCAAAGCGTAAAAACCTTTTGCGGGAAACTGTGCAACGCGAAGTGGCGCAGGCACAACGTATCGCTGTTCACGCATGCCGTAAAAGGGGCATGACAAACTCCGATAAATAGTAAGCTAGAACGCACCCCTTATCAACTCATATCGTGAAAGTTAAGGGATTGCTTTAAGAGTTTTAAAGGATCAGGGCAATGAAAAGTGGGGCAACCCCGTGCCGCAATGTTGTTAATCTAGGCTCACGCGAAGGCGCGAAGGCGCGAAAAAAGAGATAAAAGAAACACAATACGAAATGTGTCCGAATTCACCTGAGATCCAGGCCTCGATTAGCCCTCGAAGACCAGTCCGAAATGGCGCCTTTTACGGGTTCACTTTTTGCGGCTTCGCGGCTTCGCGTAAGATAAGCAGACCTTAATTCAACGCCATTGACCCCGTGCCGCGCCCGCCGATACCCGGGGGCTTTGGACCCCTTTGTGAGGGCGGCGGGCGCGCGGCTTTTGCCGGGAAAAATGGCTATGTCGTAGGATTAATATTGGTAATAGTCTTCACGGTAGCGGCCTCCGTCCCAGTACTCGGAGCGCGTCTCCACCCGGTGCGAATAATAGGGCCGGTAGGAAGGGTAATAGTAGAGGACTTTGGACCTTTGCTCGACAACGACCGGAGCACCGTAAGACATGCTTGGAGGCGGCCGATCGACTACCACGGGAGGAGGCGCCTGAGGCTCGACCACCACAGGGGGCGCAGGGGCCGCATCCACTACCGGCGGAGGCTCGTAGGCAACCGGAGGCGGTGGGGCATACCCCGAACCAACATCAAAGCCAAAGCCCACGCTGACTCCTCCGGCATGTGCCCAATCCGGCATGAGGCAAAGAGCTAAGCCGACAAGAACGCAAAGAGTTAACTGCTGGCATCTTATCTTCAACACGATCATCCTCCTCAAATTTGTGAAACCATGCGGACCGCTTCCGCATCAGGTTAGCCCCTTTACAGGGGCCGTTTCAAACCAACCCGATACGCAAAGCGCATGCCACGGGATCGCCCCCGCGGGAAGCAAGGACGCAGCACGTTTAGAGGATTACCTTGCCAGGACAACGCTCTCCCGGACTCAGGGGCGCTTCGTAGATTTTGTCGATCCAGATGAGATTTTACGATATTTCGTACCAGGTCACTACCAAGAGGCCCGACTGCTCGAGATTTTTAGCCCGCGTTGCGGTTTTTGCACTCAAAGCCCCGGTCGTTTCCCATACTTTCCAGCTCGCTGTTTACTCTTTCCGAAAGCTTTCTAATAAACTGCGCAGCCTCGCGACCGGTTTTGCCCTTCTGATAGAGAAAAACCCTATCGAGCCAGAAATTGAGGTCTTCGACGAAGATTTCAATTTCCTTTTCGATTCGTTTTCCACTAAGACGCTCAACTCCTGGTCTCCGCAAAAATCGTGGTAGACGCGCCATGGCCTTCCCCCTTGTGCAAGAGGTTTGGGAATAGATGATTACCTTTGAAATCAGTTCTTTACCTGTTTTACAGATTACCGGAAGCACTCCTGAAAAGCAAAAACGGTATGGACTGGTTTGGGATGATTCTGGGGCAAAAAGGCCGGGGTGAAACTGCTCGTTTGTCTATTTTCCAGTTAAAACCACGCCGCCGAAGGAGACGTTTCCAGCCGCGCTGGTTTACCTCTTTTAACCCTGCTCAAAAAGTCTTTGCCGCCAGTAGGCGGCTTGCCCGGCGCAAAGTTTTGGGACCGGCTTCCCATCTATCTGGGCAACCGGCATTATTCCAATCATGGAATTGAGCACCCATACGGTATCTGCCAAACAAAAATCCTCAGGCCCCGCCGCGCGGGCACGGATCGCCATACCGGCCTTTTCCATCAAAGAGGCCAGAGTGCGAATGCCTGTACCCGGCAACTGAAATGGGCTCTCTGGCGTCCACCATAGGTTATCGGTGTGGGCGAGAAGAGAGCCCGTGCACGTCTCGGTTACCCGCCCCTGGGGGTCCAGGAGGATGGCCATGTCGCAGCCCGCATCGAGGGCGAGCTGCCGCGCCCTTAAATTATAGAGGTAATTAAGGGCCTTAAAACCTGCCAGGGGGGAAGCAAACCCTTCCCGGCAGATGTGGAGCTTGCAACCCTGCTCATAGAGGCCAACAGGAGGATCATAAGAGACGGCCGTAACGAAAACCGTTGGTGCTGTCGCCTCAGGCAACCCCAGACGAGTCGAAACGCCACGTGTGACGATTATCTTAATCGCGGCGATTTGATCGGAAAGCCCATTTTCATCGAGGAGGCGCCTGGCGATGGCTTCCCAATCAGGAACAGGGGAAAGTGTAATGCAAAACTCGCAAAGGCTGGCCTCAAGCCGTTCAAGGTGCAGCCGCGGCCAAAGGATTTTTCCTTCCTGGGCCCGAATGGTCTCAAAAAAACCGTCCCCATAGATAAACCCTCGGTCCATGGGGGATATGCGGGCCTCATCCATCGGCAGAAACCGGCCGTTAAGCCAAACCGTGGAAGCCGGGCTCATGATTTGCCCCTTATCTTTTCAATCAGGTCCAACAAGGTGCGCCCCTTGTGAAAGGTCTCCTGGTATTCCTCTTCTTCGATGGAATCATAAATTACACCCCCACCCACCGAGAAATAACAGCTGCCCCCCTTTACGATCGCCGTGCGGATCGCAATGTTCAAATCGAGATTGTCGTGCCAGCCGATGTATCCCACAGACCCCGTGTAGACGTGGCGCGCATGGGATTCAAGCTCGTCTATTATCTCCATGGCTCGTATCTTTGGGCACCCGGTAATCGAGCCTCCCGGAAAAGTCGCGCGCAGAATCTCCCCCGGTGTGATACCCTCCTTAAGCGCGCCCGTTACAATCGAGATCAGATGATGGACGTTTTCATAGGACTCGATCCTTTTATGTTCCGCAACCTTTACCGTGCCTGCCCGGCAGATTTTCCCCAGGTCGTTTCGAAGAAGGTCCACTATCATCGAGAGTTCGGCATCGTCTTTTAGGGAGCCAAGAAGCTGGGCTCTAAGCTCCCGGTCCTCCTCCTGCGTCTCCCCCCGCTTGCGGGTACCCTTTATAGGCCTGGTTTCGATATAGTGCCCCCGGCGCAACAAAAAACGTTCCATGGAGGTTGAAAGTATTTGATGGTCGCCCCCGTTTATATACGCGTAAAATGGGGCCGGGTTGACATCAAAAAGGGCTTTCCACAGCTCGAAGGGATCGCCTTTAAACGGGAAGCTGAAACGCTGTGACAGGTTTACCTGATAGACATCCCCGTTGCGAATGTAGTCTCTTACCTTTCTCAGAGCCAGAAGGTAGCCCTCATGGCTAAAGTTGCTCTCAAGCGGACCGGCTTCGAAGGGCTGCGCTCCAGGCTTGCAACCACAATTGGGGTTTCCAATCGGGAAGGACTCAGCGCTCAAAAACCTGCCCGCAACACGAGCGGCCACGGCATCCTCTTCCAGCCTCAAAGAGCCAGGGCATTTGAGCACAATCCGGGACAGCTTTCGCAACTTTCTGTCATAGACTTCTATTCGCCGGGGCCAAAAAAGAAACAGGTCGGGCAGGCAAATGTCGTCTTGCACGGTTACCGCCAGCTTTTCAATACAATTTTTCAAATCATAGGAAAAATACCCTACCGCGCCCCCTAGAAAGGGAAGGCCCTCAAGGCCAAAGTTTGGGCGCAGGCTCTGGCAAACCATTTCAAAAACAGCAACGGGATCTTTTGAAAACTCATACACTCCCGAGTCCGCAACAACCCTTGAAGCATCCTTTTTGCCCGAAAGGACAATTAAGGGATCGAAGGCTAGAATTGAGTACCGGTTTTCATCGGTTAGTCGCAGTTCCCCCCCGCTTAACAGTAAAGCCGAAGGCTCTTGGCAAACGCGGGCCTGAGCCCCTTGTAAAAATTTGGCTTCGTCAAATGCCTCAAAGGTCTGCAAATTCTCAATTTCCATGGAACATGAACCGGATAAGAGTTCTCTCATCTTCGATCTATCTCCTCAAACCTCACGGGCGACAGATCGCAGCCGCAAGACCGCCGGCTTTCCTTGCGCGCCAAAGAGAGCAAATCGGCGCCGACGCAGAGAAAATTTTGCACCAGTTCCGTTCCACACTCGCTCATAAAGGATTCCGGGTGAAACTGGACGCCGAAAATTGGCCGGTCTCGATGTTTTATAGCCATACAGACCCCGTCTGGCGAAAAAGCCAGAGGCGAAAGCATCTCGGATTTTATCTCTATACAAAGCGAGTGGTATCGGGCGGCCAGGAAGGGAGAAGGCAGGCCGGAAAAGATAGACTCACCGTTATGGTAGACCGGGGAGGTTTTCCCATGCACCGGACTTGGCGCCTTACGGGTTTTCCCGCCAAAAACCTCGTTTATGGCCTGCATCCCGAGGCATACGCCCAGAACGGGCACAGTCGCGCCAAGGCGGCTTATGACGTCTTTGCTGACACCCGCGTGAGCGGGGTCCCTTGGCCCCGGGGATATGCATATCCAGGCCGGATCGCAGCTCTGAACGGCCTCGACGCTCACCTCGTCGTTTCTAAACACAATCACTTCTACGTCTAACTTTTGAAAAACCTGGACCAGATTGTAAGTGAAAGAATCGTAATTATCGATCATTACCAGCCGCATGAAAGCCCCCAAAAAATAAAGCCACCCCCACAAACGGTGAGTCGGGATGGCCTGCGCCTGGCATAACTCACATACGGTTCACGCTAAAGATGGGCCGGAGTTTATCAGAATTAAGGGATGAAAGTCTAAAAGAATCCGGCCCGCATGAAAACAGGATACCCGACAGGCTCCAACAACCTTCGTATCAAACCGGGGAAGCCCGTCATGGGGAAAAACGAGTCCCGCCGCGTGCAAATCCTCGCGGCGCCCCCCACGAGCAGCCGCAAATATCGCAACTGTAAACATCGGCGCACTGTTTTTTTACTGCACAGCTTTTGGGATTGCAAACGTATCCGGCCCCGCAGCGGTTGCAGACGCCAACCCTGGCCTGCGAACCGTAAAGAGCGCAGGAGCCGCAAAAGAGCAAATCCCCCCTGTAGGTGCATTTACCGTATTGGCTGACCGAAGGACCGCAGTCTGCCCGCACAACCGGGGCAAAAAGCAACGGGAGCGCGATCATCGAGCTAAAAAGGACCATGAAGACGGGTAAGTTCACTCTGACTCTATGCATCGAAGACTCCTTGATTACATTTTTTCAAATATAATCAACCCGTGGGCCGGAGTCTTCCCCCAGGCTGGACATAGCAGAGGATAAACCGGATGCGGCAGGCGAGGACGAAACAACCTGTGCGCCGCCTTATTTTTAAAGCGATTTAGTATAGCCCAAAGTCAACATGAGGCTTACCAGCAGGGGAAGCACGAAAGCAGCCAGCCGCCAAACCTGTTGGCCTTATACCAGTTCCGGTCCTCTGAAAGCGTTTTTTGGGTGCGAACTCCGTATCCCGCGTTTCTCGGGATAGCCCCCAGCACCAGAGGAATTGCCGCAACAGCGATAATCAAGGCTGGAATAAAAAAGGGCTGAGCGCTCATTTTGCCTCCCTGCACGGAAAAAGCCCTCGTAAAGTCAGGCAGTTGCGCCATTGGCTCAGGCCGGGGCACCAATGGCGTTGACTTAAGGTCTTCTTATCTCACGCGAAGCCGCGAAGCCGCAAAAAGTGAAGCTGTAAAAAACGGCATTTCGGACTGGTCTTCGAGGGCTAATTCAAGCCTGGAGCCCTCAGGTGAATTCCGACACATTTCGTATTGTGTTTCCTTCATCTCTTCTTTCGCGCCTTCGCGCCTTCGCGTGAGCC
>JBMFHI010000115.1:0-11081 GCA_049976905.1 Syntrophobacteraceae bacterium | reverse complement strand
AGAGGTACTTTACAGCGTGATATTCTCGATACCGATATAGAAAGATTGAATGCGTATTATCACGATATAGGCTTCATGGATGCTGCGGTTGGTTCTCCGACTGTTACTCTTGAAAAGAATGGCTTCCATATAAAAATTCCAGTTCATGAAGGAGAAAGATATAAGATCACGTCTGTCGTCCTTTCAGGAGATCTTATAAATGGATATAAAGCGAAGATAGAAAAGAAGCTCGAAACTAAAGCGAATAATTATTTTAATGGTGGTAAAATTAGAAATGATCTCAAGTTTATCAAAAGTGTTTACACAGATAAAGGTTATGCAAAAGCCGATGTAGAGCCTCTGATTAACAGAGATTCTTCCGCGCATACAATCGCGGTTGATTTTCACATTCAAAAATTCGGCGTGGTTCACATCGGACGTATTTTTATTACAGGAAACACAAAGACGCGAGACTATGTAATAAGGCGAGAGTTAAAGATTGCCGAAGGTGAGACTTTTAACTCAAAGGCTATAGAGGACAGCCAGTTGGCGTTAAAGAGGCTCGACTTTTTTAAGTCTGTTGAGATCGTTCCTGTTTCCACCTCCCAGCCCAACGTGATGGACTTGAATGTGAAGGTTGTCGAGAAGCAAACCGGCACGATAAGCGTTGGCGGCGGTTACTCCACCTTGGATGGTCTGTTTGTGATGGGCCAGATACAGCAAAAAAACCTCTACGGCACCGGGCAATATCTGGGTTTACAAGCCATGCTCGCCCAGGATGCCCAGTTCTACCAGCTTAGCTACACAAAACCCTGGCTCTTTGATACCCGGTTTTCCGGCGGCTTTGATATCTACGACTCTGTAATGTTCTACCAGGACTTTGCATGGCAAACCTACGGCATCAAATTGCGCGCCGGCTACCCGGTTGGCAATTACAGCAATTTGAGCGCCTACTATGTTGCGGAAAACGGCTCTATCTACTACCTTGACTCCCTGGCGGAAAAAGACCCTTACTTTTTGGCCCAGCAAGCCCGGGGCTATCAGTTCAAAAGCGGCTTTGGCGTTGCCTTTTCAAGAAATACGACAGATCAGCCGTTTTTGCCTACCAGGGGAACCTTCACAGGGGCAACGATCGAGTACGATTCAAAGGATTTGGGGAGCATGTACAATATGCTCAAGCAAGATTACCATGCCGGGATCTATTATCCGCTTTTTTGGAAATTCGTAGGCCATATACGCGCCGAGGCAGGCTTTGAGAACGGCTCGGCGCTCATTCCGGTATGGGAGCGCTACTTCCTTGGTGGTATCGACTCCATGCGTGGCTGGTATTACGGCTACCTGGGGCCAAGAGACGCAAATGGCCTTGTCATAGGCGGCAATAAGTATGCGGTTGTAAACTACGAACTGCTCTTTCCGTTACTGGAGCATTACGGCGTGCGTGGTTTGTTCTTTTTTGACTGGGGTAACGCCTTTCTCCCCGGCCAGGAAATTAATCCCGCCGACTTTAGAGAAGACGTTGGCCCTGGAATTCGATGGAATTCGCCTTTCGGACCTCTTCGGATCGAAATGGGGTATGTATTGGACAGAAGACCTGGTGATCCACAATATGAATGGCAGTTTTCTGCCGGAGCTTTCTTTTAAGGAGAATGACAATGAAGAGATTTTCGAGATTTTTGCTGGTTGCGCTCGGAGTTAGTCTGGTTTTTAGCTCTCATGCATTTGCGTTGGGCCAAAAGATCGGTTTTTTAAACGTGTCCAATGTCATTACGCAAACCCATTGGGGGCAACAGATAAGCTCGACTTTGAAAACCGATGAACAGAACCTTACCAATAGCGTTCAGACAAAGAAGAATGCATTTATTGCCGCAAGGGACTCCTACATGAAGGAAAGATCTATCATGGACGCAAAGGCCAGAGGTAGAAAGGAACAGCAGCTTTCTCAAATGGCCGGCCAGTTGCAACAGCTCATGCAGGATTCGCAGTCTAAATTCGCCCAAGAGAAAAAGCAGGCCCTGGGACCTCTTTTGAAAGCAATGTATGATGCAGCCGATAGTGTTGCCAAGTCTGAAGGCTACGATATTATTGTCGATAGAAGCGCTCTTATTGTTACCTCACCCAAAGTGGATATAACGGCAAAGGTTATTTCTAAAATTGACAGTATGCATCATTGATTTCGTGCCGGTGCCGTTACTTTTTCTATAAAGGCGGGATTAATTCCCGTCTTTTTGAATGCTTAAGCCACGATTGTTCTTTAAGAAAAGCTGTTTTTTTGTTTGCTTTAAGGGGTGTTTTGAGCCACCCATTTCAAAATGATCTTTATGGAAAATAGCGTGGAAAGTAATCAAATGAATAAGGGTTCTTTTTCGTTGGCCGAGCTTGCTCGCTTGCTTGAGGCGCAATTAAAGGGCGACCCTGAATTGAAAGTCTTTGGTATTGGAGGGCTCGATACCGCAATTGCCGGAGAAGTCAGCTTCCTGGTCGATACCCGTTATAAACACTTATTGGCGGGTTGCAGGGCGTCGGCCTTGATTGTCTCCCCCAAATTCGAAGACCTCGAAGTAAACCTTTTAATAGTTGATAATCCCTATCTTGCTCTTGCTCGGGCGGCAAAGCTGTTTTTCCCGCCTGCGGAGAAGGTGGCGGGAGTACACCCCACGGCCTTTGTGGGTGAGGCGGTTTTTCTCGCTGAGGGCGTTTGTGTGGGTGCGCTTGCCCACGTCGGACAGGGTTCAACGGTTGGAAGGGACACCACGATCGGGGCTTCGGCCTTTGTGGGCAGGGATGTTAAGATCGGCCAGGGGTGCCTTATCCATCCCAGGGCCACCATTCTGGATGGATGTATCCTTGGAGACCGTGTGATTATCCATGCGGGCGCGGTTATCGGGGCTGATGGCTACGGTTATGCCTCCGAGGAGGGGGGCAAACACTTAAAGATCCCCCAGATAGGTATTGTTCAAATAGACGATGACGTCGAAATAGGGGCCAATACCACTGTCGATCGGGCAACCTTTGGCAAGACCTGGATTAAACGCGGTGTAAAAATTGATAATTTGGTCATGATTGCCCACAACGTTGTGGTGGGCGAGGACACTCTTATAATTGCGCAGGCCGGTATAGCCGGGTCTGCTCGGCTAGGCAAAAATGTTGTGCTGGCCGCACAGGCGGGCGTGATCGGACACATTGAGATAGGTGATGGGGTAAAGGCCGCGGCCAAAGCCGGTATTCATTGCTCCGTTAAAGCCAACCAGGTCGTTGTGGGAGGATTTCCCGCCTTGCCCTACGATGAATGGTTTAAAACATATGGTGATATAAGGCGGTTGTCCAGACTGAGGGAGGCCGTAAAACGGCTCGATGAGAAGGTTCGTAAAATAGAGGAGGTCCTAAAGGGCGACGATGGACGTTGTTCAAATTAAGGAAACCCTACCGCATCGCTATCCTTTCCTGCTTGTAGACAGGATCGTCGAAACTACCAGCGATGCGATTGTTGCGCTTAAAAACGTATCGGTAAACGAGCCCTTTTTTCAGGGGCATTTCCCAAACGACCCCATAATGCCGGGTGTTCTTATCGTGGAAGCTATGGCTCAGGCCGGTGGAATTCTTGTCTTTACGGTTAATCCTCACCTGAAAGACAAGCCATTCTATTTCGCGGGCCTCGACAAGGTGCGGTTTCGAAAGCCCGTGCGGCCCGGCGATCAGCTGGTAATGAAGGTAAAGCTTCTTAAACAGCGCGGGGGGTTTTTTAAAATGTTGGGGGAGGCCTTCGTCGACGATGTGCTGGTGGCCGAAGCGGAAATGATGGCCAACGTTTTATAGACCTGAAATTTTTCCCCGCGCTGCTCAAAAAAATCCGGGCGCGGGTGCCGTCCGCATGCAAGTGAGTGGACGTGTATTGATCCAGTGCGGCTTTGCGTGCGCATTGACGCCTGGAGGATAGGGAGAAGAAATGCCGATCCACCCGAGTGCTATAATATCGCCTAAAGCTGAACTTGCCCAGGACGTTACGGTCGAGGCCTACAGTATAATTGGTGCCGAGGTGGTCATTGGCGCCGGGACCGTTGTGGGACATCACGCGGTGATTGAAGGCAGGACCAGGATAGGGGAAAATAATCGCATATTTTCCTTTGCCTCTATCGGACTTCCTCCGCAGGATCTTACCTACAGCGATGAGGAGACTGGAGTATCAATTGGTAATAACAGTATAATCCGAGAATATGCCACGGTGCACCGCGGCACCGCCAGGGGCCGCGGGGTTACACGCATTGGCGATGGGGTCTTTTTGATGGCCTACGCTCATGTGGCTCACGACTGCCAGGTTGGAGACGGAGCCTTACTGGCCAATGCGGTTACTCTGGGCGGTCATGTCGAAGTCGGAGACCACGCGGTAATTGGCGGAATCGTGGCTGTCCATCAGTTTGTAAGATTGGGAGAATACAGTTGTGTGGGTGGTTTTTCCGGCGTGCGCATGGACATTGCCCCCTATATGCTTGCAACGGGCGCTGAGGGAGCAAAACTTTTTGGTCCCAACCTGATTGGTCTCAAGCGCCACGGCTTTTCTCCGGAGACCATCCAGGCGATCAAGGGCTTTCATAGGATAGTTTTCCGCTCCGGCCTCACGCTTAGTGATGCGGTTAAAAGAGTGCGTGAAGAACTTAAGCCCCTTCCTCAGGTCGAAAGGCTTATTGAGTTCGTAACGGTTGGTTCCAGGCGAGGTCTTACCAGATAATGTCTTCGGGAAATTTTCAGAATTCAGAGGGCAGGATCAGGGAGGTTGGGCTCATTGCCGGAAGCGGGCAGTTTCCGCTTCTTTTTGCTCACGCAGCCAGGCAGGCTTCTGTACGGGTGATTGCCATAGGTTTCGATGGTGAAACAGATCCGACGCTTTCAAAGTATGTCGATGAGTTTCACATGCTAAAGCTTGGACAGCTCAATCGCCTTGTTAAAACTTTCAGAAATGCCGGAATTTCCCACGCTGCCATGGCCGGGGCAATCAATAAGACCCGTATGTATTTAAAGATTCGGCCCGACTGGAGGGCCGTTCGGTTTATTAGCAGGGTTAGAAACAGAAAAGACGACTCTCTTCTCAGGGCGCTTGCCGATGAACTTGAGGCGGAAGGCATTTTGATTCAGCCCTCCACCATCTTTTTGCCTGAACTTTTGGCTCCCGAGGGGATCCTTACCAGGCGAAAGCCTAATCACCGGGAAAAGGCCGATATCGGATTTGGGTGGACCCTGGCAAAGGCTATCGGAAGGCTTGATATCGGTCAGTGTGTGGTGGTAAAAAACCGGGCCGTGCTCGCAGTGGAAGGCATAGACGGCACGGATGCCACCATTATGCGCGGCGGGCGGCTTTGCAGGGAGGGGGCTGTAATCGTTAAGGTCAGCAAGCCCATGCAGGACATGCGCTTCGATGTACCCGCCGCCGGGGCCGACACCATCGAGGTAATGAAAAGAGTAAACGCCCGGGTGCTTGTCCTTGAAGCCGGCAAAACTTTGTTATTTGACCGTGAAAGGACCATCGATGCCGCCGATTCGGCCGGTATATCCATTATCGTTCAGGGAGAGGCCTTTGACGTCAATGAGCATCAGGATGCCGATGCGCTTGCCTTGCTTGGATCCGAGCTGCCCGGCCTAAAACGATCGGGTTCCGAGGAGACTAAAAAGCTGGAGGTTTCAAAAAGCATCCTTGTCCGCACTCCCCGTTCGGACGCCATACGAACGGCGGTTATTGGAGTGGGCTATCTTGGGCGTTTTCACGCCCAAAAATATGCAAGGCTTGCCGAATCCGATCTTGTCGCCATCGTTGATCTCGATGCGGGGCGTGCCGCCGAAATCGCCGCCGAGGTCAAGGCAAGCTCCTTAACCGATTATAATAAACTTATCGGCAAGGTGGACGCGGTGAGCATCGTTACGCCAACGCCGCAGCACTTCGCCATAGCGCGCGATTTTTTGTCCGCCGGGGTCCACGTGCTCCTTGAAAAGCCTATGACAAAGAGCCTGAAGGAGGCCGACGAACTGATCGAAGTTGCTAAAAAAAGTGGCGCAATCCTCCAGGTTGGCCATCTCGAGCGGTTTAATTCCGCTTTTGCCGCCGTTCGTAACCGGTTGTCCTCTCCCATGTTTGTTGAAACCGACAGGCTTGCCCTTTTTAACGAAAGGGGCTTGGAAGTTGATGTCGTTTTGGATCTGATGATCCACGATATCGATATAATCCTTACTATTATCAATTCGCCTGTTAAATTCATTCATGCTTCGGGAGTTTCCGTGCTAAGCCGGCTTCCAGACATTGCCACCGTGCGGATGGAATTTGAAAATGGGGCGGTTGCAAATCTTACGGCGAGCAGGATTTCGATCAAATCCATGAGAAAACTTCGTATCTTTCAAGAAAATTGCTATTTTTCAGCCGATTATTCCGAAAAAAGGGCCTATGCTGTCTACAAAGAAGCTGAGTCGGGGGAGGATGGTTTTCCCCAGCTTTCGCTTGAAAACTTCGAAATTGTTGAAAAGGATGCGCTCGAAGAGGAGATAAGCTCATTTATTAGAGCGGTTCGGGCTGGGAGCCGTCCTGAGGTCGACGGGGAACAGGGGCGCAGGGCGCTTGCTGTGGCCCTTGAGATTTCCAGGCTTATCGAGGAGCAGATGAGCGTAAAATACGCTTTGGCGGAGAGATGAAAAGTGGAAATTTTCCTTAGCGCGGGGGAAGCCTCAGGAGATCTCCACGGCGCCAATCTTGCCCGTGCCCTACGGAACTTGGCCCCTCAGGTCAAACTCTCCTGTTTGGGGGGGCCGCTCATGAAGGCAGCCGGTGTGGGAGTTGTCGTTGATAATCGAAAAATTTCGGTTGTCGGCGTTTCCGAAGTCTTGGCGCAATCAAAGGCGATATATACCGCCTGGGTCAAGATGAGGTCTTATCTTCTTGCTGCCCGCCCCTCTGTTGTCGTGCTCATCGACTTTCCTGATTTTAATTTTTTGCTCGGAAACTTTGCAAAAAAAATAGGCGCCAAAGTTTTCTTCTACATAAGCCCCCAGCTTTGGGGATGGCGCAGGTGGCGTGTAAAAAAAATCGGAAGGCTGATGGATGGGATGGCTGTTATCCTGCCCTTCGAAAAGGATTTCTATGCCTCCTACGGAATTGATGTGGACTACGTGGGCCATCCCCTGTCGGATTCCTTAGGCAATGTGGAGGATAAGGCATCTTGCGATTTGGTCTACCACGGCTTTGATGGCCCTCTGGTGGGACTTTTGCCCGGAAGCAGGCGAAAAGAGATTGCCCAATTCTTTACTTTGCTGATGGAGGCCGGGCAAATTATCCTCAAGGCTTTGCCTCGGGCCAGGTTTATTATGCCGGTTGCTCCTTCTATGGATGCCCGGGAATTGGAACAAAGAGCCGCGTACTGGTCGATTCCCCTCCAGGTCGTAAGAGACGACACTTACAGGGCTCTGAGGGCCTGCGATCTCATTCTTACCAAGACCGGCACCGTGACTCTTGAGGCCGCTCTTCTCGAGACCCCGATGGTTGCTTTCTACAAGGTCTCGAGGCTGACCCGAATGATTGTTGAGCCCCTTATTACGGTAGATTTCATTGCTCTTCCCAATTTGATAGCCGGAAGGGAAATCGTTCCCGAATTTGTTCGAAAAGAACCCAGCGGGCCGGTTTTAGCCGAGGCCGCTTTGAGGCTTTTAAAATCTCCCCTCCTGCTTGAGGCGCAGCGGGCCGAACTGCGGCGAATTCGCGATCGACTCGACTGTTCGGGCATATCCGAGAGGGTGGCGCGACTTGTTTTAGACAGGATTTAGTGCGACGGAAATCCCCTCTTCAATCTCCCGGGCGATCCGGGAAGGCGCCTTGGAATCCGTATCTATTGCAAGATCGGCGCTCTCAGTGTAGAAAGGTTCTCTTTCGCATAGTATTTTAAGGACTTCCTCCTCCAGGGGAAGAGGCGAAAGGGCGGGACGAGTCTGCCGGGATTGGGGATCGGAGTCTAGTCGTGCAAGTATGGTGTGGCGAGTTGCTTTGAGCCATACGGTAAAAAAATCTTTTCTTAACGCTTCGCGATTTTTGGGGTCCAGAACAATGCCTCCTCCCGTTGCCAGCACAAGATTTGTGTGCAACCGAAGGGTCTCCAGAAGACCCGATTCGGCTCTTCGGAAAGAAGACCAGCCGTTGCGGGCGACCCAGGCCGTTATGTCCAGGCCGGCATCCTCGACCAGGCGGCGATCCATGTCAATAAAGCTGCGTTTCAAGCTGAGGGCGAGAATTTGTCCCACGGTGGTCTTGCCGGTTGCGCGAAATCCAATAAGTGCTAAATTAAGTGGTTTCATGGTTCTCACTTTTTTAGAGTTATAGAGTATTATGGTTGCCGGAACTTCAAATATACACCATAAGGCGAAAACACGCCGCAATATTGCGGAGCTTTTCCCTGTGTTACCTCGCCTTGCAGCCGCGGCTCTGAGGCTTCTTCACAAGACCTGCCGCTTTGTCACGGTGGGCGAGGAAAACAGGCTTCGCGCCAGTGAGGTCGTGCCAAGAATCGCAGCGTTCTGGCATTGCTCCTACCCAACCATTTTATACGTATTTCGCGACTGTGGCTATCTAACCATAACCAGCCGCAGCCGGGACGGCGAGTTTGCCGCGCGAATGGTCCAAAGTCTGGGGTTTTTCACCTTTAGAGGTTCGCCTGGAAAGGGCGGGGCCGCGGCTTTAAAAAACATGATCGCCGCCTTTAAGCAAAGTGGGGGCGGAGGATTAGTTGCTGATGGCTCCCAGGGGCCCGCACAAGTCGCGCAAAGAGGGCTGCTCGTTCTAGCTATGTATTCGGGTGCTCCGATCATGCCCGTAAGTATTGCGGCCAACAGGTGCTGGCGTTTGCCCACCTGGGATAAGACCATTGTGCCCATGCCTTTTTCCACAGTGACCGTTTCCTATGGTCCCCTGATCACTGTTCCGCGAAACGTGAGTTCCATCGAGCTTGAAAGCTACCGGGTCAAACTCGAACAGACGTTGAACGAAATTAGTCGTAAGGCTCAGAAAGAAGCCGCATCCTTTGCATAAAGCGCTAAATCTGCTAATATGGATCTCTAAGAGTATTTGGTTTAAACTCTCATTTCAAAGGAGTCAACCGGAGTAGGGCACATGATCGCCGGTCGCCTTTTTGGCGCGGTCGGAGGAAAGTCCGGGCTCCACAGGGCAAGGTGCTGGGCAACTCCCAGTCTCGGTGACGAGGAGGAAAGCGCAACAGAAAGCAAACCGCCTCTTGCCTGATCGCAAGGGGTAAGGGTGAAACGGCGAGGTAAGAGCTCACCGGTCCCGGTGGCGACATCGGGAGCCAGGCAAACCCCACCAGGAGCAAGACCGAATAGGAGAGCGTTTGAGGGCTGCCCGTCCGAAGCTCTCGGGTTGGTCGCTTGATCCCGCCGGTAACGGCGGGGCTAGAGGAATGATCATGCCTCGATCGTCTTCGGGCGTTTGGGGAACAGAACCCGGCTTATGCCCTGCTCCGGTTCTTTTTTCATTACATTATGTTGGTTGCTTTTAAGTATGCATAAGACTTGTGCTATCGTGCCGGCCGCAGGTAGCGGCGTAAGGATGGGGGCGGCTGTACCCAAGCAGTACCTTGCCCTGGCGGGAAGGCCTGTATTGGCTCATACCCTTGACACTCTTTCCGAGCTGAGCTTTGTATCCATGATCCTTCTTTTGGTGGGCCGGGGCTACGTCGAAAAGGTCCGCGACCTCGTGGCCCAGTGGCGAAGCCCACAGAATGTGGTTTGTCCTGAAATCCTTGTGGCTGAAGGCGGCAAAGAGCGCAGCGACTCGGTCTATAACGGGCTTTTGATGCTGCCGGCTGACTGCGATTGGGTGATGATTCACGACGCGGTTCGCCCCTTTGCCTCGCCCCGGTTGATCGAGGCGGTTTGGGAGGGCGCAAGGGCCACCGGGGCCTGTATTGCCGCCTTGCCTTCTACCGATACGGTCAAACTTGCATGCGAGGGCATTGTGCAACAAACTCTTTCAAGGGATCGGGTCTGGCTTGTGCAAACACCCCAGGTTTTTGGCCGCCAGCTTCTTACCTCTGCCTATAAGAGGGCCGTTCGCGAAGGTTGGAGCGGCACTGATGACGCCTCCTTTGTCGAACGCATGGGTAGCGCGGTTACCATCGTCGAGGGCGAGCGCACCAATATCAAGGTTACTTCACCCGAGGATCTGCGGTGGGCTCAGTGGTATCTGTCGGCCGGTAAACAAGAGGGGTTGTCATGAGGGTGGGGTTTGGCTATGACGTTCATCAGCTTGTGGCGGGACGTCCTCTTATTCTTGGAGGCATTGAAATAGAGTACGAACGGGGGCTTCTTGGCCACTCGGATGCCGATGTGCTCCTGCATGCCATATGCGATGCCATGATAGGGGCAGGAGCCCTTGGAGATATAGGCGTTCATTTTCCCGATACCGACCCCGCCTTTAAGGATGTCTCAAGCCTTGTGCTGTTGCGCAGGACCATGGACCTTCTTGAGGAGCGCGGATTTAAATTAAAAAACATCGATTCGACGATTGTGGCCCAGAGGCCCAAACTCATTTCTTTTATCCCGCCTATGGTCGAGAGGATTTCCCTCTGTCTGGGGCTTGAGCCCGGCTGTGTAAATGTAAAAGCCAAGACGACGGAGACCCTCGGTTTTGCGGGCCGCGAGGAAGGCATAGCGGCCTATGCCGTTGCCCTTGTGGAAGAGTCTGAGCGGGGGCGATAGGGAAGGAACCGGTTGCAATGGCGTTTGTCATTTATAATACTCTTACGGGTAAAAAGGAGGAGTTCGTCCCCCTGGAACCCGGAAGGGTTAAAATGTATGTGTGCGGGATCACCGTCTACGATTTGTGCCACATTGGCCATGCGCGTTCGGCCATTGTCTTTGATGTGATTTACCGCTTCTTGATCAGCCAGGGCTACCAGGTTTGCTACGTTCGCAACTTTACCGACATCGACGACAAGATCCTCCGGCGGGCGGCGGCCGAGGGGGTCGATTTCCGTACGATTGCCGAGCGCTTTATCCGTGCCTTTCATGAGGACATGGATGGGCTTGGTCTTTTGCCCCCCACTATGGAGCCGCATGCAACCGAG
>JBMFHI010000114.1:0-11469 GCA_049976905.1 Syntrophobacteraceae bacterium | reverse complement strand
GGTACGCATAATTACCTAATATAACTAAATAATAATGCTCCTAGTATAGTAGAGCGCACGAATCGTTGCCGTCCTCCGATTTCCTCGCGGGAGTGACTCCGGCTGTTGTGGGGCTGGTAATAAGCGCGGCCGTGCTCCTTGCCCCCGGCGCCCTCCGCGACCTCGCAGGCTGGGCACTTATGGTCTGCTCCTTGTTCCTGCTCGCCCGGCTTCAGTGGCATCCCGCATGGGTCCTCGCCATCGGGGCTATCCTGGGAGCTGCCGGGGTCGTTAGCTGAAAGCGTTTCCAATGGTTTTTTTATCGCGGAAGCGGGATGAACAACTGACGACCTCCAGTTAACCGGCAAAGCCAAAGAGTGCGACTCCGAAACTTACTGCCCCCTGCAGTCCCCCACAGGACGGCGAGAGTAAGGGCAACCGAGCATGCGCCGGAAAAGGAAAGGCACTCCGAGAAAGAGTGCCTCATGCCAGTATAGCCACCAGAGTAGTAGTCCGACTCTCCGGCACTTTCAACGTAGCACTTTCGTTTTGGCTTTGCACAAAAATCCCTCGGATAATGCCAACCGAGGTCGCGTGATTTTCAAATTTTAAGCATGTTGTTCGATGAAATTCGAAGGGGCTTTCCGAGTTACAGGTTCTGTTTCCTTCCCGGCTCTCAATCCCTTCACCTCCTCCATGATGTCGAGTGAATGGCTGCAGGAAAAAGTGCCCGTTCTACGGGCGTTGATCTCTATCAGTCTTATCTTGAAATTCAGTCTTTTACCGGCTAAAGGGTGATTAAAGTCAACCAGTATTGTATCTTCATTTATCTCTGCGACCGTGCCGATAAGCCTGGGGCCGCACGAATAGTTGAAAAGCATGGTCAGGCCGACTTGCAGCTTTAACTGCGCCCTTAAATCCGACAGGGCGATTTCTCTTATTTTACCTTCAACGGGGTACCCGAAGGCCTCATCGGGCGAGAGCGAGAATTCCTTTTCCTCCTCGATAGCCATGCCAAGGACCTCGGCACTGAAGTTTTTTTCTCCACCATAAGGTCCAGCATGAACCTCGACTGCAGGCAACCCCTCGCTGGAATCCACTATCTCACCATTTTCAAGAGTACAGACATAGTGGAGTTTTACCCAATCGCCGCTTTTAGCTGTGAGCATATCAATCCTCCCGCGCTGTCTAACTGCCGTTCTTTGAACTCTGTAGTCTTCATTTGAAGCAACCCCTTCACCACAGTTTCTCATGACTCCACCGGGGAGACCCCGAAACGATGAAAAAATGTAAGGCCGCTCCCGCCATATGTTCTTTTCGTAATAGTCACAGATGTCTCCGCAATTCGTTCAGCACAAAAATACTGCGAGAAAGAGGGGCCGTTCCTCGTGGTTTTCATGCCCCCGTGGCACAGGCGCCAGGCCTCAGGTCCGGGCAGACTGCTGAGCCACGGAGGGCACGAAGTTTTTGGGTTCAGCTATGCTGCGCTAATCCCTATATGTACCCCTGAGACACCCTGAAATGGAAAAAGGGTGCGCTGCTTTTAAGTCCCCCGCTCCGGGTTCCATAATCGTCTGCCTCTGGTGTAGCATCGAGACGGGATTTGCGATCACTACCTGCGTGCAAACATTTCTTCCCCCTTCTTGCCAAAAACATGCGCCTGCGGAAGATACCTGTTGAAATAGTAGAGATTGGCCGTGTAGATGCCGGCGAGTGGATTGTTTCCAAGGACTCGATCCTTGATAGCCAAACAGGTAGTCGGAGCTTCCACGTATTTTCTGAATAATATGTCGTGTCCCACACAAAGGCCGAATTCCAAATTGAAGTCGGTCTGTTCCTTGTTGAGCACGTAGGCCTGCATTACCGGGTTGCACAGAGGCAGGGCCTGGAGGAATTTGGTTTGCCAGCCCAGACCATCGCTATGCCTTGCCCCTCCAGCGGCCATGCACATGACCGAGACTGTCTCAAACCCGTTTTGATTCAGGATACTGTCAAGCTGTCTCGCTTCTTCGACGAGAGCTATACAGCAGGCAATGCCGATCCTGCTCCACTTCATCACGCGAGCGAACTCCATGACCTCTTCGATCCTGGTCAGGGTTGGTCCGAACTCGTCATCGAAGGCTTGATGGAGAACGAATTCCGCGGCCATATTAATCTTGAAGTCTTCGGTCCCCACCGCCTGGTCGCTGAACAACACTTCCTTCGCCTTCTTTGCCTCTTTATGATTGAGCAAAATGGGGCAAAACTTGGGTCTGGGTTCCTTTCTTCCCGGAAACACGCATTTTTGTACCGGGCACTTCGCACAACTCGATACGAGTTTCTTGCCTTCCTGCTCTTCCGGCATGGCTCTAACTCCTTTTTCACTTATCACGCGGCGACGTAAAGGTATCCTTGCTCATCACATTTCACATTGAAATTCATGGCGAAACGGTCGCCTTTGATAACCTCGGCGGTCCTGTTTTCATTCTGGTAGTACCCTTTGAAGAAAACTTCCCCCGGAGTTCCAATGATGGCCAATCTGCCAGGCCCAGCGGACAGCGACTTTCCTGATTCATCGATAAACGTCAGTTTCGTCCCATAAGTGGGGCTGCCTATTGACTCTGCTTTTCCTGTCTCAAAAACGGGGTTTATAAGAGGCATGATACATTCGGGCATGCCGAAAAATCTCGTCAGGTTGGTCTGGAATCGGGTCGAGAAGCCTGTCAGTTCCTCCGGATTTAGTTCACCCGTGTACATAAGAAGCTTCAGAGCGTTTTTGCCGTCACGAAGAGTAGGCGCCTGGGAGAAGACCTGTCGGACCTGGTCCGCGTCCAGAAAACCGTATAATCCCCTGGCCATATTCTTCTGCAGGTATGGAGCAAAATGACCGACTTGATGAATCCACTCAGGGCCATTGAAGCGGTCGGCTATAAAAAGTCGCGCTCCTGCAATGAACGAAGCCAGCACAGAGCTTATCTGGTTCATCGGATTTGAAATCTGACGAGCTTCGAAGATTGTTTCAGCATTCGTATATTTCAGCGTTCTTGAAATAACTTCCGCCCAATACCAATAGTTTGCCTGCGCCAGGACTACTCCGTCGTGCCGCGATCCATTTTCCTTACCGAAGTAGATGGCGAAGTCATCTTCAGGAGAAACGGCAACGTCTGGAATCTCCGCCGCGGCTTCTGATATGATATCGGAAAACAATAGGAACTTACTCTTTTGTTTCGTCTTACAAAGCACCACATTTTGCACGGAGGTGCATTTGCCGAGTATTTTATCGAGTGACCCCGCAAAATCAGGTTCCGTCAGAATGAGCTTTGGTTTTGTATGTTCCAATACATATTCCCATTCCTCTCCGGATATGGAAATATCGGTTGGAACCATAATCGCTCCAATGCAGCCAAGGCTAAACAGGGAGAGGACATATTCGAGGCAGTTGCTGCAATGGATGTTTACCCTGTCACCCTTGGAGATCCCGAGTTTGAGGAACGCATTACATGTCTTGCCTATTTGATCAGGCATCTCATTGTAGAGAATTTCATGAAATTTCCATGTGGAATTGTCGTACACGACAAAAGGGGCCTCTGGAAACTGTGCGGCCTGCTTTTCTATCGTGGTCTTAAAGGATCTGTTCGAGATAAAATCCATGATATCTGACCTCCTTATGACGATGGTAACTCCTTCTGACATTGATCCCGGCCCAAAATGAAGTTGTCGCTGCGAACCTCCTTTCTTTACTGAGTACGGGGCGGCCTCCCGATACAAGAACTGCACTGACGCAAAGACAAAAAAACCGGATTTCCCCATGCGCTTTGCAACGCGAATGCCACTCACAGCTATTCGAAGCGGTACGGAACTAACTACGCCCCGCAAACAAAGTGCGTTGAAAAAGGTTGGCAAGTAATTTATCAATATCAGCGGCTGGTTATAAAAATCTCTAACTTGGACGGACGCCATTTAGCTGATGTTAAAAGACTAAAACTCGGTAGGGAGTTATTGCAATTCGGCAGTAAGTTTTTATTTCATCTTCAGAATAATTGCGTCCAAATGACCAGCGACAGACAGCAGGTGACGGATTTTGGTCACCGCTAAATCCGATCTCCATTTGCAGCCTTCCTTGAATCCAATTTGCGCCACACTCTGAACCCCATGGAATGTCTATCGAAACGCTCATCCAGCAGGCCCATTGGCCGGGAGTCGCACGAGTCCCTATTGACTCGCAGCGCTTTGTCCTGTATGAAGGATGTACTGTCGAAAATCGGACTGCGCTAAGACAGCATGGAGGATTAACCCCGGCTAATCTTCATCGCAAAGCAGACAGTATCACGGAGCAATCCGCGGGTGTTTGCTCATGGAAGACCGTTCGGGCCGCCCTCAATTCCATTATCTTTCCTCGTATCCCCACTCCTCAAAGAGGGCAATAGAAACTGCCCGGCGCCTCTGCGGGAGGCAAGAGACGGTCCCATCGATGGATCATTCAATATGGGTGTTCAACCTCATAAGGAACCAGGGCAACTTTAAATTATTTTCCCGGCGGTAGTGAATGGAGCAGTATATGAAAAAGGTCCCTCATCTCCTCGATATCATCGCCATTGATAGACTTGGGCAAATGCAGGATACCTTTTGTGAAAGCCTGGGGTGTGCGGGGATTGTCACAGACCCGGGCGGGAACTATTTGATCCCCTCATCTCAATATTCCGATCTCTGCACGGTGGTTCAACAGACGCCGGAGGGAAGAAAACAATGTTTGTTAACCGCGCAGCGAGCCTGTAGCGCCTTTGCATATAACCAGAGACCGGTAACATATAAATGTCATCTGGGGCTGATGGACTGCGCTGCCCCTATTTTCTTTAGAGGGGATCTCATCGGCTCTTTTCTCGTTGGTCAATTTATAAGTGAAGACACCGATATCAACGAATTAAGACGAAAACTTCGCCGATATGGCATAAATCATGAGCAAATTACATCTCTACTGAACACTCTTTATTCGGCAAGCGAAGAAAAGATCTCTACATGTTTGAAACTTGACAGCTTGCTTTGCGACATGCTGACCGAATTGACTAAGAAACACTTTTATTATTTACACCCCGAAAGCGCCCTTGAAAAATTACAGGCGGTCGATCCTCTTGCTTCCAAAGTGAATTCTTCAGATATCAATAGTCAGTGCAAAGATGGTTCAAGTGCGGAAAATGAGAGACTGTGGTTGGATATGATCGGGAATTGCACTGAAATACAAAGCATTCGGAGAACTGTCAGGAGGATAGCAGACCTCGATATTCCGGTTCTCATTCAGGGCGAGACCGGAGTCGGAAAGGAATTGGTCGCAAAAGCAATCCACAGGCTTAGCAATCGAAGCGACGGCCCGTTCGTGGCCGTCAACTGCAACGCGGTCCCAGAGAACCTCATCGAGAGCGAATTATTCGGTTACGAAAAGGGTGCGTTCACAGGAGCAGTCAAAAAGTCGAAGGGGAAATTTCATCTAGCTCACAAGGGAACGCTTTTTCTTGATGAAATCGGAGACGTGAAAATTGATTTTCAGAAGAAGCTGCTAAGGGCCTTGGAAGAAAAATGCATTGTTCCCCTCGGCGGGAACAATACAATCGACACTGACTTTCGACTGATCACGGCCACAAGTCAGAGCCTGACGGAGAAAATGGAAAGAGGCGAATTCAGGAGTGACCTCTATTACAGGATAAGCGGAATTCCACTTTTAGTTCCTCCTCTCAGGGATCGGAAAAATGATATCTGCCTTATTGCTCAATATTTTCTCGACAAATACAATGCCAAGCTAAAAAGGCATCTGGTCTTTTCTCAATCCGCAAAAGATATGTTGGAAAAACAGGCGTGGAAAGGTAATGTCCGAGAGCTGAAACATGTTATTTACCGGTCTGCCATTCTTAAAGAAAACAGCGACGTCTTAAGTTCTAAAGATATTTCACTGGACTTGAACAGCAGCCAATCTGAAGGATTCAGGAACAGGGAAGGTTTATTAAAAGAGTACGCTCACCGTAAACTCGACGAAGGCATCTATTTCAAAAAAGAAATGGAAAGTTTTGAACAGATCTTAATAACCGAGGCGCTGATCAAGTCACAGAACGTGACTTCCGCGAGCAAGTTATTAAGCATACCCAGGACAACGTTATTGGGCAAACTGAAGAAGCTGAGGCCGACGGGAAGTCCCCGCCAAATCTAATCTGTAAAGTGGACCCCAAAGTCTAAGCGGTTATGCCGGGACCTTTAAGGCGAATTCGGCTGATTTTCGATTGAACCACACCGCCTGACCCCGAAAAAAACGGGTTTTGGCTCCCGGATGCCCCTTGCCTCGGCCTCGAGCCCCCGACGACGACCGGACTGCACCTCAAGATCATAACGGGTCTGAAGGTTCATCCGGAACTCCGGCTCTATTCCAGAGCGTCATGGCGCGGGCTTGGCAATCCCGGCCGGCGGTCCCACCGCCATCAACTCTACACCTTGAGGATGACAGCCTCACCCTGGGCGAGCCCTCCGCAGATGGCTGCGACCCCATAGCCGCCTCCGCGGCGTCTTAGTTCATATGCCATTGTCATCGTGATCCTTGCGGCGCTGGCCCCCACGGGATGGCCTATGGCAATTGCCCCGCCGTTGACGTTGGTCTTTTTTTGGAGCTCTTTCCATTTTTGCGCGTCGCCTTTGGCCAGGATCTTGGTGGAAACAAGAGGCATGGCAGCAAAGGCTTCATTGATTTCAATGAGGTCCATATCGTCAATGGTGAGTCCGGCATCACCCAGCGCCTTCTCGATTGTAAAAGCCGGAATTGTCGCGATTGCGCGCGGGAGTGTCGCCGAGGCTACGATGGCTACGATGGAGGCAAGGGGCTTTAGCCCTTTTTCCTCGGCCTTCTTTCGGGTCATTATGAGGATTGCGCTTGCCCCCGCGCCCATAGTGGGAGCGTTTCCCGCCGTAACGGTGGGGCTTCCGTAAATCGGCTTGAGTTTTGAGAGCGCCTCCATGCTCGTTTTGCGCGGCGACTCATCCTTCTCGATTATGACGGGATCGCCCTTTTTCTGAGCAATGACAACCGGCATGAGTTCCTCGCCGATTTTGAATTTGCCTTCTTCACGGGCTCTCGCGTACTTCTCCTGGCTGCCAAGCGCCCAGGCGTCCTGCATTTCCCTGTCTACACCGTACTCCAGAGCCACTTCCCCTGCGTCCTTGGCAACCGCGTTGAAACCTTTTGCCTGATAACCGAGTTCAAAAAGGGGATCGACCAACCTGATATGTCCCAATCTTTGCCCTTTTCTCAGCCCCGGGGCCAAATGCGGCGTTCGGGGCATGTTTTCCGCGCCTGCCGCCATGACGATTTGCGCCTCCCCGGCCTTGATGGCCCTAACCCCCAGACGAACGCAGGTAAGCGAAGAACAGCACGCACGATCGAGGCTCACCGATATGTTTTCCGCGGGAAAGCCGGCCAGCAGCGTAGCCTGGCGCGCAGGGACGTCGAGTTCGAGCGCCACCTCCGCGGGAACACAGCTTCCATAGCTTATATCGTCCACTTCCTCGGCCCTTACGCCAACCCTTTCAATGACTTCCTTCATGACCATCACGCCAAGATCGATGCTTGGAATGTCCGCCATTGCCGTGTCGAACTTGCTGAACGGAGTTCTCACCGCACTGACGATCACTATTTCCTCCTTATTTTTCATACCGCCCCCTCTCCTTGTCGTTCATTTGGGCGCCATCCTGAGGGCCCCGTCCAGCCTTATGACCTCGCCGTTTAGCATGGAATTCTCTATTATGTGCATGGCAAGGCTTGCGAATTCATCGGGTCTGCCGAGCCTTGAAGGATAGGGCACCATCTTTCCTAGAGCATCGCGGGCAGCTTCCGGCAGAGAAGCCAGTAGCGGGGTGTCGAAAATTCCAGGCGCTATGGTCATCACCCGGATAGCGTACGCCGCGCATTCCCTGGCCATGGGCAGGGTCATGCCCACTATGCCGGCCTTGGAAGCCGAATAGGCCGGCTGTCCAATCTGGCCGTCGAAAGCAGCGACCGACGCCGTATTTATAATTACGCCTTTTTCGCCTTCTTCGTTCGGGGTGTTGTTTACCATCTGCGCCACGGCAAGGCGCGACACGTTGAAGCTGCCGACCAGGTTTATCCGGACTATTCGCTCGAATGCGGAAAGTGGCAAGGGGCCCTTTTTGGAGAGCATTTTACCGGGATCTCCGACCCCGGCGCAGTTGATTACCGTATTGATGGAGCCAAACGATTTCACCGCCTTGCTGATTGCGCTAAGAACGTCATCTTCGCTCGTGACATCGGTTTTGGCGAAAATCACGCCGCCCCCCGACTCAGCTGCCAGCTTCTCCCCCCGGACTGAATCGAGATCGAGAATCGCTGCCCGCCCTCCACCAGCAACCAGTTTCCTTATACATGCCTCCCCCAGCCCGGAGGCGCCGCCGGTGACCATCGCCCTGCAATCTTTAATGTTCATATCTTTTCTCCATTCCAATTGTTATCCCACTCTCCCTACACGAACCGGAGATATCTTCCGAAGTCACAAAAACTTCCGCCGCTTTTTTCAAAAACCCATCATTTTGCCGATTATCACCTTCATGACCTCCGTGGTTCCGGCGAAAATCGAAATCACGCGAACATCCCTGGCAAATCGGCATATCGGGTATTCCTCCATGTAGCCGTAGCCTCCATGGAGCTGGACACAGTTGTAGGCGACGCGGTTAGCCATCTCGGGTATCCATGCCTTGGCCATGGACGCCTTTTTCGTGATTTCCTTTCCTGCCGCATGGTCTGCAATAAGCGAATCAAGAAAGGTCCGCCCGAGTTCGATCTCGGTCGCCATCTCGACGATTTTGAAGGTATTATGCTGGAAGGAACCGACCGGGCTGCCGAATATCGTCCTTTCCCTGCAATACTTTACCGTCATATCGAGCATGGCTTCCGCCATGGACTGGGCCATAACGCTTGCGATGAGCCTCTCCTGCTGAAGCTTTTGCATCAGGTAATAAAAACCTTTTCCCTCTTCACCCAATAGATTTGAAACGGGCACACGGCAATCCTCGAAGAAAAGCTCAGCGGTGTCCTGGCTGCGCCATCCCATTTTATCGAGCTTTCTCCCACGGCTAAACGGTCTCGTATCGCGGAAAGGGGCCTCATGTTGATACTCTTAAGATGCCGTAAGGCTTGATGAAAATGGTGAACGGACAGTTTCGGGCATGAGATGGGAGGCTGAGAAACTTTAACAAGAATACATTGAATAGAAAAATATTCGCATTGAATGTTTTTGGGGGTTCCGAAGCCAGAAATCCAAGTATTTCCGCCATCGAATTTCGCGAAAAAGGGTGAAAACATTGAATAGAAGACGAATTCTAATCAATGTTTTCTATGTAAAGTTTTTGTTCTCTCTTCCTGAGTAGAAAATAGGGCTCAAATCAGATTTAAGTTATAATCATGAAGATTTAAAAGTATCAACATGAGGCCCCTTTCCGCGATACTAGACCGATTAGGCCTAACCCCAACGTTCGTGCGACCAGCCGCAAATTAGCGAATAACCGCAGGATGGTCAAAAACCCCGTGAGGGGATGACCCTGAAAAACTGAGGGCTGGTGCGGATTTTAGGAGATACTTTGATTGTGACCAAAAACAATTGTTTTTGGTCATCCGCCCCCAGCTGCCGTTTCGGTCTTGCTTTGATAAATATTATTTATGCAATAAATTCAGCAACATCTAGTTGAATTGCGGCTGGTCGCACGAATGTTGGGGTTAGGCCATCTATAGACTCAATATCCTTTCCGCTGCCGCATCGATCTCTCTTATTTTTTCCTCATTGTCACCCAACCTATTATCTTGATATTTACTGATAAGGGAAGCTCTTTTCTCCCGGATTATTCTCTTTAGATTTTCTAAAGTCTCACGGACCTCCTCAGCGGTTGTATCTTTGGAGAACCTGGGCAGGTAATCGCTACCAAGCTCCAGGACCTTCAGGTCATCTTTCAAGGAATGTGTGCTCATTGCTCACCTCGTGGGTTCAGTGATTTCAAAGTGGTCAAGGCAGAAGCACTTTTCCACTCATGGGTTGAAGTCTCCGGCTACATTCATTACCGCTCGTTCGGCAGCGGACACGGCGCCCTCAAGGTAGCCACCATGCAGGTCGGCAGTCTCCGTACCGGCAAAATGCACGGCGCCGTTCCAAAAGGAAGTTTTACCCGCCGGGGGATGATAAAGGGGATGTTCCACCATGGGGCGCTGGTCGTAAGAGGTGGCTGTAAATCGCTCACGCGCCCAATCCTGATAGAAAAAGGACACAGGTCGATCGGCTGGTCTACCAAAGAGGTCTGCAAGCTGGGAAAGTATCGCCCCGGTAACGAGATCCCGATCGTGGCGCTGCACTGCGGGGATGCCGACAAACCCGGACAATCCGTAGGGGCCTCCGTTGTTATTGGATCCGTCATGAATCTCGCCCAACGGCCCGAGTTCACTGAACCCCTCACCCGAAAGACCCGCATGCCGCCAGAAAGGTTCTTCGTAGAAAGCCCAGAACTTGGCCTGACCTGCCATCCAGGTGCCGATCCGAAGCATCGCCTGAGTCAGCTCATGAGAGAGTTCGGGCTCAAAGAGAATGGTTGCGGCGGCAAGACGAGGCGGCATGGCAAGAATTACCTTATCGGCGGTAAACCATGCCCTGGGCTCTTCCTCCAGAGCACCCACGGCGACCCGCACTCCGACAGACAACCTTTCGATCCTGCAGACCGCGTGATTGAGTCTTATCGTGTTTTCAGGGAGATCCTCACGGAGCTTTGTGATCAGCCCGATCATCCCACCGGACAACCGCCAGGATGGAGGCTCCATGGGAGAAGATCTGAGAGTCCGTACGGTGCCCGCATAATTTTGAAAACGTCCAAGTCCTTCCTCGAACTGACGATAGCCGTGGAGGCCCATTGCCTCGATAAGACCAGACATTTTGTGGTGAATGGAGGGCCAATACCAGGAGGGCCCCAGATCTGAGAAAAATCCTCGATACTCGGGGCTCAGTATCCTCCCCCCCAGACGTTCACGTGCCTCGAGAACGACAAATGATCGATGCTTTTGGCGTAGAAGGTGGGCGGCATAAATTCCGCTGAGACCACCTCCGATTATCAGAGTATCAACTGCTTGCGGATGCATGGTAATAGTCCGACTCGTTTTTTGATGATTTTCGGTTTGCACTTAACCGGCAAGTATCGCCGTAGGCCTAATCGGACGCAAACCCAGCCGTTCCAGGATTTTAGCCGCCCAATGACGAGGGGATTTTGGAATAAGATAAATTCCGTATAGCCTCTCTACATAATATGCACCACCCAAATGGTGCCAAGCGGGCAGGCCTCCATATTGTCCCAGCGCCTCATACGCATGTCTTAAAAAACTACCGGGGACTCGAACACACCATCGGTCTATTAGTTTATCTTAATAGCATTGGAAATTCCATTTTTAGTCCACAAAATCGTAATCGTTCACCGGGGTTGAATGCCGATCAA
>JBMFHI010000113.1:0-11533 GCA_049976905.1 Syntrophobacteraceae bacterium | reverse complement strand
CGCAATAAATAAGGATAGACAAACGCCATTACTTTTCCTCCCTGCACCGTGGCGATTGATTCCATTAAAGGCAACACGTCTTTTAGAGAAAACGATAAGGGGTCGAGCTCCAGGCTACGTTTACAGGAAAAGTTGTAAAAAAATCCAAACCCACGCGGCGCGATATGGCTCGAAGAATGCATTAGCCACACTTTGCCTTAAAAAGCAATTTCTCTTTGTTTGAGGCAATAATTTTCAGCCCCGGGAAAATTTCCCACAGGCCACTGCCATTGGGCCGGGAAGGGACAATAGAGCGGGAAGGGACAGGCTGGATAGGGCGATGGTGTCCCCTCTGCCCTCCGCGCAACCGGTAGCAAGCTCATCTACCAGGACAATGCACGCACACCGAAGCGGGAAAATAATCAATTGCTTTACGAGGGCAGCCAAACTTTTTCTCTTGAAAAGCGCACGATAATCCTTTAGAAATTTATGCAAATTCGATATTTTAACGTCCTTTGACCTTGGCGGATTGCCGGGCAGACGGAGCAAGGAAAGGAAAAGTTTTATGACTTTAACTAAGGCGCAGATAGTCGAGAACCTGTTTGCCAAAAATATTTTTACTAAAACAGAATCGGCCGAGATCATCGACACCCTTTTCGAAATCATGAAAAACACCTTGGAAAAAGGGGAAGACGTACTTATAAGCGGTTTTGGCAAATTTAGCGTAAAAGGCAAAAACCAGCGCCGGGGCCGCAATCCGCAGACAGGCGACCCGATTATCCTCTCGCCCCGAAGCGTTGTAACTTTCAAGTGCTCCGGCGTTCTTAGAGAAAAAATCAACGAGGTGAAATAACTCCAGGCGAAAAGGATGCCGTTTTGGAAAGAGGATTACCCTTTGAAGCGGGCAGATCCTCTGAGGGCGAACTGATCGTATCCTTCAAAGCACCTCTTACCTTCGAAAACGTTGCCCGAATCTGGGAAGGCGCAACCGCCCTCATCGCTCGAAACGACAACGGCTCGCTCGTGCTCGACCTTCGCGGAGTCTCAAAGGTTGACAGCGCAGGCGCAGCGTTGCTGCGCTCGATCGAGCGGCTGTGCCGGCGAAAGTCGGTTCGGCTGCGCATCGAATCGGTAGATCCCGGGATTCAGCATTTTCTTGACTGTTTCAAATCCGAATCGCGAATTACGAACCCGCCACTCCGTCCAATAGGATCACCGGTAGCCCGGCTGGGCGGTTTTCTCCAGGATCGGGCAGCCGAATTTAACGAATTCGCAAGGTTTTGCACCTCCGTTTTCTACGTCGCCCTGGGCACGGTTCGCCATCCGAGCCGATTTCGCAGTCGAGAATGTTTCTATTATCTCCAGTTAGCCGGCTCGGAGGCCATGACCATATTGTTTCTCATAGCTTTACTTCTGGGCGTGGTGATGGCTTTCCAGGCAGCTATCCAATTGAGGCAGTTTGGCGCCAACATCTTTGTCGCCAACCTGGTAAGCCTGGCTCTTTGCCGGGAACTTGCCCCCGCCTTTACCGCCATGCTTCTTGCGGGACGATCGGGATCGTTTTTCGCCGCCGAAATCGGTACCATGAAAGTTGGCGAGGAACTTGACGCCCTTACCGTCATGGGCTTTGACCTGACCGAATTCATAACGCTACCCAAGGTCGCATCACTCATGATCGCGGCGCCCCTTTTGACCATGTGGGCCGATTTTTCCGGAATTTTGGGGGCAATCGGCGTTTCGGTCATCTCCCTTAATCTAACGCCCTACGCATTCATGCACCAAGTCTACACGGCAATTTCCCTTGGCGATATAGCCGGAGGTCTTTTCAAGGCAGAGGTCTTCGCCATACTTATAGCCCTTGTGGGCTGCTTTCGCGGTTTTCAAACCGATATCGGGGCCGACAGCGTCGGCCGCCAGACCACAGCTGCCGTTGTCAGCGGCCTTTTTCTCATCATTTTTGCCGATGCTATTCTAACTGTTCTTTTCTACTCTTTGGGCTGGTAGGTCAGCAGATTCCAAACACATTTTTCCTAGCCGCAAAAATCCCATGCGAAGATTTCCGCCCGTTCTTATATTCCTTTTACCCGGTCATGCATGTTTCTTCACCCTGCAAATTCATTGACCGGAGGATCGACTTTGACCTCATCGACAGCTTCCGAGGCGCGCTATCCTCTCTGCGTCCACAATGTTTCTCTAGGCTACGGAGATAAGATTATACTGGAAAATATCAACTTTTGCGTCCAATACGGCCAGATTGTGACCATTTTGGGAGAAAGCGGCTGTGGAAAGTCCACTCTTTTAAAAGGTCTTCTGGGCCTGCTAAAACCTGCCCGGGGCCGATTCGAATTTTACGGAAAGGACATTTCCGATCCCGGCTCCAAAGGGCCCCTTGACTGGGTGAGGAAAAGAACCGGCGTGTTGTTTCAGTCCGGGGCGCTTATTGGCTCACTTAGCCTTGCGGAAAATGTGGCCCTGCCGATCCGGGAGTTTACAGACATCACAGGGGAAATATTGGAGGAAATCGTGGGGTTGAAGCTTGAAATGGTAAAGCTTGGCGGATACGGAAGCTATTATCCGGCCGAACTTAGCGGCGGGATGAAAAAAAGAGCCGGTCTTGCCAGGGCTCTGGCCCTCGATCCAAAAATCCTTTTTTGCGATGAGCCCACAGGAGGTCTTGACCCGGTAATATCAGCCGAAATCGATGAACTTCTCCTGGAACTAAATCACATCCTGGACATCACGATGATTGTCATTACTCACGACCTCCAGACTATTACGTCGATATCGGACTGGTCGATCATGATCGACGCCCAAGCCCGCGGCATCGTGGCCGCCGGTGCGCCCAGGGAAATGGCGAACAGCCCCGACCCGCGAGTCCGCGGTTTTTTCCACAGGCAGCCCCCGGGCCTCAATGCCTGACGAGAAGGGAGCTTCTTGGCCAGAACCGTCAACCCATTCAAGATAGGTCTTTTCGCTCTTATTTGCCTGGGGCTGATAATCGGCGCCGTATTCTGGCTAAAGGCCGCCCTTTGGTTTGAGAAGACAAAAACATACGCAACCTATTTCAATGTATCGGTAAAAGGGCTTGAGAAAGACGCCCCGGTCGACTACCTTGGCGTGCCGGCAGGCCGGGTTGAAAAGCTTAGAATCGGCCCGGACGGCCGTCTGGTAGAAGTGCTCCTAAAGCTCAAGGCAAGTTTTAAGGTCGACAACAACGTTTGCGCCCAGTTGCACGTTCAGGGGCTGACCGGCCTTAACTATCTCGAAATCGGCCCGGCCCCAAAAGACATCGACCGGTTGAGCCCGAAGATAGACTTCCTGTCGAGCTATCCCGTAATAAGGTCCTATCCGTCGGAAATCGACATCCTCGAGCTTCGACTTCACGATGTTTTTGCGCAATTTAAATCTTTAGACATTCAGGAACTTGCGGACTCGTGGAAAAAGACATCGGGTCTGGCAAATAACATACTGCTGCAACTGGGCGCAGACTCACCCAAAAACGGCGATCTAAAAACGACTCTGGTTTCATTAAGACATGCTTCGCAAAAGGCCGAAACCCTTCTTGCGACCTTGTCCCAGGCGGCCTCACCGAATGAAGTAAATAGAGGGGTAAAAGACCTGACGGCCACCCTTGCCTCGGTGAAAAAGATTACCGAAAGCCTTAAAATGCAGCTATCAACTCTGCCGCCGGGAAAACTGGGAAAGCTCGCGAACCGGTTTAACAAAACCCTTGAGGCGGGAAACGCGGTTTTTTCGAACATGGGGGACAAAATAGACAATTCAGCATTTCTTCTCGATAGCGACCTGCGCGAGATGGGCAACCTCATTTCTCAACTAAAATCATTTGCCCGGCTCATCAGTCTCCAGCCTAACAGCCTGGTCTTTCCGATCAAAGAACCCAAAGAACCCTTTAGCGGCAAATGAGCCAAGGGGCTGGAAGCAGCTCCAGGGGAGTCCGCAAATGAGGCGCACGCATGAAAACGGCAAGACGCCGGGTAGAATAAGGATCGAGGCCGCGAATTTTTCCGTTAAACGACTCAAGGCCTCCATTGGGCCCCTACTTTTTGCCCTCTTCTGCGTCCTGCTCTTCTCGGGATGTTTGCAGGCGCTTTACCCCAAAACAGGGCCCCCGCAGTATTACCGGATCGACTACCCGTTTCAGCCCTTACTTTGTGCCAAGCCCTTTCCCGCAACAGCGCGCATTGGGCCTTTCACGGCTTCGGCCCCTTACGACCGAGAACAGATGATCCTTAGCGCACCTGGCCGCGAGGTAGACTTCTCCTCACATTACCAATGGATCGCCCCTGCCGCAGACATGATCGCAAACGATCTCCTGCGTGATCTGACGATTGGCAAAGTATTTGAAAATGCAGCGGTTGCGGGCAGTAACGTGCCTGCGACATACAGTATGAGCGCAGAGATCTACCGGTTCGATCTCGAAAAAGGAGGTAGATCCTCCCGCGCCCTGCTTGACCTTGAAATCACCTTGTGGCGGGAAAAACCGCGCAGGATCGTTTTCCGAAAACATTTTCATTATCAAAGCCCCCCCTTGGCATCAAAAGGTCCCAGCGAGTTCGCGGCGGCGATGTCGGGCCTGGTCGCGCGCCTCTCCATGGACCTTAGAAACGACCTGTGCGCTCTTAGCAAAGACAGCTCACATCCAGCCGGTGACTAACGTGCTCGACCTGACGCCTCACCTTGCCGTCCTTGTCCATGAGCTTGGTTAAATCGTTCACAGCGTAGAGAACCGAACTGTGGCTCCGTTTGAAAGACCTTCCTATCGACTGGAGAGATTCGTTCGTGTAGCGCCGGCATAGATACATCCCGACCTTTCGAGCCGCGGCGAGCTCCTTTCGCCTTTTCGGGGACTGAAGGTCTTCGAGGGAGATATTGAAAGCATTGCAAATAATTTGCTGAATATGATCGACTGTGATCTTGGGCAAACGATCGAGCATGGTCTCGGTCAGTTGCCTGGCAAGATCCAAAGTTACCGGCACTCCCTGGATATTTGACTTGGCAATAATGCCTATCAGGCAGCTTTCGAGCCGGCGAATATCCCCCATCACTCGTTCGGCCAGAAAGTGGATGACCTCACGGGGCAGACGGGCGTTTTCCGAAAGCGCTTTTTTTTTAATTATCTCTATTCTGGTCGTGAGGTCCGGAGGATCGATGGGAGCGGCCATAATGCCCCCCAACCTCGACTGCAATTCCTGGGAGAGCTTTGGAATGTCCTTTGGGAAGGCATTGCCGGTATAAAGTATCCTTTTGCCCCGGTACATCAACTCGTCCAGGGTGTAGACCAATTCGTCCTGGACCTTTTCCTTTCCGCTTAGGAACTCGACCTTTTCAAGAATCAGCACGTCGCAGTCGTTACGAAATTTAGACTTAAAGCCCTCGATGGTGCCGTTTTTAAGCGAGGAGATCATCTCATTGGCAAACTGCTCGGCGGTTACGTAATGAATCCTTTGATCGGGAGCCTGTTTGCGGATATAGCTGCCAACCGCCTGCGAGAGGTGGCTTTTGCCCAAGCCGGTTCTCGCAAGAATATAGGCGGCATTGTTATAGAGCTGCTGCCCGCACGCCAAACCCTTCGCGGTGGCAAAAGCCAGTTCATTGGACGAGCCTACCACAAACTGGTCAAAGGTGAATCTGGGATTAAAAACCGGCCCCGAGCGCTTGATAAGGTCGCTCATAACTATCTGTCTGGGCCGTTCCTGAGGCAGGTGTTCCCCCTCGGGTTCCTCCGCAGCCAGCTCCTCGCTGAGGATCTCATAGTCGAGCCGACGCACCGAAGGGAAAAATTCCCGCACCACCTTCAGAAGCTTTGGTTCCAGCTTTTCCCTTATCCACTCTATGTGGAACCTGTTTCTACACCCAAGCGACGCCGTTTCGCCTTCCAGCCCTAGAAATTCAATCGATGAAACCCACAGATCGTACTGTCCCCTGGACAGGGACGACTGAAGCCCCCTCTTGATTTCCTCCCACATCTGTTCCATTTTTTCTTCCCGTTACCCGAAAGAAAGGAATAGTTTACCAAAAAGCGCAAAATAGCACATACGCCTACGCCCTCGACCTGAAGACACTGGTGCCAGAAACGAAATGGAATAGAAAGATTTTCAACCCGGAATGATTTTGTTAAAAGCCCCTCTTTGTGGAGATGGTTTTTAATGAATCTTCCGCGAGTCGTCAAAGTTGATCTTCAGAGTTTTAACCGGGAATCGCGAAATGCAGTCGAGGAGAAAAATTGATCAAGGATGAATGGGTGTTAGGCTTCCCATGGATCTAAGTAGCTAATAGAACACGTCTTTTTGGAAATCCCCTTTTCCCTTGGAAAATCAAAGGCCTTTCAGGATCCTATTTAACATTCGCAAAAGTTTCCTAACAGCCGATCTCAATTTTTCTCCTATTTTCTCACATTTTCGCAAACATCCACATTCAAGAAGGCTTCCTTAGAGTCGGTTGGCTTTCCTGAAAGCCTTTGCGGCATAGTTTAACGCCAATTGTAAAAATTAGACTTAAAAGTTTCAAATCGAAATGCAAAAAGATGGCTTTCCATTTTTGTCAAGCGGCAAATGATTGATGCAAAAGGGTTTGGTGGGATGCCATCTTTTGGCTGTTTAAGACCTAACATGTGGGGATCGCTTTGTTTACAGCCTCTCCGACAGGTTGCCGCCAAGGGTTGGTTGATAAGGTTGGAGTTGACCGATTTGGGGGATACAGACCATTTTTTAGCGTTTCAGCTGGTTTTGAGCTTTTTTCCCCTCCCTCACGTACAAGAGAGCCGCCGGGAAGGGGTATGACCCATGGAAAGGTCGATACCCCTCGACCGCTTTAAGGATTCGGCCAAAAACCGCTCATTTCCCCCCATTAACGCGAGTCTCCGAACAACTCCTTATCAAGACCGACAATTATCAGAAAGCCGGCAAGAAAGAGAGCGCATACCCCCTGGACAGGATGCGCGCCAATCTGGTAAAAGCCAGTCCCCCCGATTACGATACCCGAAAATATCTGAATCATACCGGCCATGCTAAGCCCTCCCCGGCAAAGTGTTACGCCCCTCAAGGTGTTGTTCCAATCGGCCCTGAAAATGTGGAAAGGCACGGCTCTTTGCGCCCTCCGACCGAATGACCATAAGAGCAAATGTCATTCCATGCGGCGAAAGAAGAGGGCTCAGAGCCAAAGAGCGCGGCCGGCCCTGCCGCCCGACAACGGTGGGATATCCTTTTGGCGCCTGTAAATCCGAATCCTTACGATATGTCGTAAAAATTATGACCCCAGGCTTCTCATGCTTACATTATTAATAAATATTCGTATCTGGAGTATTTAACAGCCGATATGTTTTCAAATAGAGGAGGTTGTCATGAAATATTTCGCAGCACCACTTCTTGTCGCTTCGTTACTCTTTCTTGGGCCTGTTAGCGCCAGGGCGCTTCCCTCGCCGTCCGAAATCAACCGGATACAAAACGCCACGGCTATATTTAGTCAAATGCCGGCAACGATTCCCGCCTACGTACTGCGTCACGCAAAGGGTATCGCGGTGATCCCGGGGGTGCTAAAAGCGGGTTTTATATTTGGCGGAGAATTGGGCAAAGGAATTCTTTCGACCCGTCTTCCGAATGGACGATGGTCTGCGCCATCCTTTATAACCTTAGCAGGCGCCAGTTTCGGCTTCCAGATCGGAGGCGAGGTACGAAACATCGTCCTCATCTTCAACACCCGTCAAGCCGTTGCGGCGGCCGCAAGCGGAAATCTCAAGCTGGGCGTTGGAGCCTCGGTGACGGCGGGACCGGTTGGCGCCGGTATTGGCGCCAATACCGCTATGCCCTCCGTATATTCCTATGTTAGCAGCATGGGCGCCTTCATTGGCGCGACCGTGAAGGGGGCGGTTTTGTCAATTGACTACAGCGCCAACGTGAATACCTATGGGAGGGCCAACCCGCTTGGCATGTCCGCCAGCGGTGCTCCTGGGGCAGTGCGAAACTTCGTCTGCGTTATCTCCAGGGCCACAGGCACGCCAACCAGGGTTTGCGGCTAAGCCGCAGGAATAGGAGACTTTCTAAAAGATTATTTCCATAGCGCGCCTGGACGGCGCGTCCAGGCGCGGAGGCTCTATACATTGTCAGAGGCAGCTCCACCTGAGGGCTGCCTTCCTTTTTAAGGGGCAATCCGTACGTGGCCTTCTCTTAGTCCAGTTCGAGTTTGGCGCCGCACCGATTACATCTCCCCGCGCCTCGAAAAAGCTTGTTGCCACAATGAGGGCAGGTATAGCGGGCTTCTTCCTCTTCGATCCACTTTTGGGTCCCGACCTCGCGCCAGCGGGCAACGGAGCGCAATATAACCCTTTTACCCACGCTCATCGGGAAATTCTCTACATGTTCACAGGGGAACTCATCACATTGATGACAGCCCGTATAGCCCCTACTCCTCGTGCAATCCCTTATCGGACACTGGCGGCAGTGCATGAAGGTGTCATCGGAGAGGCAGCCGCCGCACCGAATGTCTTCAACCGTAAGATTTTCACTGCCGGGAAGCATACCTTTCCCGAAAGTTTCCCCCTTATAAACGCTAACCAAGCGCTCTTTAAATTTGAGATTACCGTCCCTGTGGGCGATGCGAACGGCGCACACGCCGCAGTAAAGGCCGCAAGGAGCAACCAGGTCAGGATTTACCGCCATTAGCGCCCTCCCCTTTTTTCAAGCTTTCTCATCCATATAAGGTAAATTTTCCATGGCAGGTTCGAGAGCCTTAAATATAGCTTCAAGCGTGGCCTCGATATCTTTTTCAGGGCAAATCTTTACCTCTCCGGTTTGCCTGATTTTTATTTCGACATCCCCACTCTTTTCGAGTTTGCGGCTGACCACCAGCCTCACCGGTATTCCCAGGAGGTCTGCGTCCTTTAGCTTTACGCCCGGGGATTCGCTCCTGTCGTCGTAGAGGACTTCCCATGCCAGGCCGAGTTTTGCATAGAGCCTCTCGGCCATTGCGACGATCTCGGGCTGGTTTCCAAGCTGGGACACTATGATTTGATAGGGGGCGATCGCAGCCGGCAAGCGCATGCCGCTCTCATCGTGCCACTTTTCGATAACGGAGGCCAAAAGCCGTTCGACCCCTATACCGTAGCAGCCCATAACCACGCGGTTGGGCTCCCCCGCACCATCGAGATAGGTCACGTCCATGGATTCGGGGGCGGTATATTTTACCCCAAGCTTGAAGGTATGCCCCAACTCGACCCCACGTCTTAACTGCAAATCGGCCTTGCCGCAGACCGCGCACCGATCCCCCTCGCGAACTTCCACAATGTCGGCGCACTCTTTTAGTTGGAAGTCACGTCCGGGGACTACGTTTTTGAGATGCATGTCCGGCTCATTTGCCCCCGCAATATAGGGAGCCGACTCCGTTATCGAGGTATCGAGCACTACCCGGACCCCCTTTAGACCCACAGGGGAAAGAAAACCGCTATTTAGCCCTTTTTCGGAAAGGTTTTTTTCAGGAGCGTAGTCGAGGTGAACCGCTTTAAGATATGCGGCAAGCTTTGTAACCGATACGCTAAAGTCGCCTCGAACGACCGCGAAAACGAGATTTTCATCGGCGACATAGGCTACGGTCTTAAGAAAATGATCTTGCGGAGCATCAAAAAATCCCATGAGATCGGCTATGGTTTTCACCCCGGGAGTGTGGACTTTTTCCATGGCGGGACTCTGGGGACAGGGAGTTCGCATCGGCTTTAGGCCAACGGCTTTTTCCGTGTTTGCGGCGTATCCGCAGCCGGGGCAAAGGACAAAATGGTCCTCACCGTAGGCCGACTCCAGCATGAACTCGTGGGAACCGCTTCCGCCCATGATGCCCGAATCGGCCTCAATTGGGACCGATTTTAGCCCGCAGCGGGCAAATATACGCAGGTAGGCGTTAAATATTCTGGGGTAGTAAGCGTCGAGATCATTATAGTCATGGTGAAAGCTGTAAGCGTCCTTCATCTGGAACTCGCGCACTCGCAAAAGGCCCCCGCGCGGCCGCGCTTCGTCTCGGATTTTGGTCTGGATCTGGTAGAGCATAACCGGCAGATCCCGGTATGAGCGCACAAACTGCTTTGCCATATCCGTTACAACTTCCTCGTGGGTCATGGCGAGCACGAACTGACGGTCCCTTCGGTCCTTAAACCGGATGAGTTCGTCTCCAATAGTGAAATAGCGTCCCGTTTTTTTCCAAAGCTCGGCGGGGTTGACCACGGGCATTGTAACTTCGAGCCCTCCGATCGCATCGAGTTCTTCACGGATGATCCGCTTAATCTTCTCTACGGCCCGATGTCCAAGCGGCATGAGCGAATAGAGCCCCGCGGCAATCGGGTATACGAAAGAACCCCTTAGAAGAAAAATATGGGACGGGGTTTCAGCCTCTTTGGGCGCTTCGAAAAGAGTGTGAATAAAGGCTTGTGAATAGCGCATCTTTTTGCCTCGCTGGAAAGTCATCGTCAAGTATCTCTACATCTTCATTCTGGAAACTATTCGCCGAACGCAGCGGCTTTCACTTTTTGTTGATTCCCGCGGCACGCAGTGATTATAGTACAATGTTGTAAAATGTACGAGCATACAGAATCTGAATTGAAACTTCTCTAGATTATTGGGAGACCGAATGGCTGCGGAAACGGGCAGAAAAGATTTTCTCGATGAGCTTAAGGCAATGAAGGAAAGAATGGAAGACCTATTCATGCGTAGCTTCGCCCCTGAAGCCGACCGGCAGGAAAAGGACCGTGACAGGGAGGACTGGGTACCCATGAGCGATATAGTGGATTCGGGCAATCAGCTTGTCTACTGCCTGGATCTGCCGGGAGTAATGGAATACGACATTCAGGTGGAATGCCGCGACGACCGGCTCTGGATTTCGGGGCTAAGGAAGGACACTATCGAGGAAGGCGAATCAATTCGGATCGAAAGGCCTCAGGGCTCCTTTTCCAGGGTCTTCAAATTCCCCTGCCCGGTCAATGAAGAGGCCATCCAGGCCGAGTTTAAAAAGGGAGTGCTAAGGATAAGCGTGCCCAAAAGTTCGCCGGGATACCGCGCGCGCCGCATAGAGGTTCGCGAAGTCGAATAATTTGTTTTTCTATTTAATTGGAGTAACGGACATGATTGGAAGCAAAATTAAGACGACCTTGCTGCTGGCAGTTTTAACCGCAATAGTGATCTCCATCGGGGGTATGGTTAAAGTGGACCCTTAAGGCAAGACAAAAATCCACTTAGTTTAAGCTGCACATTCGACTTCACTCGCAGCTGGACGGCGCTGCCCCGGTTCTCCCTTTGGCGTTGCTTCTGATCTTGGCTCTGCGGTGGAGGGACCCTCTGTGGAGCGTAGTGGAACAGGGGGTCCCTCCACCGCACGGGGAAATTTATCCACGATGACCGCCCCGCCACCTATCGCGTTTCGATACACGGTTTCAGGCGTCATTTGCCCCAGAGACTGGTGCGGCCGCTCGTTGTTATAGAGTAAGCGTTCGCTAAACCCCATCTTGTAGGTCTGTTCGCGTGCTGGCATGCTCATCTGCAAAAACTTAAGAGGAGGT
>JBMFHI010000112.1:0-11619 GCA_049976905.1 Syntrophobacteraceae bacterium | reverse complement strand
CGGACACGATTTCGTATCGTGTTTCTTTCATCTCTTTTTTTGCGCCTTCGCGCCTTCGCGTGAGCCTAAAGCAACAGCATTGGGGGGGCCTCTCAAATTCTTTGGAAGGCGAAACGATGGGGGGACTTTTTTATTGCGCCTTTTGGTTATCGATTCTAATGCCTCGCATGATGAGGGCGAGTATGGCTGAAATGGCGGCCCTGGGCGTTAGATCGAGTTCCGATAGCTTTGAGGGATTCATGATCCTTTCAAGGGCTGCAAGCATTATTTCGATTATCACGCCCTCGGGGATATCTTCGCGTATGATTGCGGCTTTGCGGCCCTCGCGAATGATCCGTTCGAAGTAGCGCCGGGCGAGTTCGCCGCGCCTTAGCTCAAGATCGCTGAAAAGTTCCGGGTGCAGCCTGATATCGCGAAGAAAGGGCGATTGAATCTCGTCGGCGTGTCTTTGAATGCAGCCAAACATCAACTGGAGTATTGCGGCAAAGTCGGTTGAACCGCCGCAGGCTATTTGACCCAGCTCCCTGTCGACATCCTGGAGCTTATCAAAGATAGCTTCCTGGACAAGGGAGGTTTTGCCGGGAAAATGTTCGTAGACCGTCTTTTTACTCATCCCCAGCTCGCGGGCCAGTTGATCCATTGTGACGCTTCGAAAGCCGCCGGCAAAGAAAATCCTTCTTGCGGCGGCTACAATCCGCTTGCGGTTTAGATCCTCAACGGAAGCTCTTTTTGTCTTAAGCTTTTGCTGGCCCATGAGCTAAACAGAAACCTTTAAACTTGCAAAACTCTTTTAGTCTACCCGGTTTTGCGCGGGCAGACCGCGCCCTGCGCCCTGTTTTTAAGGAAAGTGAAATCAAGAAGCGAAAAAAACCGGCTCCGACTTTTGCTTCGCACTCTCGATATCAGAGTTTCCCAAATGTCTTTTCGGGCGGCCGTCTTTCCGGTACGTATGCCGAGGGCGTCTTCGCTTCGTTGTATTCCTTCGACACATAGAGCCCGCAGTAACAGCTTCCATACTCCGCCACATCGGGTTCTCTATAGACGCACGGGCAGACTATGTCGCGGTCCCAGGCGCGATCGTTGGCCGCAAGCCTGCAGGGACAGCACATGTAGCCGTAGCGGTCCATGTTTTCCAAAAGGGAGCGCAACAGGTCGAAAACCCTTGGCGTGTCGCTGTTGAAATAATAGCCCCTGGCCTCCTGGGTCTTTTTTAGGTGCTCGTAGAGCTGCTCGACGTTCATTCCAGGTTCAACGCCTCCTTTATCTCGTCTTTTCTAAAGCCGATGATTACCTTCGGGCCTATCATGATCATGGGGAAGGCGCAGGAGGGATTGTTTTCCTTGATCTCGGCGATCAATCGGCGCCGCTCCTCGCCTTCGAGCTTATCGACGTCTACACAATCATAGTCGATACCGCATTTATTCAGGAAGTCCTTAGTGTCTCTGCAATGGATGCAAGTCGATAGAGCGTAGAGCTTAATGTTGTTTTTCATCCTTCTACCCCATTTTTTAGCAGCGAAAAGAAACGCTGTATTTGCAGCGTCTCGGGTTTAATTCCAAATCTGGTAAGGGCAAAATCGTAGCGCACCGGATCATCCGGGGCAATCGCGGCGAAGGCGTCGGTAATTTCGATGGCGCAACGTATGTCGGTCTGCTTTCGGTCTGTAAGGCCAAGGGTAGCCGCAATCCTGTGCATGTGGGTATCAAGGGGCACGATCAGGTGAGAGGCCGGAACGGCCTGCCAGGTCCCGGGGTCGACGTTGTCGCTTCTAACCATCCACCGGAGGAAGAGGTTTAGCCTTTTGCAGCCGCTACCGGCCTCGGGAGAGGGTAAAAAGGCGGGCAGTTTTTTTCCACAGGCACATTCGATTTTTCTTACAAAGGCCCCCAGGCCGGGAAGGACGTTTGGATCTTTTCGGTCAAACCCGGTAAGAAAGCATGCTTCCAGGGACCCGTAGGTATCGAGCAGTTTTGCAAGGCCGGCAAGAAGGCTTGAGAGCATCTCGCCGGTAGTGAAGCGGTGTTTGAAGGAAGCGAAGGCTTCCATTAGATCGGCGGGGCTGTTTTTTTGAAGAAAAGCCGAAGGGCTGGGCCCCATGATGTCCAGGACCGAACCCACGCTTGCCAGGATCTGGCGCACCCGGCCGTATGCGAGGGCCGAGGCGATCAAGGCGGTTATCTCCCTGTCGGTTTTGCTGCCGTAGAGATAGACGAATTCCAGGGGGTCAGGGTGTATATGTTCGAAGCTGTTGTAATGGCAGTAGAGCCTTTCAAGAGCGGGGGCGAGGGTTGAACCGTCGATAGGGCAACGGGCCGCATCTAAGGCTAACTTCCTGTTTGATCCGCTGTTTGAGGATTTCAAGCCTTGCAAGCCTCCGGGAATAGAATTATTAAAAAAATAATAGCACAATAAGGGCAAGGCGAATAGAGAGAGAAGAGCAAACGAGTGTTTTGAAAATTTGGTACCTCGTCTGGCGGAAGGCAAGAGACCGAGACCTGGGATAGAGCGCACAAATGAATACTATTGCAACGCTTGGAGCTAAACTTTACAAGGAAACGAGCCGCAAAATCCAGCAGACATGGTATTGCGACACGCGCGCATCCTCGGTTGGAGAGGGTGGGGCCCAGGTGCCGGCAGTCCTTAAGGTCGCCTCCCTGTTTTATGAGAAGGGACTTCGCAAGGATCAGGAAAGCCTTCTGAGAGGGCGCGTTAAACTGTGCGCCCCGGTGATCAGCATTGGAAACCTGACGGTTGGAGGAACCGGGAAAACACCTCTTACGATCTGGATATGCGAGTTTTTGCTTGCAAGCGGCTTTCATCCGGCGGTGCTGACAAGGGGATATGGCCGCAGGGGAAAAAGTCCCGGCCGCATTCCTGTTTGCTGCGATGAGAGTTTATGGGAACTCTTTGGCGATGAGCCCGTGATGATGTCGCAATACCTGCCCCAAACGCCCGTTTGGGTTGGCGCAAACCGGGCCGTTTCCGGTGAGGCCGCCATTGCGTGCGGGGGCGTCGACGTTTTGGTTCTCGACGACGGTTTCCAGCACCTTCGCCTGGAACGCGACCTCGATATCGTTTTGCTCGACTGCCGCAACCCTTTTGGAAACGGGCTGGTCCTTCCGGCCGGGCCGCTTCGAGAGCCTGTTTCAAGCCTCAAAAGGGCACAAGGTTTTGTGATAACGCATGCGGGGGAAAAAGCGCAAACGGCGCACCTCAAAAAGAGGCTCGAAAATCTTTTCCCCGGCACTGCCGTCTTTGCCTGCAACCACAGGCTAAAAGGGATCAGGCTTAAAAGGGCGGGTCCGCTGCTCGATCCTTGCGGCCTTGCGGGAAAAAGGGCCGTAGCCTTTGCCGCAATCGCTTCTCCTCAATCTTTTTTCGACGACCTTCAAAGGGCGGGCCTGAGGCTTTGCCAGACGTTTGATTTTCCCGACCACCACCGCTACGCCTCGGAGGAGCTTCTTGAAATTTTAGGGTCCGCATCGGCACACCGGACCGGTCTTATCGTAACCACGGCCAAGGATTTTGCGCGCGTGCCGCCCTATTTAAAGGATGCCTTCGCGGTAGCTGAAATCGGGATCGAATTCGGTTGCGATGGCGATGCGTTTGGCAAATTTATCGAAAAGAGGCTAAAGGGGAGTAAACTCTTGTAAAAAACTTTTCTTATTTTTCCAAGGGCTCCTGGGCCAGAGAACGCCATTTTGCCGCAGCCTCAGGATCTGCGCACATGTTGGCGGCCTTAGCGCACAAAAGGCGCCACTGGGCATCCGGACCATAGGATTGCAGCCATCTTGCAGCCTCATCCAGGACCTCACGGGGCATTTTTGCCGCCAGCCCGCTTTGAACCAGGGCGTAGACGAGCCGCCTGGAGTCGGGAAATTCCAGGACAGCCTTCCTTAAAATGTGGACCGCGAGGCAATCTTCCCCCCTTTGCTGTCGTATGGTTGCAATGAGAAGATAGAGGTCCTCCCTTAGCCATTTGGGGTTGCAAACAAAGCTTCCCGGCGGCCAGGCCGTTTGCAGGGCCATGTTTGCGCACAGCAGCGCGCTGCCCGTATCGCGGACTAAATAGTAGGAGAGGGCTTTTACAAAGGAGGTTACGGGGTGCCTTGCAAATAAGGATTCGGCAAGGGAGCAGATTTCAAGGGCCTTTGTGGGTTCATTTCTTCCCGCAAGTCTCAGGGCTGCGTTTCCCAGCAGTTCATGCGCGAAGGCCTGCTGCTGAATCTGCCCGGGAGGGAGTTTAAGAAGGGCTTCCAAGGCTGCCTTGAGGTGTTTGAAGCCGAGGTCGGTCTCTGCGCCAAGGGCCTGGGCCAGTTTGAACCTTCTGTAGATATCGCAGGGCTCCTCCTCCAAGGCCTGTGTGAGTAAAAGGATATTGCGGGACCTTTTTTTTAGCTTCGTTTGCTGGTGTAAATAGCCGTAATGTTCGATTATTACGTTAGGAAGCGTCTCGCAGCGCCACTTTGGAGCCGTCGTCATAATTTCGCGCAGCGCCGGGGTAACCTGTTCGTGCACTTTCCCCGTGTACCTTACAGCCGGCAACCGTCTGAAAAGTGGAGTGCAAAGGAAAGTCTCACATTCTCCCCCCTCGTAGTGGTTGCGCATCACCAGTTGGCAAGCCAGGGTGTCGGGGTTTTTAATCGCCTCGAGCAGGGCGCCTCGGCCTGTCTTCTCCAGGCAACTGTCGGCATCCATGGAAAGAATCCAGTCACCGGTCGCCATAGCGATGGAAATATTGCGCGCGTGGGAAAAATCGTCGTTCCAGGCAACCTGAGTCATTTTGGATGCCCACTTTTTTACCAGATCAAGAGTGCCGTCCGTTGAGCCCGTATCGACGATAACCATTTCATCGACGATATCTTTTACCGAATCGAGGCATGCAGGGAGGCAATCGACTTCATTTTTTACAATCATGCAAAGGGAAAGTCGTGGTCTTGCAAGCATAGTATTCCTACTTTCGGAGCCTGCCTGGCGTTTAAGGCTATATCGGCCATGAGCGGGCCATGGTCAGGCAAACAAGGCCGGCGACAAGCGCCGCGCTAAAGCCTGGGCACACGAGTTACCACGGATTTTAGCCCAATCGGGCCCGATCGGCCAAATTTTAAGTGGAACTGCGTTAAAACAGAATACCTCAGAGCTCTTCTCACTTTCAATTGATCTGAACATGCCTTATTGTCAAAAGTACAGAAAACCTGATTCGCGTTGACAGACTGGGATTTTGCAGTCGATGATGTAACAGTTGGTGCTGCCGGTTCAAACGAAGGGAGATCGGCGATGTCGCTTCGCGTAAAGATCCGTGGCCTATACAGTACGGCGTTGACGAAGCTGGCTTTAAGTTGCGGCTTCCAGGTAGTCCAGCCTTCGGAAAGAATCAGGGAGCGATTTAGAGAGCAACTGCCCGATAACCTTCCCTGTGAAGTCCTTCTTAGAGACAGAGACGACTTGCAGGGAATCGAGGCAAGAGGGGAAGCCGACCATGTCTGCAAGCTGTTGCTCCTTTTGCAGGATTTGCTCCTGGATGTAGTTATAGTAAGTATTGTTCCCACCGATGAAAGTGAACCCGCGGTTGTGGCCAATGTCGAGTTGCCGGGGGGGGCGAAGAAAAAACTTGACGCCCTGAGGTCCACTGTTGTTCCAACTCTTAGAAACCATCATCGCTTAAAGATTATAGACCCGGAAATGCTCGACGGGGCGGAGGCCGAATTTTGCCGGCATCCCGAAGATCGGCAGGCCCTGGAGGATATGCTTTTTAGCAAGGCGATCCTGACGCCTCTTGTTGAAGGCGGCCGTGTAAAACTGGAACATATAAGAGCTTCGGGCAAGCCGATGCGCCCCAGGTTCGGGACCCTTGAGTCGGTAAGCGCCAAAAGGGCGGTCTTTAGACGCGAATTTCACGCGGGCCGCTACGACGGCCTGGATGTAGCGATTAGTGAGGGCGACTATTGCCTCACGGAAATAGGGGAAGGCCACTGGTGCGTAAAGCACAGCTACTTTTCAAAGCAGCATCGCCCGATAGGCGACTACATCAATATAAACACCCCTACGGAACTCTATCCGTACGGGGCCAGGTATGTGGACCTGGAGGTCGACGTGGTTCAAAGAGCGGCTGAAAAAGCTTTTGCAATCGACAGGGAAAAATTCGCGCTTCTGGTTCGCAAGGGTTGTATAGGAAAGGAGCTGGAAGACAAGGTTCTTGTGATTTCCGAGCAGTTGTTGCGGAGTCTAAACCGCGCAAAGCCCGGGGTGGGGGGAAAATGAAAATAAAAACCGGTTGGGCACTTGAGTCCCTGGCCCTGTGCCTTTTGTTCAACCTGAGTTTTGCGGCCGTGATTTTCTACATGAGCCACAGGCTAATAGATGGTTGCCGCCAGTGGATGGCAGCGCTCGGGGCAACATTTAAGCCTTCCATGCCCGCCGAGGTCCATAGAGCCTTTGACGGTCTCTCCGCTCTTATAACCCAGGCGAGCGGGCGCCTCTTGCCCGTCCTTGCCGTTCTCGTCTTTGCCTTCACGCTGCTCCTGTGGTTTTTTATTTTTTTGACCGGGTGCGGCAAATTGCGCCGCACCGCGGCCGAAAGTGAAAAATCCCGCCTCGAGAGTCCACCAGCCGAAACCGGACCCGAAGAGGTGCCCTGCGAGAGCGAAAATGTTTGATCGCGCGGCGCCTTATCCACCCCGTTTGTCTCAGGCGGCCTTCTTTCTTTGATCGGGGCTCGCGGGCCCAATTGGGGCATCGAGGCTGTCGGAAATTTTTTGGTATATTTGCCAGGTTTGATCGAAAGCGCTTTCGCAGGAGCGATTTTCCATGTAACGGCGGGCGGCTTTGCCCATTTCTTTTAGGCGCGCCCTATCTGCAAGCAGGTATTGGATTGCCTCAAGCAGGGCCTGGCAATTGCCGGCGGGTACGATCAGGCCTGTTTTATCCTGGAGCACGTTTTCGCGCGGTCCTCCCGAATCCGTAACGATGATGGGCAGCCCGCATGCCTGGGCTTCGAGAACGACGTTGCCGAAGGTGTCGGTAGCGCTTGGAAAGGCGAAGATGTCGCAGCTTGCAAAGATTTTGCTAAGTTCTTCACCTTCCCGGTAGCCGGTAAATATGGTCGGCGTTGCGGCAAGTAAAATTTTTAGTTCTTCGGTAAAAGGGCCGTCGCCTACAAGGATGAGTTCGACGTCTTTTCGGATTTGCACCAGGCGTGTGAAGGCCTGGGCTAGAAGATGGAGGTTCTTTTCCTTGGATATTCTGCCCACATAAAGGATTTTAAAGCCGTCGGAGGCGTTGAAGCGCTGTTTTAAAAACTCAGGGTCGCGCTTTGAGGGGTTGAACTTGTCCGTGTCAACTCCTCGTGGAAACAAAGCGATTTTTCCAGGGTCTATTCCTCTTTGGCTTAGTTCGCGTCCGGTGCTCCCGGAGGGGGTCAGGACCATGTCCATCTGATCATAGAACCATGCGGTGTATTTCCAGACAAGTTCTTCAATGGTGTTGTCGCCCGTAAGGATGTGAGCGTACTGAGGGATGGCCGTGTGGTAGGCTCCGCTGACCGGTATTTTGAGGATCCTTGCCAGGGCCAGCCCGGTCAGGCCCAGCGGGCCGGGGGTAGTGACGTGGATTTGGGTGAATTCTTCCTTATAACAATAATCGAGCATTTCCAGAAATGGGGGCAGAAAGATTTTTTGCTCCGGGTATTCGGGAAGTTCAAAGACCCCGATGGGGTCGAAATTTTTTTGACCTTCCAAAGTCTGCTGCGTCTGCGAGTCGCAGGTAATTACGGTGAGGTCCCTGCCCAATTTTTTCGCGACCTCCATCTGGTTTTTCAGGCTTAGCGCCACGCCGTTGATTTCATGGAAAGTGTCTGTAAAGTGAGCGATCTTTGTGCGATCGCCGTTTTGGGAAATCTCGCCCTGGGAGGCTGTGAAGTGTTTTAGGGCAGCCTGGCTAAAGCGCCTGTCTCTGGAAAAAACCGAAAAGGTTACGAAGTAGGGCGCGAGCAGCGTCCAGGCCGCCCCGGCTGAGCCAAGGGCCTGGAAAATATTTAAAAAATGCGCTCCCGAGAGGTCGTTTGGCAGGCAATCCCAGAAATGGACAAGGACCTTGTTCGAAATCTTGTTTACGAAGCCAAACCACTGCTCGGCCCCGCTGTCGGGCATGGCGCCGTCGTGGCCGTTTGCGAGGCCCGGATCGAGTTCAAGCAATTTCCGGGCTTCAAAGCGCAAGAGTTCTCCTATACCTGTCTGCGGCCCAGCTTGTTGTTTGGACGGTTTGCGCTTTCTCCACGAATAGATGAGCCTTTCAAGCAATGTTTCCTCCGATTGGGAGTCTGCCTGCAGGCAGCGGTCGAGAAAGCGCAAGACCGGGTCTTTGTTTACGTCCCCCTGCAGGTTGAGCTTTCTTTTATAGAAGTTGTAGGCGATTCCATAGATGTTGTGCGACATAACGCAGGGGGTGGAACCTTCGCCCATTGGAATGCTCTGTTTATTTTCAAGCCCCTTGAAAAACTGCCCAAGATCTGTTGCCTGCCTTACCATCGTATAGCGGCGACAAATATTTAAAGAGCTGTGATCGTCGGAGCCCCCGGTGAACCCTTTTTGCCAGCCGTTTTGGAAAGGGGGCTCGATTGCGTGTTTGTTGGCCAGCCTATCGATTGTTTCAGTGGTGAGGTTTTTAAGGATGCGTTCTATTGCCTGGTTTTGAAAATCATCCCTTGCCCCGTTTAATTCAAAGGTTTCAAAGAGCAGCAGAAACTTTTCGAAATGTTCTATCGTGAGTCTATCGTTTACCGAATAAAGCGGGTGGGCAAGGACGTGGACGATTGCGTTTGCCCTGAGATAGCCCACAAGATCGAAGATGTTTTCTCGCACCTTTTGAATCTCGCGGTGAATCGCATCGTTTATGTCGTAGACCAGGACATGGGCCTTGCAGCGATCTTCGGGAAAGTAGGTGGTAACCTCTTCGCTCAGGAAGGTCCCGGGCAGGTGGGCTATCTCGGCGCTGCCCGAAATCGTATTGTGATCGGTTATCGTTACCAGATCCATTCCTTTTCGCCTGGCGATCCTGTAGACTTCGGCTGGTTCGGTGAAACACTCGGGGCACCCAAGCTTTTGGAGAACCCATTGTGAAGGGCGAACCGAATATTTGGAATGTACGTGCAGGTCGATTTTCATTTTTTCTCCTTTGGCCGCGAATTCTATTCGATGAGAACGCTCTGGCCGGCTTTGACCTTTTGGCCCGGGGCAGCCTTTATGCTCATCCCTTCAAAGGCAGTAACGACAAGATCCACCTGAGAGCCTATCCGGATCATGCCAAAAGTTTCTCCAGCCTTTGCGCAGGCTCCTTCGCTTAGAAAAACGTCTATGCCGTCCACGCTTTTTGCCGCGATCTGGATAACGTAGCAGGAGAGCTCTTTGCCGCGGTATAGGCCATCGATTTTTGTTACCGTTCTTTCGTTTACGACGATATGGGCGCTGTTTCTGTAAAAAGGAGCCAGCCTTAAAATCGTGCGCAGGTGCATCGAAAACATGCAAAGGTTTTGAGGCGATGGTGGATGGTGGTGAATAAAGCAAATTTTTCCGGAAACGGGCATGCGGTTATAGTGAACGTTTAAGGGGCTCATAAATATCCCGATGAGGATTTTAGTCCGGTTTATGTCCTCCCTCGTTATGTCGTTAAGAGTGGCTTGCATCCCGGCTTTGATGTTGATTACGCTTTCTTGGGGCCTCATGCGTTTAACGTAGACCACCGTGCCGTCGGCGGGGCTTAGGATGCCGCTGCCCTCCGGGGGGATGGCGCGGCCGGGATTGCGAAAAAACCAGACATAGCGCCAGAAAAGATAGAGGGAGGCGAAAAAGACAGGGCAGGCAATAATAAAAATTATTGGAATCACAGCTCTTTTTCGCACCTTGTTACTCTATCCCGCAGAATGCGCACGAGCGCCATTCCTGAGGAAAAGGGGAAATCGATGATCTCGAACTGTTTTTTCTCTTTTCCGATGACTTTTAGCCATTTCTTTACGCCCGCGTGTCCGATGAATTCGCGCACGTAAATATTTGAATCATGGAGGAGAATGTAGGAATTTTTCCGCACGTGGCAGACTGCGTTAAGAAAGTCGCTTTTGACGTTTTCATAGGAATGATTGCCGTCTATGAAGGCTATATCGATTTTTGGAAGTCCCAGGGCCTTGTAGGAGGAAAAAAACTGGTCGGACTTTAATTTGTAGTGAGTGACTATGTCTTCTACGCCGAATTGGCGGAAATGTTTCTCGACTTTTAGAGGTTCGCTCCAGTTGTTTTTGCCGCCTATCGTTTTTAGGGGTCCGTTTTTAATAAGGGAATAAGAGGGGTCTACGAAGGTGAGCATTCCTTTTTGGTTGTCTTTCATGCCCAGGGCAAAGCAGACGACGCTAAAGCCAAATCCCGAGCCTATTACGACAAGATGGTTGGGCCGCAGGGCCCTTACGAGGCCGTAGTAGAGAAAGCCAAAGCCGAGGTTGAGATTATCGGGCTTTTCGTTGTGTCCCAAGGGCTTTGCACTTTCCAGAATCTCTTTTAAAAGTGCGGTGTTGAGGCTGAAGTTTTCCAATCGGGTTCCCTCCTCACATAGTGTTTTCATTTTTTCTCTCCCATGAAAAGTTTTCGGCCACATTACCTGGACGGGCTTGCCGGTTTGATGTCGTGGATATGTTTTTTTCGTTACGGAGAAATTCGGGAGATTCTTTTGGCCCTCTCAGGAGGCCTCAAGGGGCGCTAGGCAAAAACTTCCCCTGTCTTTTAGGAACCAGGGGAATTTTTTTCCTCTTTTTTTTATCCGGCATGGAAAAAGTTTAAAGTTCCTGGACAAGATTTTCGATTTAATAAGCAAGGGAAATCAAAATCGTGTGGATTTTGAGCCGCGGAGAGGACTCCACGGAAAAACCAGACAAGGAAGTCGAGAAAACACATCAAGGAGGATTATCATGGCTCTCGTAGTAAACACCAACATGCCGTCTATCATGGTCGAGAATATGTTGAACAATACCAACAATTCTCTCAACAATGATCTGACACAACTCTCCTCGGGTTTGAGGATCAATTCGGCTGCCGACGATCCGGCCGGCTACGCAATCGGCAACGCTTTCAAAGCGGCTATATCCTCGATGAACGTTGCCTCCCAGAACGCGGCCCAGGCTCAATCGATGCTCCAGACCGCCGATGGCGCCTACAGTCAGATCAACAACATCATGGTGCAGATGAAGTCTCTTGCAACCGAGGCCGCCTCGGGTCAGGAATCATCGACCAACCTGAGCTCCCTTAACAATGAATTTCAGGATCTTGCCTCTGAAATAAACCAGATAGCCAACTCCACGGTCTACGGCGGGACCACGTTGCTTGCTAATCCGACCAGCTCTGTACTCGTCACTTTTCAGGTCGGAAACGTAAATTCCCCCAACGATCAGTTCCTTGTCACCCTTTCGAGTTCAACCACCTCCGACCTTGGTCTGAGTACTCTGACCCTTACAAGCATAGGCACGGCTCAAAGCGCCATGTCGGCTCTCGATACCGCTCTAACCAGTATCAATACAATGATGGGAAATGTTGGTGGCTACCAGAACCAGCTTACCTACCTGGCGAGCAACCTGACGACGAG
>JBMFHI010000111.1:0-11652 GCA_049976905.1 Syntrophobacteraceae bacterium | reverse complement strand
GCATGGAGTTTACCGCCCCGCAGGAGGTGTCGGTAGTAACCGTTGCAAAGAGGGCGGAATCAAAGACGCCAAAGCGGGCCTCCTTGCCCTCCATATTTCCCTGGTGCGAGGAGACCCCAAGGGAGGTAAGACGCGGGTTGCCCCGGGATTCGGCCCACCAGCAGGCCATAGTGCCGGCAAGAAACAAAATGAGCATGGCCGACCAAATCGACCAGCCGTGCTTCTGATTGCCCACCATGCGGCCAAGCCAGTAGGTCATGCCGCTTCCGATGGCAAACATTGCAAGCATTTCCATAAAGTTTGAAAGAGGCGTGGGGTTTTCATAAGGATGGGCGGAATTAGCGTTCATGAAACCGCCTCCATTGGTTCCCAGTTGCTTGATTGCTTCCTGCGAGGCGACCGGCCCCATGGCGATCGACTGCGTTCGAATTTGTTTTTGGGCCAAAGCGGCCGGTTTGGAAGCCGTGTAAGGCTCCACGAGGTGCGCTGTCTTATAGGGGGTAAAATTTTGAATAACCCCCTGCGAGACCAGAAAAAGGGCTAAAACCAGACAAATCGGCACTAAGAGATAGAGGCAAACCCTGGTCAGATCGACCCAGAAGTTTCCAAGAAGTTTCGTTTTCTGCCTGGCTATTCCGCGTACGAGCGCGGCCGCGATAGAGATGCCCATGGCGGCGGAGATGAAGTTATGAAAGGTCAGCGCCAACATCTGCGACAGGTAGGACAGGGTGGATTCCCCGCCGTAGTTTTGCCAGTTGGTGTTTGTGGTAAAGCTCGAAGCGGTGTTAAAGGAAAGATCGGGGGAAAGAGCGCCAAAGTGCTGGGGATTGAGGGGCAAAAACTGTTGAAGCCTCAAAAGCACATAGGTAAAAAGAGCGCCTAGAAGGCTAAGGACAAGGGCCGAGGCCGCATAGCCCTTCCAGTCCTGCTCCTTTGTCCTTTCAGCGCCTATAAGGGCGTAGACAAGCCTTTCGACAGGTTTTAAGACCGGATCGAGGTATGTGTGCCCTTCCGGGTCGAGCACCCGCACGAGGTAGAGACCGATCGGCTTGGTGATCGCCAATAAAACGAGAGTGAATACGGCTAGCTGAACCCAGCCCATGGCATGCATTAAAGTTTCTCCTCAGAAGTCTTCAGGTCGTATGAGCACCCAGAAAAGATAGATTATCAGGGCGACCGCTATTGCACCAACAATAATGTCTTCGATCATTTCTTCTCACTTTCCAAAAAGAGCACGTAAAGTCCGGAAAGAATAAAAAAGGCGATCAATAGGGATATATACAATGCGTCCATAAAAACAGTTCCTCTCCCTTAGCATTTTCGATTTTAAAAAAGAAGGCGCTTTAGAACCGCGCCAGTTCCCTTATTGCTCCATGCCATTTCATTGCTCAAAGCCCTTGATAGGAAAACATAAGAGCTTTTTAACTCTGCGGACCGTCGGCCGGTTTAAGAGTAAAGGAAAACTTCGTACCTTTCCCGGGTATGCTGCTCACCTCGATGCGGCCGCCGTGGGCCTCGATTATTTCCTTTACGATCGCCAGCCCCAATCCGGTGGTGCTCTGACCGCTTTGTCCGGGCGCCCTGAAAAATTTCTCGAAGATATGGGGCAGGTACTCCTCAGGAATCCCCGAGCCGGTATCCTCGACGCTAAAAAGAACAAGTCCGTCATCGAGGGCCGCTGAAATTTTCACCTGGCCTCCGGGCGAGGTAAATTTAAGACCGTTGCTTAGGAGGTTTGAAAAGACAATCTCCATTCTCAACCTGTCGGCAAACACCTGGGGAATATCGCCCGGGAGATCGAGTACAAGGGCGACTCCACGGTCCGCGAAAGCGGGCCTCATTTCCTCGATAACGTTTAGCAGAAACTGATCGGGGTTTACGGGTCCGATTTCGACTTTGGCGGCCCCCGATTCGAGCTTATGGATGTCTAAAAGGTTCTCGATAATGTTGTAGAGCCGATCGGAGTCATCGCGGGCGGCCGCGACCAGTTCGGCCTGCTTGGGGCTAAGCGGCCCCAGATTTTCGGTCAAAAGCACATGGGCGGCAAGCCTTATGGAGGTAAGCGGGGTCTTTAGTTCATGGGAAACAGTGGAAATCAGGCCGCTTTTGAGTTCGTCTATCTTTCGTAAGCCCGTTACGTCCGAAAGGATAAGGGTGACGCCGATAAGGCGCCTTTCATCGTCCATTATTGGAATAGCCTCGGGGAGGAAGAAGTGTTCCTCGCCGTCTTTAAAGATCTGAATGGCCGACTCGTATGTTTTGCGTGGAACCGCACGGTGCTCTACGATGACGCGTTCAAAGAGCTCGCGGATTTTTTCGTTTTCAACCATCTGAATGGTGGTTGCCGCTTGCAGACCGAAAAGTCTTTGGGCAAATTCGTTTGAAATCTCTATAGTCCCCGTTGGATTGCAGATTATGACAGCATCGGGAATAGAGTTTAGAGCCGAAAGCGTAGCCTTCTGAGTGCGGATGAGCTTGGCACGGTTGGTTCTCCTCAGTTGGCGAAGAGTCGAGGTCATGTCGTTAAAAGCCGCGGCAAGCTCTCCGATTTCATCCTTGGAGCCTGTTGTAACCACCAGATCCAGATTTCCCTGCTGGATTTCCTTTACCGAGCGGGTCAGATTGGATATAGGCCGCACAACCGAGGGGCCGGTCATTAGGATAAATATAAGCCCCAAGGCGGCTCCGGCGACGATAAACGCCATGATTTCGCGATTTATCTGAGCATCGCGGAGCCGAAACAGTTTGTCATTGTAAATCAGATCATTCAAATTCCTTTCGATGATCTGCTGGGAAAGGTCGAGGAGCTTAACAGAGCTCGGCAAGAGGTTGGTTATGTAAAAATCCCTGCGAGCGCTTATAGCGGACATTTTTTGGAAGGCTTCGAGATCCTTGCCAAATCTTTTCCAAAGCTCTCCGAGTTTTCCGGCAAGCTCGGATTCGCCCGGAAGAGAGGCATTGGATTGCTCACGGACAAGATTTTGGGAAAACTGCCTAAGGGCAGTGCTTATATCAAGAAAGGAAACTTTGTTTGAAAAGACATCGGCCTGAAGGCTTCTATCGATCTGCTCCACTGCCTGTTTCATCTTCATGCAGGCCACAATGCTGTAGCGATCCTGGCGGAAAACCGCGTGGAGTCTTCCACTCGATGCGCCGATGGTCTTCACGGTGATAGCGCCTACCACCAGAAGGATCAAAAGCGGACCGAAGGAAGCTGTCAGCAATTTAGTTCTAAGTTTCATTTATATGGCCTTAGTCCTTTTGGACATTTTCTCATTGTTTTTGTAATTTCCCGATTAGAGGCAAATCATATGCCAAAAGCATTGTAATACTAAGTGTAGGAATTTCAATGCAGTGGCAAACAACAACCTGGGCGGGAGGATCAAGTGGATTTCAAAATGAAATCCAGGGAATCTTCCGGGTTTCAAAACGAAACGTTACAGATTAAATAAGAGAACAGAATCCAAGGGAAGGCAAGCTTTAGAGCCCATATTTTTTCCGTTTGCGCCAAAAGGTAACCGAATCCATCCCCAGAATGCCACAGGCATCCTCGATGGACCTGCTCGAGGCCAAAACGCGCCTGATATGGGATCTCTCGAGTTCCTGCATCGTAACGAAGTCGCCTGGCTCGGGTTCGCGCTCAACGCTTTTGAGCTTAAGAGGCAAATGATCTATTTCCACTATAGGGCCGCCGCACAAGAGCACGGAGCGTTCGACGGCATTGCGCAGTTCGCGCACATTGCCGGGCCATTCGTAATTTTCGAGAATCTGGCGAGCCTCTTTAGAAAATCCCAGGATCTTTCTGTGGTTTTGCCGCGCGAAAAAAGCGAGCAGGGCTTCTGCAAGAGCCGGTATATCCTCCCGGCGCTCTCTAAGGGGCGGTACGACGATCGATACCACATCGAGCCTGTAGAAAAGGTCCTCGCGAAACCTGCCCGCAAGGATAGCGGATTCGAGATCGATATTGGTTGCGGTTATAATCCTCACGTTGGCTTTGCGCGTCTTCAGTTCGCCCAGGCGCTCGTAGGTTTTTTCCTGCAGGACTCGAAGCAGCTTGGCCTGGATGGGCAAGGGAAGGTCACCTATTTCATCGAGAAAAAGTGTGCCGCCCTCGCAGGCCGCGATGCGTCCGGGATAATCGCGCAGAGCTCCCGTAAAGGCCCCGCGTGCATGGCCGAAAAGCTCGCTTTCAAGCAGTTCGGCCGAAAGCGAGGGACAGGATAGAGGGCTAAAGGGCTTGGCGGCCCGGCCACTCCAGGAATGCAGCGCGCGGGCAAGCAGGGTTTTTCCGGTCCCGCTTTCCCCGCGAATGAGGACCGTGGCTTCGCTGTCGGCGACCTGACGGGCCAGGGCCAGGGCCCTTTGCATAGCGGGGCTTTTGCTTTCTACAACAGCCTCGGGAACCACTTCTTGTAAAATTTCCTGAAGCGAGGCCACTTTGCGCTCGAGCGCTCTGATGTCAAACACCTTGCCGAGAATGATCGAGAGCTGATCGTTTGAAAAAGGCTTTGGCAGGTAATCGAAGGCGCCTCTTCGCATAGCTTCAACGGCGGTATCGATGGAGGCGTAGGCGGTGATCACAACGCACTTGATCCACGGGCAAAGGGAGGCGAGATTTGCGATAAGGTCAAGGCCGGATTGGGACCCCAGACGAAGGTCTACAAGAGCGAGGTCGAAATAGCGTCCCGCGGCCTCGGCCAAAGCATCTTTGGGGTTAGCGACCGCGATAACGTAATGGCCTTCGGATTCAAGGGCTATGCCCAGGGTTTTTCGAATATTGGGCTCATCATCGACTACAAGAATGGAAAGGGTCCGGGAGGAATTCACAGCCGCTGTCAGCTTTCTTTATAGAGTTGCACTCCATGCCCCAGACAAAAAAGGGCGGCAATCCGCCGCCCTTTTTTATCAAAAACAATTAGAACAGTTGGGAACCGGCAAACTTAGCGCCCGCAACTCGGGCAACCGCCTCCATTGTCTTCTTCTTTCTTTTCGGCTGAGTCTTCACCCTCTTTGCCGAATTTGCGCACTATCTCCGAAATTTCCTTCAACCTGTCGTCGGTTTTCCTGTAGATAGTGTTCTCCGGATAGGTCCCGTCGGAGGCAAGACCGCCCGCCTCGACTCCCGTCAGGATTTTGAGGCCTTCTTCCACCGTTGCCACGGGCCAGATATGGAATTTGCCTTCGGCCACCGCCTCAACGACCTCGGAATCGAGCATGAGATTATTGATGTTTTTGTGCGGGATCATGACCCCCTGCCCACCTGTTAGCCCCTTGGCCTTACAGATGTCAAAGAAGCCCTTTATCTTGTAGTTGACCCCGCCAATGGGCTGAACCTCGCCCTTCTGGCTTACCGAACCGGTGACCGCGATGCCCTGTTTTAGCGGCACTCCGCTCATGGCGCTAACGAGCACGTAGTACTCCGTACTCGAGGCCGAATCTCCGTCAATCATTCCATAGCTTTGCTCAAAGCATACCGAAGCCGAGAAGGCAATGGGCTTATTGTGGGCAAACCTTTCCCTGAAGAGGCTGCTAAGGATCATGAGTCCCTTCGTATGAGTGGCCCCGCTCATCTTGGATTCCCGGTCGATGGAAACCATTCCCTCGCGGCCCACCGAGACGGTGGCCGTGATCCTGTTGGGTCTGCCAAAAACGTGATCTCCTGTCATTAGGACGGCAAGACCGTTAACCTGGCCGACTTTTTCACCATCGGTTTCGACCCAGATTATGTCCTTTTCCATTATTTCCTTGACGCGCTCTTCGATGAGGTTGGAGCGGTAAATGCGCTTCTTTATGGCCTCCTCGACATGGCTTCTGCCAACAAGCTCGCTACCCTCAATGCCTGCGAAGTAATTGGCCTCGCGCAAAAGATCGGCGATCGTTCCAAACTCGAGGGTAAGTTTGTCCCTGTCCTCGGTGAGCTCAACGCTGTATTCGAGCACGCGGGCCACGCCGGTCCTGTCGAGGTGTTTTATTTTGTGCTCGTTGCAAAAGCGGGCAATCATCTTGGTGCATTCCAGGACTTTGTCCTGTTTTTTGTCCATCTGGTCGCTCATGTGAGCTTTGACCTTGAACAACTTCTGGAAGCGCTCGTGGTAGCTAAAGAGCAGCTGGTAGATGTAGGGGTCGCCGGTTAGGACGATCTTGACATCGAGCGGGATAGGCTCGGGACGGATCGTCCTGGTGCTAAAAATTCCATAGAGTTCGCCAAGGTCCTCGATCCTTAGCTCCTTGTCGCGAAGCGCTCTTTTGAGGGCTTCGTAGGATATGTACCACTTGAGCAAATCCAGGGCCTTCATTACCAGATAGCCGCCATTGGCCTTATGAAGGGAGCCGGCTTTTATCATCGTATGGTCTGTAAAAAGCGCTCCGAACCATGCCTGCCTTTCTATCGAGCCGAAAAGGTTGGGATAGGCCGGGTTGGATTCAATTATGACCGGCGCTCCCTTTGTCTCGGAATTATCGATTAGCACGTTGACATCGTACTTGCGAAAATTCATCTCCCTGGGGGGGCCGGCAAAAGGCGACACCGGCTGGCCGGGCGCCTGCTGGGGTTCGGGTTTTTTCTTAAATTCGTCGATGTTTTCGAGGACATCCTCCTGGACTTCCTTAAGGTGATCGAGCACCTGGGCATCGTCTTGGTATTTTTCCTCGTAGGAATCCATCAGCTGGCCGACGACGAAAAGGGCGATTTCGTTATCGAGCTTTGTATGCTTTTCCTTGAATTCGTTTTCAATCGTATGAATTTTCTTGATAGTGTCCTTCATTCTCTCGTGGAGTTCGTCGCTTTTGGCGCGCAGATTTTGGCGCTCCTCCTCGTCCAGGTGGCGCAAATCCTCCTGGGTCATCGGCTCGCCTTCCTTATTGGAAGGAATGATTACCATGCCCACCTGGGAGAATTGCAGGACAAAGCCCTGGTCGCGGGCCTCCTGCGAGAGTTCATCTATAAAGTCGCGCCTTTGCTTTTCAAAGGCCTGGTGGACTTCGGACTCCTTGGCGCGATAATCGTCACTGTCGAAGACCTCGGGGATTTTTGCCTGAAGAGTGTCTATGAAATCGTTCATATCCTTTTTGAGGGCTTTTCCACAACCGGCGGAAATCTTCAAACATTTGGGCTTGTCCTGCTCTTTGAAATTGTAGACATAGCACCAGTCGGGAGGGGTTTCTTCCTGGGAGGCCTGTTCTTCGATGTAGGTCCTGGCGGTATAGGTGAGCCCCGCTTTGGCCGGTCCGGCGATAAATATATTATAGCCGGGCGTCTTCATGCCCATGCCGAACTTGATGGCGTCAATGGCGCGATCCTGCCCCACGACCCTGTCGGACTCGCCATCCAGTGAGGCAGTGGTGTCAAACGAGAGCAGGTCATCTTCGAAGTGCGCTCTTAATTCGTGTGCGGGAAGTTCCCGGACTATCTCAGACATAAGCTTGGCTCCTTTGTATCTTCGTCAGGCCACAAATATCAGGAATCCGCCTCATTACCGGCCTCGCCATTTTCTTCTGGCGGTGCCACCTCACCCTGGCCCAGCACCTCGAGCCTGGCCCTTTTTCTGCGGCTGGAAGCCGCCGCCTGCAAAACGGTTCGTATCGCGTTTATCGTGTAGCCACTTTTGCCTATAATCCTGCCGATATCCTCCGGTGCTATCGTGAGCTCAAGGAGCACGGTGTCATCTTCTTCGCGCTCTTGAAGCTCCACTTGTTCGGGATGTTCGGCAAGAGATTTTACCAGATATTCCGCCAATTCTTTTATTGCCAATTTATCCTCCAGCCGTCCGGTCGAGTTCAAGTTTTTCCCGAACCGAACGAATTTTACGTTCACTACTCGATTGTCTGTCGCGCCGGTCGTCGATTCTAATCTGGGTAAGGACCCTTACCGCACCCGCATCAAAACAACTTTCGTGCATTTTTCTTACGGCGCAAAGGATTTGATCCAGATCTCCGGAAATAATGGTGCCCATGGAGGTTAGTTCAAACTCCAGGCCAGTGGTTTGCAAAACTCTTATAGCCCCGGCCACGTAAGAGCTGACACCGGCGCCAACGCCAAGCGGCACAATGCTCAGTTCAACTATCGCCACGCAAAATCCCTCCGGGAAAAATCCCGTATGCCAAAACGCACCAGCCCTTCTCAGGCCACAGAAGCCAGGAAAGCATCAAAGGAGGCAAGGCGCGCCAGTCCGGCCAACGTCTCATACAGATGCTCAACCGTATGGGGCTCGATGGTTAAGAGAGGGCAAATCCCCCTTTCGAGCAGGAAACCAAAGAGCAGATCGAAATCAATCGTACCGGACCCAACAGGCAGATGAGCATCAAGGGAACTATCGTTATCATGAAGATGAACTTCTTTCAAGTATGGCCAGACCGCTTGGAGCCAAATGTCAAGGGCGGTTTTGGAAAAGGCGTGCTGGTGGCCCACATCAAGGCAAAAGCCCACCTGCCTGGACTTTATCCTCTCCAGAAGTTCGAGGTGCAAAGCAGGGTCCTCCTCGAAGACGTTTTCAAAAACCAGGGTCGAATCGAGCAGTTCAGCCCTTCGCACGAAAGGCTCAAGGGTTAAGAGAGCATTTTCCACCCACTCGCCGCGCTGGGAGCGATGGTGCCTCGGGTCAAAGCCCGTATGCAAAACCACCCTTTCGGGCAGCACGGCTTGGATCAAGCAAAAAAGGCTCTCAAACCTCGATCTTGCAACCTCTCTTATTGCCGGATCGACGCTGCCGATATTCAAGTCCCAAAAAGGCCCGTGAAAAGTTATTTTACCCCCTCTTTGCCGTATGCGCGAAACGGCCTCGCAAACCTCTCCGGGCGAGCAACTTTCCAGGTCGGCGGCCGCAAAGCCCAGCTCGACATTCATGCGGTTTTCAACAACCAGGTCTATGAAAAGCCCCCTATAGCTCCAGGGCATGTTGACAAATACATGCCTTAGCACCTTACGCATCGCTAAATCAATATCGAGGCATTTCATGCACGTCATTCCGGTTTAGTTAAACTTGCCATTCAAAGCACGCATGTCAACACGGGAATGGTCGATTTGGCGCAAACCCGGACAAATTCGTTCCAATAGAACTCCTGGAGTCACCGGGCACGTATAAAAGCAAGAAGATGATATGTCAAATGCTTATTGACTTTACGATTATTTACCCCCATGTTGCTTTGCGGCGGCGAGAAAGGCCGACCATTTTTCTGATTTGGCGAGGAAAACAAAATGAAGCAGTATGTAATAGACCAGCTAAGAGATAGCGACTACGACAAAATCCTGGGGTATCTGCAAAAAAACAGTGACGCTTCAGAATTTGGAGATGTTTTCTGGGTAAGAATCCCTCCAGACCTCTACACGCAAGTCCAAAGGGAGCACGAAAAATGCCGGCCTTTTTGCTTTGCGGTAAGCATTTCTCCGGATCAGGCGTGCTTTGAAATGCTTGTGCGCAGCCGCCAGGCGCTGCGATGCGGCTGCATCGGATACGCAGATGAAAAACAAAGAGATTATATTATAAACTATGCCGACCGGATGCTCGATGAGCTGAAAATCAAGATTTAAATAGTACCCCGCACTCGATGGAAGCTTTGATGTTTTCTATGTTTTTTCTATAGTCGCCGTTAAAAACCGCAGAGCCGGCAACGAAGACATCCACACCGGCCTCGCAGAGCTTGGGGGCGGTGGCGGGATTTACCCCGCCATCGACCTGAAGCAGGGTCGAGAGGCCAAGTTCATCGATTTTTCTGCGGCATTCGCGGATTTTTGGCAGCACGTTTTCTATGAAGGCCTGCCCGCCAAAGCCTGGATTTACAGTCATAAGAAGGATCATGTCGACATCGGGCAAAACGGGTTCGACCATGCAAAGCGGGGTAGCCGGATTAAGAGCTACACAGGGCTTGACTCCAAGCTCCCTTATGTTCTGGATGACCCTGTGCAGGTGCAGGCAGGCTTCAGCGTGAACCCCGATAAGCGTGGCGCCGGCTTTGGCAAAATTTTCCACATAGCGGCCCGGGTCTTCTATCATCAGGTGCACATCGAGGGGGAGTTTGGTCGCTTTGCTCAAAGCCTCCACAATGCAGGGCCCGATGGTTATGTTTGGGACGAAAAGACCGTCCATGACATCGGCGTGTATCCAATCGGCACCCGCTGCCTCGACGGCTTGGACCTCATCGGCCAGCCTGCCAAAATCGGCCGAAAGAATGGAGGCGGAAAGAAGTTTTTTCATCTGGCGCGCTTTCTTGCGGCTCGAAGCCGCCCATACAAAAAAGAATCAGCCGGCCCGGGTCATGGCAAGGGCAGCGGCTCCGATAATTCCGGCCTGGTTTCCAAGCCGCGCGGCACGGAAAGTGAGCTGGGCAAGAGCAGCGCTAAGAGCGCGGCTTCGCACCTGGTCTTCTACGCGCAAGACCAATTCGGGCATCCCTTCCACAATACCCCCGCCAAGGATCACAAGACAAGGATTAAGTGCATTCACCAAAGCGGCCACACCGGCGCCAAGGGCTTGCACGGCCGAATCGATGAGGCTTGCGGCCAGCCGATCACCTTCACGAAAGGCTTGCACCACAATCTTTGCCGTTATGTTGTCAAGATTTGCCCCGGCCATCTCAAATATTTTGCGGCCAGGGAGCGGATCGGCCGCAACCGATTGCCTGGCGCTGCGGGCCAGGCCCCATCCGCCTGCTACAGCTTCCATGCACCCCCTGTTGCCGCACGTGCAAAGAGGCCCTTGTAGATCCACCGTAATGTGCCCGATCTCCCCGGCCGTATTGCTGCACCCCTCAAGCGGAATGCCTGCGCAAATAATGCCTCCGCCAATACCTGTGCCGATAAAGACGCACAAAAGGTCTGTGGCTCCCCGCCCGGCTCCGAAAAGCCATTCGCCCCGCATGGCCGCCCGAACGTCGTTGGTCACCACAACGGGAAGCCCGCATGCCTTTTCTATATCCCTGCGCAGCGGCACGTCATGCCAGCCCAGATTTGGCCCGAACAGGACCGCCCCGCTCACCGGATCCACCTGACCTGCGACCCCTAGCCCGATCCCGGCTATCTGGTGCGGGGTCGCCGCGACAAGCCGCTCGATTCCTGCGACCATTCGCGCAACTACAGCGGTGTAGCCCTCCCCGGCGTTGGTGGTCTCTCGGACCAGGTCGAGCAGGGCGCCGTTTTCATCCACAGCGCCCAAGGCTATTTTAGTGCCTCCAAGATCGATTCCTATGGCGATTTTTTTCATAATCGAAAAGATCTCTCCGGCGCCCGCCCCCCCTTACGCCCAGGATTTTTAAAAGGCAAAGCCGATTTCGAGTAGACCGGGATGGTTTGCGCTCTCCACCACCGGCCTCTGTATCTTTTAGGCTACTCAGATTCGGTGCGAATCCGGCTCCGATACTCCATTATATATCCTGTGGCCGTAGCGCGGTAGATGCACCGGCCGACCAAAACTCAGGCTAGACATCTCTAAACGGTGGCGGCGCATCAGGTCCGATCTCGCGTGTTTTTGCCAGCTCGGCCACCGCAAGACTGTATTTTTCGTGAATTAGCTTTCGGTCAAAATCCCAGAACCGTTCGAGCATGGAGGCAAGTTCTTCTTTTGTAAAATATTCCATGCACGGGTAAAAAAAAGGATTTATCCTCCTTGGCAATGTGGGCCGGGTAAAAAGTTTCCAGAAAGTTTAAGAGCCTGCCGATGT
>JBMFHI010000110.1:0-11728 GCA_049976905.1 Syntrophobacteraceae bacterium | reverse complement strand
CGACAGGATTACAGGATTTACAGGATGAAAAACCGGGATGATATTTTTTGGTTTAATCCTGTCGATCCTGTAATCCTGTCAAGGTCTTAGCCTTTCGCTTCTTATCCAAAAAGGAAAAGCCCGACAGGATTACAGGATTTACGGGATAAAACACCGGGGCGATATTTTGGGGTCTAATCCTGTCGATCCTGTAATCCCCTGCAAAGGGTTGGTTAAACGGTTTCGATATATTTGAGGCCCTTTTCGAGCCGCGCAAGTACGGCTTCTTTTCCCAGCACTTCCATAATTTCAAAAAGACCGGGGCTTTTCGTTCCACCCGTAAGGGCGACTCTAACCGGTTGGGCAATTTTTCCCAGCTTTACCGTCAAGTCCTGCGCCGTGTTCCTGAAGACCGGCTCCAGGCTGGTTTCATCAAATGTTTCAAGTTTTGACAACTCGCGGAACAGCCCGGAAAAAACCCCTCTCATTTCTGCGGTGAGAAACTTTGCGGCGGCCTCGGGTTCAAACTCGATTCCCTCTACCATGTAGAAGCGCATCGCATCGGCCATTTCCACCAGGGTGTGGGAGCGGGGCTGAAGAGTGCGAATCGCGGCGGCAAGAAACTCATCGGGTTTTTCGGGGTAATTTCGCTCGGCCAAAAAGGGTTTGAGCAGCCGGGCAAGTTCCTGTGGACTATTTTCCTTTATATAATGGGCATTTAGCCACAGCAGCTTCTCCATTGTAAAGATGCTTGGGGATTTGCCCACGGTTTCCAGGGAGAACTTCTCGATTAACTCCTGGCGCGTAAAGATCTCCTGGTCGCCATGAGACCAGCCAAGCCGCACCAGACAGTTTAGAAGCGCTTCGGGAAGAAATCCCATTTTTTTGTATTCCATGACCGAAGTGGCGCCGTGACGCTTGGAAAGGGGCGAGCGGTCTTCGCCGTGGATCATGGGCACATGGCCAAATTCGGGGAGCTTTGCCCCAAGGGCCCTGTAGATAAGGATCTGGCGAGGGGTGTTGTTTACATGGTCGTCGCCGCGGATTACGTGGGTGATCCCCATCGTTATGTCGTCAATTACGACGGCGAAATTATAAGTGGGCACTCCGTCGCTTTTTAGTATCACAAGGTCGTCGAGTTCGCTGTTTTCAAACTCGATGGGGCCCTTTATGATGTCTTTGAGAATAGTCGTGCCTGTTTCGGGGGAGCGAAACCGGAGTACTCTGTCTGGGCCACGCTCAAGCCCCTTAGATCGGCAGGCGCCGTCGTATTTGGGCTTGCGGCCTTCTGCCAGGGCCGCGCTTCGGCGCTTCTCGAGTTGCTCCGCGCTGCATTCGCACCAGTAGGCATGGCCGGTGTCCAGAAGCTTTTGGGCGTATTCGCGGTAGACCGCCAGGCGGTGGGTCTGGAAATAGGGGCCTTCGTCCCAGCTAAGCTCCAGCCATTCCATGGCGTCGATGATGGCCTTGACCGATTCTTCGGTTGATCGTTGGATATCGGTGTCTTCGATCCTGAGGACGAATTTGCCGCCACGGCTTCGGGCAAAAAGCCAGTTAAAAAGAGCCGTGCGCGCCCCTCCGATGTGAAGGGCTCCCGTGGGGCTGGGGGGAAATCGGGTAATAACCTGTTCCATTTTGAAAACTCTCCTGTGCAAGCCTGCATGAGGCCTTCCGGTCATTCCTGGCTAGCGATGCGACATCACTTTAATAAGCAATCTCTCTGCTTAGCATAATGCGGGCTTAAACTCAATCCAACATAAAGGCTCGCCTACCTCGACTCTTTGCCCAAAGATCCGGCCGGCCCGAGCCTTGCGCCGCATACCAATCAGCGTTTACTCGCCGCGCCTGTTCACTAATCACTAGATTCTTCCCCTGTTTTCGTATAAATTCGCACAAAATCCGGCAGAAAGGCTCATTTATCATGGCTAAAAAGGTTCGTTTTTTGGCGCTTGTCCTCCTGGCGCTATGTCTTTTCGGATGCTCCATCTGGGGACATAAAAGCGCCGGTTCGCCCGGCACCCTTCCAACGGTGGCCGAGGTTGCGAATTCGCCCATAAGAATAAAGGTGGTCGATGTCTCAAACGACACCAACCAGGTCTTTGACGTGGATGCCATCGGGATGCTATGGAACGGCATCGATGATTGCCTGAAGGAAAAGGGCATGCTCTGGATCCCCCAGTCCGAAGGCCAACCCTATTTCATGACTTGCCGGATCGTCTCCTTTAAAGAGACGGGCTTTATTAAACGTCTCATGCCCTATAAGGGCGATACGGTACTAAAGGTCAGAGTCCAGATCAGCCGTGGGGGCAAACAGGTGGCCGATTTCGAAGTGAGCCGCAAGATCGGCTACGGAAAGGGCATGTGGACCTTGCACGCCTGGAAAGATGTCTTCGCCCTTGTCTCGAAAGCTATTGTAAAGCAAGCGGAGGCAAAGCTCTAAAAAGTGGCAAATCGCCTGGGAGCGGTGAAAATAATTGACAGAAGTGCCGATTGGTTTATACTAAATGTTTTATGTTTGCTTTTAACTGATGGTCTTAACTTAAGCTATGCGTGTTCGCGTTGACGAAATACCCGAATCGGGACGTAGCCTCAGTCTACATTGGGACCAGGAAATGGTGGACCGGTTTGTGCCCGCCGACGACCCCTTTGCTCTCAAGCTTCTTGGACCGGTCAACGCACTCCTTTTTTTTGATAAAAGGGTGGACCATATAAAAATTACGGGAACCATTAAGGGTGTCCTGGAGGTTGCCTGCCATCGCTGCCTCAACCCGGTATCGCTTACCCTCGACGAAAAGGTCGATTTATACCTGGTCACCGAGGGGCAAGCGGAGCGCGAGGAAGAAAAAGAACTCGAAGCCGATGAATTGTTCTACGAGTTCTTTGACGGCGAAGTTATCGAGGTGGACATTCTTGTCGTGGAACAGATTTTCCTGGCCTTACCCGTCAAGGTTCTTTGCAGGGAAGATTGCAGGGGGATATGCCCCGGGTGCGGCGTAAACCTCAATGAAGAGGCCTGCAGGTGCAAATCCCGCGGGTCTAGATCCCCCTTTGCAAAGCTCAGGCTCCTTAAAAAGCCGGAGTCCAGGGATTAGCTTTTTTTTGTTTGCGGTGCCCGGTTTTGCGGGCGGATTTGTCAATAGGAGCTAAGAGAATGGGTGTACCGAAGAGAAAAACGTCTAAAGCCAGACGCGACAAGCGCCGGGCAAATCACGGCCTAGCCTTGCCGGCTCTGGCCCGTTGTTCCCAATGCAGTGAATTGCACCTGGCCCATCGTGCCTGCCCCAACTGCGGGTACTATAAAGGCCGCCTGGTCCTGGAGCTCGAAGAAGAGTAGCGCCCTGGGTCGAAGCGAATTTGATTGTCAAAAATCGCCAGGGGCTTAGATGTCTTGCCGGGTGATAAGGGCTTAGGGGCATGTTTGCCTCCTTTTTTTCCCCCGATCCGGAATGCGTCTCCAGGCGAGCCTTTTTTTGTCTTGTTGGATCGCTTCGCTCCAGCGGTTATCTAAATGATGCGTTAAGCCGCGATTAATTTAGCAATTCGTATACCGGCCGCAGGCGTGGCGGAGTGTGTTTGTAAGCGCGGAGAAACTGGGACGGGGGCGCCTCGGCCAGACGTCTTGCGGGAATTTTCCCGGCTCAAAAGACCTGCTTTACGCCCTCTGTGTTTCCATTCGTGACGGAAGGCCGATTTCGCTTGACGCCGCGTCCATCCCGGATGGAGTTCCCTTCCACTTTGGCTGGTCTGCAGTTTTTACCCACAGCCAGGGTTTGGTAGCGAACCGGCTAAAGCTTAAGGAGCGGTTGTTCGTGTTAATGGCTGCGTGCCTTGGGCTTTATCGTCGATACAGCTGTTTGCGCTGAAATGGGCTGAGGAGCAAAACGAGGCTCTTTTGGCCTGTGAGTATTGGTGCAAACCTGATGTTGGCTTATCGCCTCTTTTGTGTTAAGGAAGCCTGATTTCAAGTTTTTGCGCTCTTTTTCGGGCTGCCAATTATGAGGTAAGTATTTCTATCGGAGGAAACACGGTGGACTATTTCTTGACTGAAGAACAGAAGATGATCCAGGAGCTGACCGAGCAGATCGCCAGGGAAAAAATTCGCCCGATCAGGGCCGAGTTGGATGAATCCGAAGAGTTCCCGTGGGAGATCATGCGCACACTGGCCCAGGCAGACCTCTTTGGTCTCTATATCCCTGAACAGTACGGGGGGACGGGCGGGGGAGTGTTTGAAAACTGCCTTGCGGTGGAAAAGCTTGGGGAAGCCTGTATTGGAATAGCGACCAGCTTTGCTGCAAGCGGCCTTGGCGCCTATCCGATTCTTTTGTTCGGCAGCGAGGAGATGAAACAAAAGTATCTGCCTCAGATAGCTTCGGGCAAAAGGCTTGCCGCCTTCGGGCTGACCGAACCGGGGGCAGGAAGCGATGTTTCGGGCATTCGAACCGTGGCTGTTAAAGACGGGGACAGCTATGTGTTAAACGGCTCCAAGCAATGGATCACAAACGGGGGCGAATCCGAAATTTATTCCGTTCTGGCTATAACCGATAAGGCTAAAGGTCCCAGGGGCGCGAGTTTTTTTGTGGTTGAAAAGGGCGACCCGGGGTTTTTCTTTGGAAAAAAGGAAAAGAAGCTCGGTATCCGTGCTTCGGCCACTCGTGAGCTTATTTTCCAGGACTGCCGTATCCCCGCCGACAGGCTGATCGCAAAGGAAGGCATGGGATTTATTATCGCCATGAAGACCTTCGATAAATCCAGGCCCGGCATTGGCGCCCTGGGAGTGGGGCTTGCGCAGGGAGCCCTGGATGTAGCCGTGGAATATGCAAGAAAAAGAGTGCAGTTTGAAAAGCCGATCATAAGCTTTCAGGCCATTCAGCACAAGCTTGCCGATATGGCCACCAAAACCGAGGCGGCTCGCTCTCTGATCTACTCTGTGGCCCGCTACATGGACTCAGAGCCTCGCGAGGTCAGCAAAGTGGCTGCGATGGCCAAGGTGTTCGCGGGCGATGTGGCCATGGAGGTATCAACCAACGCCGTGCAGGTGCTTGGCGGCTACGGCTACATGAAGGACTACCCGGTGGAAAAAATGATGCGGGACGCCAAGATCCTTCAGATTTACGAGGGCACTAACGAAATTCAGAGAAACATTATCGGCCAGGAACTCAACAAGGAATACGGCAGGCTGAAGGAGAGCTTCATCTGATATGCACATCGTCGTATGCATCAAGCAGGTGCCTGACACCAAAAACGTCAGAATCGATCCGGACACCCACACGCTGGTAAGGCAGGGGGTCGAGAGCATAATCAATCCTTTCGATATGTTTGCCGTCGAGGGAGCGCTTAAGATCAAGGACCAGAACGGCGCACGGGTCACAGTGATTACTATGGGACCGCCTCAGGCCACAGAGGCCCTGAGAGAAACCCTTTCGCTTGGGGCCGACGACGCGGTGCTTCTTAGCGACCGCGCCTTTGCCGGCTCCGATACCTGGGCCACCTCTACCACTCTTGCAGCAGCCGTGCGCAAAATGGGCGACGTGGATCTAATTATCTGCGGAAAACAGGCGGTCGATGGCGATACAGCCCAAGTTGGGCCTGAGATGGCCGCTTTACTCGATGTTCCTTACGCTACCTTTGTTAAAAAGATCGATTTGGACCGGCCGGGATTTTTGCGGGTCCTGCGCCAAACCGATGAGGGAAGCGAGCTGTGGAAAGTCGAGCTGCCGGCTTTGTTAACGGTCATAAAGGAACTGGGAGAACCGCGGGTTCCTTCTCTTAGGCATAAAATGCGCGCCAAAAAAGCCGAAATTCCCGTCTGGGGCGTTTTAGAACTCGGTCTTGACCCCAACGCAACGGGCCTTTGCGGCTCCTTTACCCAGGTCGTGCGGGTTTTTAGCCCTCAGAGGCGCGGCGAGCGAGTCCAGCTTGAAGGTTCGCTCGAAAATCAGGCCGATCAGCTTTTCCAATATCTTAAGAAGGCCAGGGTGCCAGGTCTATGAAAGCTACTGTAGACAAACAAAAGTGCACGGTTTGCGGGGTGTGTTCGGGAGCTTGTCCGATGGGGGCCATTTCGCTTCGTGAAAACGAGGTGGAAGTCTCCGATGATTGCTCGCTGTGCGGTATTTGCGTCGATACGTGCGAGTTTGGCGCCCTGTCTATTCCAGAGGTCGGTCACGGTCCTTCCGAGGACCTTAAAAGCTACCGTGGGGTATGGGTCTACGCCGAATGGCGCGAAGGCAAGGTCCATGCGGTGAGCCATGAGTTGCTTAGTGCCGGGCGCATACTGGCGGACAAAAGAGGCGTTGAGCTTGGCGCGGTCTTGCTGGGCTCCGGGCTAAACGAGCAGATGGCCCAGGACCTGATCTCCTATGGAGCCGAAGTGGTCTACATGGTCGATCGTCCCGAACTTGCCCATTTTACCGATGAGCGCTATTCGAAATGCATCGTTGAACTGGTAAAGCGCAAGCGGCCCGAAATCCTTCTTGCCGGTGCGACCAGCATGGGGCGCTCCTTTATTCCGCGTGTGGCTGCCGGACTGCAAACAGGACTTACCGCCGATTGCACGGAGCTCGATATTGCCGAGGAAGGGCATTTGCTCCAGACCCGGCCGGCATTTGGCGGAAATATCATGGCTACCATCATCTGTCCCAACCGGCGGCCGCAGATGGCTACCGTGCGCCCCAAGGTCATGAAGCCCGTAAGACTTGAAGGCCGCAAGGGGCGCGTCGAGAAGGTGGAGCTGCCCGCCGAGTGTTTCCAGGCCCGGGTTGAAGTGCTCGAAGTGATCGCCGAGCAGGATCAGACCGCCAAACTGACCGAAGCCGATGTTATCGTCTCCGGAGGGCGCGGTCTTAGAAACGGTGAGAATTTCAAACTGATCGAAGGCCTTGCCGAGCTGTTAAACGGTGCGGTTGGGGCTTCCCGCGGGGCGGTCGAGGAAGGCTGGATGGCCCCCTCCCATCAGGTCGGGCAGACCGGCAGGACTGTAGCGCCAACGCTCTACATGGCCGTTGGTATTTCAGGCGCGGTTCAGCACCTTGTCGGAATGCAGGGCTCGCAGGTTATTGTGGCCGTAAACAAGGACCCGAGCGCTCCTATTTTCGACGTGGCCACTTACGGTGTTGTGGCCGATCTTTTCGAATTTATTCCCGAGTTCGCTAAGCGCATAAAGCGCGAGCGGCAAGAGTAAAAGAAAGTCTCCTTCGCCTGGCCCTGTTTGCAAGACGACAGTTCACGGTTTCAGGGTGACGCGTAGTAGGGGGACTTGGGCATTGCCGTATTTTAAAGGAGCTAAATTGAGCGATCAGCGCGTTGTCGTGGTAACTGGGGCAAGCCGGGGTATCGGCCGTGCCATTGCCGTGCAAATGGCCGCTCCGGACACCCACGTAATCGTCAATTATAACTCGAGTCCCGAGGCCGCAAACGAGACCGTCTCTATGGCCAGGGGCAGGGGCGGAGCATCGACGGCCATGGGTTTCGATGTGGCCGATCCCGAGGCCGTCAAGGTTGCCTTCGATAAAATCGTTGAGACCCACGGCCGCATTGACGTTCTGGTAAATAACGCCGGAATAGCCAGGGATAATCTTCTGGCTCTCATGAAGCCTGCTGAGTGGGATGTGGTTATGGCCACCAACCTCAAGGGGGCCTTCCTGTGCTCCCAGGCCGTGATCAGGCCTATGATGCGCCGGCGCTTCGGTCGCATCGTAAATGTTACCTCTGTTGTGGCTGCTACGGGTAACCCGGGGCAGTGCAACTATTCGGCCGCGAAGGCGGGCATTATCGGTCTTACGAAGTCGCTTGCCCGTGAAATCGTCTCAAGGAAGATCACGGTAAATGCGGTTGCTCCCGGGTATATCGAAACGGACATGACTGCCGCGCTTCCGGCCAAGGCCAGAGAGGCTTTGCTTTCGCAGATTCCGGCGGCCAGAGCGGGCGCTCCCGAGGAGGTGGCGGCCGCCGTTGTCTTTCTAGCCTCCGATGCGGCTGGGTATATAACCGGGCAGGTAATCCACGTTAACGGAGGAATGTTCATGGCCTAGGGATTCTGGGGCTGTGAGCGTCAAGTTTAATCAAATGCAAAGGGACTTTCCGGGGGAAAGGCAGGATGAAATCAGACAATAACAGACGGCGTGTGGTGGTTACCGGTATCGGGTTGGTGTCTCCGATCGGCATTGGAATCGAGGAGAACTGGGCCAGCCTTATAGCCGGCAAGTCGGGTATCGGGCCAATTACGCGCTTTGATTGCTCCGCGTATCCATCAAGAATCGCCGGAGAGGTGAAAAATTTCCACCCCGAAGAGTTTATCAGCAAAAAAGAACTGCGAAAGATGGACCCGTTTTTGCGCTACGCCCTGGGTGCGGCCCATTATGCCATGGCAGACGCAGGTCTAAAGATCTCCCCTGAGGTCTCCCCGCGTGTCGGGGTAGTGGTCGGTTGCGGCCTTGGCGGCATTCTCACCATAGAAGAATCCCACAAGCAGTTGATGGATTCGGGTCCCAAAAAGGTCAGCCCCTTTTTCATTCCGATGATCATAAGCAATATGGCTCCCGGGCTTATTTCGATCTACCACGGGGCCAGGGGGCCCAATTTGTCCTTGCAAACCGCGTGCGCCGCGGGCACTCACGCCGTCGGTCAGGCCTATCATCTCATCCGAAACGGTTTTTGTGATGCGATGATAACAGGTGGTGTCGAATCCACCATTACGACTTTGGCTGTTGCGGGGTTTAGCGCAATGCGGGCGCTATCGACCAGAAATGACGACCCGCAACACGCTTCCAGGCCTTTTGATAAGGGACGCGACGGTTTCATCCTTAGCGAGGGCGCGGGGTTGCTCGTCATCGAAGAACTCGAATTCGCCCGTGCGCGGGGAGCAAAAATCTATGCCGAAGTGATAGGCTTCGGGGCCTCGGGTGACGCTTACCACATGGCTGCCCCCGCCCCCGACGGCGAAGGTGCGGCGCGCTGCATGCAAATGGCCCTAGACGATGCGGGCATTAAACCCGGGCAGGTCCAGTACATTAACGCCCACGGCACCTCAACGGAACTTAACGATAAATATGAGACTCAGGCGATAAAGACAGTCTTTGGCGATCACGCCTACAAGTTGGCCGTAAGTTCCACAAAGTCGATAACCGGCCACCTCCTTGGTGCTGCCGGTGGTGTGGAGGCCGCTTATACCGTCCTTACGCTGCATAACCAGGTGATGCCTCCGACCATGAATTACGAAGTGAGCGACCCCGACTGCGATCTCGACTACGTGCCGAACACGGCCCGCGAGGCTCAAATGGATATCGCGCTTTCGAACTCGTTTGGATTCGGTGGAACCAATGGTACGCTTGTCTTTAAAAAATGGTCCGGCCGTTAGGCCGGCCGCCGATCCCGCCTTTGCCCCATCACACTGACCCCAGCACCTTGGCTATATCGGCAAGGTTGGTTTTGAGTTCCTGGCGGCAATCTTCAACGATTTTGCGCGTGATGGTGTACTTTTTGAAAACGCTGTCTGATTCAGCATCGAAAACTTTGGGGTGCTGCTCCTCGGTTTTTTCGGAAAAGAAGTTGGCCATGTTGTCTGCAAGGTAGACCAGGGAGGAAATGTTCTCATAGGGTCCGGCTTTTTCGGGATTGTGGTGATGCTCGATGGCCGAAACGATCTCAGGGGGAAATTTCCATTTGCGGGCAATAAGACCGCCAAGTTTTTCGTGATCGATTCCAAGCGCCTGCCGTTCGCCTCTTATGCTGTCCTTGTCGCCGGCGATTTTGTGTATGCTGGTGTGAAGGTAGATCCTCGCGTAGAGATTGAGTACGGTTTTACCTATGTCGTGCAATAAGGAGGCGGTGTAGAGAGTAAGGACGGAGGTCTGTTTGGTGAGGCGGGCTATTATTTCCGAAAGAAGTGCCGTGTTGATGGAGTGTTCCCACAGGTCGCGCTCATCCTGTGAGTTGCCGGGCCCGTAGTAGAGGGTGGCGCAGGCCGCAATCACTACCTGGATGAGTCGCTTGTCGCCAAGAAGCAAGATAGCCTCCCTGACGGTGCGCACCCCGTATTGCCGCCCATAATAGACCGAATTTGCCATCCTGAGGATTTTTGCCGAGATCGCCGGGTCATAGGCTATAAGGGCCTCTATCTCCCTTACCGGCGCCATGGATTTGACAAGGGAAACAATCTTCCAGGCAACGTCTGGAAAAGGTGGCAGTCTTTCAGCCGCGGCAGTGATGTCCTTAACGAGCAATTCGTAATGAAGGGCGTCGATTTCGTTTCCACTCAGCTGTCTCACCATGGATGAATCCTTGCTTTTTTTAATTGTTATACCTGCCGGCGACTCAAATCCCAAGAGAATCTACGGCGCGGTTAACCGAGTATTCCATTGAAATCGAACCAATCACGACAAGCAGGGTGGCCGCGCAGGCAACTACAAGGAAAAATCCCATACCGGCCGAGCGGATCGTTCTCCCAACGTACATCACATAGGGCTGATGTAGAAGATAAATACTGTAAGAATAGACGCCTGTTTTTGCAAGCGATTTTCCCACACCGGGGATTGAGTCGCAGAGGTGGGCGAAATGAATCATTAATACCGACAAGCCCATGGTGGTAAGGCCGTCTGAGAAAAAATAGAGAAAATTGGGCTGATAGAAGTAAACGCCTACGGTGTAAAGGAGTATCCCGGCTGCCAACGCCTTCCAGGATAGCAGCCTTGTAAGCGTAAACTCGGGTCTTTGGGCCATGAGTTTGCCAAAGGCCATCCCCGCTGCGAACTCCCAGAGCCTGCAGACAAAAAAACCGCCCATCTCGTAATATCCGTTTGCCTTCAACACATCGTTTAGAATGAATCGGGATCCCGTGCTGAGAAGAATGCACAGCGCCAGGTATTTGAGCCACCCCAAACGTTGCATGAGCGTGTAGAGCAGAGGATAAAAAATGTAGAGTTCTATCAGCAGCCCCATGAACCACCAGGCCGGTACGAAATAGAAAAACATCTTAGCGATCGGATAGACCCTGTCGCCAAGCAAACTCAAAAGGAACCGGTAGTCTACATGGTTTTGAATATAGGCGAATGGTGAAACGAGAAAGATAAGGTGTGCAACCCAGTACACCGGAAAAAGCCTCGTCAGGCGACGCCTGTACCAGGTGGTCCACGGGGGCTTGGATTTGCCCCGCTTTACCAGCGAGTAGGTAAGGCCAAACCCACTAAAAAGGATAAAGACCCCCACGGCCTGAGGACCACGCTGAATGATGGCTGCCAAGAGGCCTGCGGCAGCGTGGCCAAGCTTTTCGAGGGCTGACTCCTGCGCTGCCTGGCGTAAATAATCGCCAAAGGAGCCAAGCGTTATCGGCCAGGGGATCTTTGCACTGCCGTAAGCAAGAAGACAGTGATAGAGAGCTATCCAGAGAACGGCTATTCCCTTGACGCTGTCCAACCACCGAAATCTTTCTCTCCCGTTCTTTGCTGCATTCATCTCTTTAGACTCGAAAATTCCGACAGGATTACAGGATTACCGGATTGAAGAAATTACAGGATAAAAAAACCGGGACGAGATTTTTAGGTCTAATCCTGTCAAGCCTGTAATCCTGTCAAAGTCTTAGCCTTTAGCTTCTTTTCCAAAAGCAAAAAACCGGACAGGATTACAGGATTTACAGGATAAAAAAACCGGGACGATATTTTTGGGTTTAATCCTGTCGATCCTGTAATCCTGTCAAAGTCTTAGCCTTTAGCTTCTTATCCAAAAACGAAAAACCGGACAGGATGACAGGATTTAC
>JBMFHI010000109.1:0-11803 GCA_049976905.1 Syntrophobacteraceae bacterium | reverse complement strand
AAGTCACGGCTCCGGTTTAAGGATCGTTCCAAAGAAAATATAAAGAGGCAAATCGAAGGACTCAGGGACTTTTTCGGCAAAGACATCTCCAATTACAACTCCGTGTTTTTGGGCCAGCATGACGCCATGAATTCAGATCCCGAACTGCTCGAATATGGTGCGCGACTGGCTTTTGAAGCTTTCGATTTTAAAAACTCAAACCTTAGCGACCCAAGTCTTTTTATTTTCGGAAGCGTTGCCTCCTTACTCAGAGCCAGCCGTGAAACATTCGAGCGTATCGGGGGGCTTCCCTTCAAAACCTATATAAATGTCGGGCTGGAATCGGGGGATCGGGACACACTCGCCAGGCTCGGAAAGGGTATCACGGTCGAAGGGGTCGAGGCCGCCTACGGCAAAATCGTCGCTCTCAACAAAAGATATGACCGAATTGAGATCACCTCCAATTTTGTCTTCGCTCCAGACCTTCCCCCCGCTCATACAGAATCCATCGTGAAACTTATTGAAAAACATTTCGACCACCGCTGCCCCAAGGGGACCGTCTATTTTTCCCCCCTGCTCGATACCGGCCAATGCGGATGGAGAAAAAACATAAAGAGGGAATTCTACAAATTAAAGAGGAAAATTCCCGTCCCTTCTTTTCTCTACCTTATACAGAGGCTGTAAGTCCTTAGTTCTTAAGGATAATCGTGATCCAGCGGAGCTACAAGGCGGTGTTGTTCGCCTCTTTGCATAAAAAAAGGTCCTATATAAAAATTATCGAGATGATTAACGTAGCGAAAACCGGGCCAGGTGGAGTTTATGCCTTTCCGGTCCCGGGGGAGGACTTTATGGAAGCGGCAATTGAAAAGATTTTGGAAAATCTTAGCACTATTCCCGGCCAGGGGGGATTGCTCGAGCAATTTGAGAAGCGTTTGCGCAAAATGCAAAGGCGGGTCCTGTTCGGGATTTTCGATAGCCTAAATGAAGAGGAAGTCCAAAGAGTGCCGGTTGTCCTCTACAAGGCCGTGTTGATAGACGGGAGCAAAATGCCTGCCTTACTGCGTTTTTATTTGCCGACCTGGCGTGGCTATGACGAGGTTTTCTGGCAGGCGCTTGGCGATTATGCGATTTTAACTCTCCATCGCGTCAAGGACCTGGAATATAACGCCGCCTGTGGAAAAATGAAGATAGAGTATTTCGTAAGAACCACGGGTAAGGCCGGAAAGGTGCGAAGTCCGGAGCAAATTCGTGGAATTATGCAAAGAATCGCCTTTCTGGTCGAAAATGAGACGCTTCCTACCGATTTTACGCACTTTCGAACGATGACTGAAAGAAGGGGGCAAATCGGCGAGCTTAGCCAGGAAAAGGCCGTGGCGCTGGGGGCCCTTTTAAAATTACTGCCGGTCTAGGCCCCCTTGCAGGGCAGGATGAAGTGTTTTGCCAGGTCGTTATTCCTCAGGATCGACTGGAAACTCAAGGTTACCCCAAAGCAGATATCCGGCTATGAGCGGGGCGTCCCCCTAGTTACTGTTTTTGGCGCTCGAAACGGTTATTGGAGCAATCAGAGGTATGACCGTACAGCCTGGCCAAAACGACCTCCGCTTTGCCCCTGATTTAACCCGCAAGGCCCGGCTGAGGCAATCGAGAGGATCGAAACGGCAGGAACCTGAACCCCACCGCCATCCGGCCAGGCCATCCGATAATCGATACTATGTAATCAGCGCAGGTAAAGAGGTCCGACTCTTCTTACATAATATGGGGCAGATTATCGCATTCCCCCGCCCGGCGGAGCGCGGAGGGGATCAGCAAGCCGCCGGAAATGTTGTTTGGAAGCTGCCTTAAATAGCTCTTTTGCACGTGAAAAACATCGGTTTAAGGCCGTAAAACGGCCTCATTTGCGAGGTAAAGCCTCGCCAATTAACGATTTAGCTTGGTCCGACCCCGTGCGCATTTACCCCCGTGCGCATTTACCGTAGCGCAGCGACTTCTCCCGACCGGAGGAGTGAGCCGGATTTTCCTTTTTCAAGGGCAGGCCCCATTTTTCCCATTTTTCCGATTATCGGACCCGCCGATGCGAAGCGACTTCCGCGGCCAGCGGCAGCGACAATGCCCCTTGGTTTCATTGTCAAGAGGAGACTTGCCCTTTTCCACCTTTGCTTGGGGGAACTGATTGGCTCTCTTCAATAAACGTATAGAATTCAGGAGGTTCAAGAATTCCTCCACAAGGGCACTCTCTTAATCCGGCATAATCTTCCTTAAAACATTTATTGCATACCTTAAATGACGGACTAGATGCCAAGGCTCTACCAGTAAATATCTGATATATATATGTGAGTACAAAAACAGATAAAGAAATTAATATACAAATATACGATCTATATGGAATGAGTGGAGCGTGTGGAAATGTTGGACTTCTTGATGTAATAGCAAGTAATACAATTAGGACAACAATACCTGCTGATAGTGGCATTGTTATATTAGTAAATGACGACTTGCGAAATTTAATCTTAATATTTTCAATATCAAAATTAGACTTTCTTTGCCATTTCCCGTTTTTCTTGACCTTAGGGGTCAGAATCTTTCCCAAATTCGAAGGTGGGAATGGATTATTCATTTCATATTCCTACTTTAGTATACCTTAAAATAGTCGGAACAAGGCCTGATCACAACATGGCTACAATCACTCTATTTCGAAGAGCACGAGCTATTCTGCGTGGCCTTGTCCATACTAACGGACATAATTATAGAAATAATACCTATTGCGGAACCGTTCGTACCTGGATAATTATTAAAGACTCCACCCAAGCCATTCCAAGCGCTGTCGTCAATAAAAAGCAACTCTTGTGGCGATCCAGCCGCACCCCATGCAAACTGTCTCAACCCACTTTGAACATCGTTACTACTCATATAATTAATAACATGCTGCCCATTCGCGTCCATATATGAAGCAAAATCATCACCAAGGGAAGAGGCATCATTTGTCTGCGGTGTGTACTGAACCGCCGGATTAAAATCACCCGGCGAAAAGCCGAACCCAAACCCCTCCAATCCACGGGGATCGATCATATTGACCGGATCATCTTGAACATATGTTGGATCAGGAAGCTATCACGAGCTCCCTGATTCGGTATTGCTCCTGTCACACCTTTATGAGCTCGTAGTCGGTGGTTCCCAGACCGATTTTCTCGGCGTATTCGAGCTGCAGGTAAGGATTTTGATCGGGGTGGAACTCCTTAAAGATTTCCTTTCCGCACGCGTTGTTTACGAGGTCCAGGCTCGCCTTGTCTATGGCAACGGGATCTATTGAGGCGAAGAGGCCGACATCGGGGGCGATCCGCTGGTTGCCGTAACGCCAGCAATCGCATTCCTTGTTTATTCTCAGGGCAAAATTCAAATAGGCCGCCTTGCCTTTTCTGTCCTTTAGAATAGCGTACGTATATTCGACCATCTTTTTTTGCAGATCGTCGCCCGCTTTAAAATCCACCATAAGCGCCCCGCTGGGGCAGGCGGCAATACAGTTGGCGCAGCCGATGCACGTGGCTCTGTCAAGGACCGATCTATCGTTTTCCATATGGATTGCGTTCACCGGGCAAACCTTCTCGCACTCCCCGCAGCCGATGCATTTGTCTTCGTAAAAGCTGGGGGTTACGTCACAGTGCTGAGCGAGTTTGCCCCGCCTGGTGGCGCATCCCATGCCAAGATTTTTCAACGATCCGCCAAAACCGGTCAGGCCGTGGCCTTTGAAATGAGTGACGGCCACTATCGCGTCGGCATCCATGTAGCAGCGGCAGATGCTGGCGGTTTTAATGAACTTTTGATCGATCTCTATATCAACGACGTTCTGATCGTTGGTATCATCGGGGATAAAGACGTCGACGCCAACGGCATCCCTTGTAAATCCGTGGTCCATGGCGACAGCCAGGTGATCTTCGCAGTTTAACCGCTTGCCGCGATAGAGCGTGTTGGCGTCTGATAAAAAGGGAAGCGCCCCCCGGGCGGCCAATTCATCGCAGACGATTCGCACATGGGCCGGTCTGACGAAAGAATCGGTGCCATCTTCCCCGAAATGGAGCTTAACCACGACTTTAGCGCCCAGCTCGGCCACGGCCGGCAAGCCGCTTTTGGCCAGAAGCGTTTTGAGACCCGCATTAACGGCCTCGATATCGTCGGCATCCTTTATCGGTGTGAAAAATACCCGGCTTTTCATCTGTTCGACCTCCAGCATTGAGGATAATGTTTAGCGCATTGTTGCTAGCCCACGACCACGTAACAGCGCTCGCATATCTTGGGCTGGTCCAAAAACTGCCCGACCTTCTCGGATCTTACCCAGCAGCGCTCGCATTTTTCACCCGAAGCCGTTTCGACCTGGATTTTTAAGCCCGGCAGCTCGACCTGGCCGATCGGAGCCTCGAGAGCCGATTCAGCCTCTATGGAGACCTGGGAGACAATAAAAACGGTTCTAAAGAGTTCCTCGCAGCCCGCGAACTCGACTTCGAACCCGGGAGGGAGGCAAAAGCGCACCCGGGCATCGAGGGGGTGTCCGATCGTCTTGTCCTTGCGGGCCGTTTCCAGGGCTCGAAGCACCTCCTGTCTCAAGACGAGGATTTTTTCCCACCGCGCGGCAAGCTGTTCGTCCTTGAGGCTGGGATCGGGTTCTGGAAAGGCCAGCAAATGTACGGAGGGCTCCTCCCCCTTGGCCATGCCAAGCCAGATCTCCTCGGCGGTAAATGAGAGCACGGGGGCCATAAGCCGCACGAGGGTGTGGAGGATAATGTGGATCACCGTTTGAGCCGAGCGCCGCTCGGTGCTGTCGGCCGCGCACGTATAGAGGCGATCCTTTAAAATATCGAGGTAGAAGGAACTCAAGTCCACGACACAGTAATTATGAAGGGCGTGATAGACGCGGTGGAATTCGAAACGATCAAAGCCCTGGCGCACCTTTTCGATCAGGTCCTGGAGCTGGTGGAGGGCAAAACGGTCGAGTTCCAGCATTTGATCGCGGGCAACCGCGTGGGAGGCCGGATCGAAGTCGTAGAGATTACCAAGCAAAAACCGGCAGGTGTTGCGGATCCTTCGGTATGCTTCGCTTAGCCTTTTAAGGATATCCTGGGAAATACGAATATCGTCCCTGTAGTCTTCGGCCGCAACCCACAACCGAAGTATTTCGGCCCCGTACTGGCGGATTATTTCCTCCGGAGCGATAACGTTTCCAATGGATTTGGACATCTTGCGTCCCTGACCGTCAACGACGAATCCGTGGGTCAGAACCGTTTTATAAGGGGCCGTATCCCTGGTTCCAACGGCGGCAAGAAGTGAGGAATGAAACCAGCCCCGGTGCTGATCGCTTCCCTCGAGGTATAAATCGGCGGGCAGCCCCAGTTCGGGCCTTTTTTCCAAAACGGCTGCAAAGGAGGTCCCGGAATCAAACCAGACATCGAGAATGTCGGTTTCCTTTTCAACCCTGCGGCCCCCGCACCCGGGGCAGGAAACGTTTTCGGGAAGAAGGTCCTCGACCGGGTGTGTAAACCAGGCATCGGCGCCCTCTTTTTCAAACATGGAAACGATATGATCGAAAAGCTCCCTGGAAGCTATGTATTGGCCGCAATCGGAGCAGCGGAAAACAGAGATGGGAACCCCCCAGGAGCGCTGCCTGGATATGCACCAGTCGGGCCTGTTTGCAACCATGCCGTAAATGCGCTCCCTTCCCCAGCCGGGCAGCCACTGAACCCGGTCTATCCAATCGAGGGCCTTTTCGCGCAATTGCGTTTTTTCCATCGAAATGAACCACTGGGGCGTGGCCCGGAAAATAACCGGGTTTTTGCAGCGCCAGCAGTGGGGGTAGCTGTGAGAGATTTGGCCCTTTTGCAAAAGAGCGCCGTTTTCTTCCAGCTTGGCGATAACTTCCTTGTTTGCATCGAATACGAACTGACCGGCGAAAAACTCCACATCTTTTGTAAAGCGTCCGTGGTCATCGACGGGAGAATAGATGTCAAGGCCATATTCGAGGCCGGCTTCGTAGTCTTCTCGCCCGTGTCCCGGCGCGGTATGGACCGCTCCCGTTCCTGTTTCCAGGGTCACATGACGACCGGGCAGTATGAGGGAATCGCGATCGAGGAAGGGATGGCGGGCCTTCAGTCCGCAAAGCTCCCCGGCATTGAAAGTCCGGATTACCTTGTAGTCTTGCACGCCTGCCGCGCTCATCACACTTTCCAGGAGGCCCTGGGCAAGAATCCAGACCTCGCCTTCAACCTCGGCGGCAACGTAGACGAAGTCGGGGTGCAGCGCGATGGCAAGGTTTGCCGGAAGCGTCCACGGGGTGGTCGTCCAGATCAGCACATAAGGGTTTTTGCCGCAGAGTTCGGGAAATTTCGCCGCTGCTTCGGGCCTCAGGGCAAATTTCACATAAATGGAGGGGGATTTGTGGTCGGCGTATTCCACTTCGGCTTCGGCCAGGGCCGTACGGCAACTGGTACACCAGTAGATGGGCTTTTTGCTTCTAACTATACTGCCGTTTTCGAAAAATCGGCCCAACTCGCGGGCGATTGTCGCCTCATAGTAGTAAGCCATGGTGAGATAGGGGTTGTCCCATTCTCCGAGCACTCCGAGTCTTTTGAATTCGTTTCGCTGGATATCGATGAACTTTTCGGCGTAGCGGCGGCAAAGAGTGCGTCTTTCATTTTGCGAAACGGTCTCTTTCTTTTTGCCCAATTCCTTGTCGACCTGGTGCTCGATGGGAAGGCCGTGGCAGTCCCAGCCCGGCACGTAGGCGGCGTTCATCCCGCTCATCTGGTGCGATTTTATGATGATGTCCTTTAGGATTTTATTAAGAGCCGTGCCAAGATGGATATGGCCGTTGGCATAGGGAGGGCCGTCGTGGAGAATGTAGCGCGCACGGTCGGCGGCCTTTTCGCGCAGCAGCTTGTAGAGACCTATTTCATCCCATCTTTTGAGCAGTTCGGGTTCGCGGACCGTAAGGTTCGCCTTCATCGGGAAATCGGTCTTAGGGAGATTGAGCGTATCTTTATAGTCCATCGAGGTCTCCGGGGTCTTTATCCTAAGGAATTCAAGGGTTGATCCATGCTCGTCTACTCTTTAGCCAAAGTTATTTATATAACACTTAACAGCTCAAACCGGAAGCTGGATGATCGAAGGCTTAAGAGCTCTTAATTTAAGGTTTGCTTTTTAAAAGCTCTAATCGGTTTGCATATCCAGGTCATATTTTTTGAGCTTCAGTTTAAGGGTCCTTCGGGTTATGCCGAGGCGGCGGGCGGCTTCGCTCTTATTGCCCCCCGTTTGCCTGAGTTTATTCAAAATGGCCTGTTTTTCGATCGCGGCAAGGTTTGCATCCCTTAAACCGCTTTCATCCTGGCCCTGTTCGGAAAAATCCACATCTGGTGCTTCCTCGAGGGCCTGAAGCGCAAGGGGCAACTGCGCAGGGCACACATAGTCGCCCTGAACCAGTATTGCCGCCCGCTCCATAGCGTTTTCGAGTTCCCGGACATTTCCGGGCCAGGCGTATTTAAGCAGAAGGTCCATCGCACGGGGAGTAAGCCCCTTTACGAGCTTGCCGCTCTTTTTGGAAAATCCCGCAAGAAAACCCTGGGCCAAAGCGGGGATATCTTCCACGCGTTCCCTAAGCGGCGGGGCGCATAGGGCGAAAACATTCAACCGGTAATAGAGGTCTTCGCGGAAAAGACCTTCATGCATCATCTTTTCTATAGCGCGGTTTGTCGCCGCAATTACCCGCACATCGACGGGAACCGCGCAGTCGCTTCCCACCCTTTGAATCTGGCCTTCCTGGATCGCGCGCAAAAGCTTTGCCTGCATCGCAAGGGGCAGTTCACCGATTTCATCCAAAAAGATCGTACCGGAATCGGCCGTGGTAAAACGGCCCTTTCGTTGCCTGTCGGCTCCGGTAAAGGAGCCTTTTTCGTGACCGAAAAGCTCGGATTCGATAAGCGTTGCGGGGATGGCCGCGCAGTTTAGCTCGACGAAGGGCTTTTGCGCTCGTGGACTGTTGGCATGGATCGCATGGGCGATCAGGCCTTTTCCTGTTCCGCTCTCACCGGTTATGAGCACGGTTGTATCTGTTGGGGCTACAAGCGCTATCATCTCCAGGAGCTTTTGCATTGCCGGGCTTGTACCCGTTAGCTCCGGGACCTGTAGGCGAGCCAGTTGGCCTCGCAGCCTTTCATTTTCCTCGCGAAGCCGGGTGTGCTCGAGGGCCCTTTGCATCAAAACCCTCAGGGCTTCAAAGTCCATGGGTTTTGTAACGTAGTCGAAGGCACCGGCCCTTACGGCTTCAACGGCTGTGGGGATCGAAGAATAAGCCGTAACTATCACGATCGCAATGGAGGGGTTATAGGAGTAGATCGCCCGGGTGGCCTCAATGCCGTCCATATTGGGCATTCGCATGTCCATAAGGATCATGTCCACGGGCTTTGAGCGGATAATGTCGAGGGCCTCCCTGCCATCGGATGCCTCGATCGTGGCATACCCCCAATCCTGCATCATGGTGGTAAGCATCAAACGGTGGGAACGGTCGTCATCGGCTACAAGAATGGTGGTCCTACGCGCTGGGGACATCCTGTACCACCTCCATGGATGTTTTTTTTGATTGTAGACCAGGCTGGGAATAAAACCGGATTATGAATTTTGAACCCTTCCCCTGCCTGCTTTGCACCTCGATCTGTGCGCCGTGGGCGCCGATGAATTTGTGGACGTTGGCAAGCCCAAGGCCTACCCCTCGCGGCTTGGTGGTAAAGTAGGGGTCGAAGATGTGGGGCAGATCTTCCGCTCTTATGCCTGCCCCCGAATCGGCCACCAGGAGGGTAACCCCCGCGGGATCACGCCAAGCCCGTACTTCAAGGGTTCCTCCCCGCGCCATGGCATGGATGGCGTTAAGGTAGAGGTTTAAGAGCGCCTGCGCCAAAAGATCCCGGTCGCCCTGCAATCGCAGGTCTTGGGGAACGACTTCCGATTCGATCTTTACTCCCTGCCCCAGGGCTTGCTTTTCTACCAGTCGCAGCGATTCGCCAATTAGTTCCAGGCAGGAAATCGAGCTGAGATTGAGGTCCGCAGGCTTTGCGAAATTTATCAGTTCGGTTACCACCCTGTTTAGCCTTTCGACCTCCTGGACCATGGTGTCTGCAATCTCGCGGCTGCGGGGGTCTCCCCTGGCCCGGCTGGCAAGAATTGTCGCAAATCCCTTTATGGAACTTAAAGGGTTTCTGATCTCATGGGCTACTCCCGCGGCAAGTCTGCCCAAACCCGCAAGCCGTTCGCTTCTTCGCAGTTGCTGCTCCAAACGCCTTATCCCGGACATGTCCGAAAAAAGAAACATGTATCCTCCGGGCTGGTTGTCGCCGTTTCGGATGCGGGCGGCATTGACCAGAAGGGGAACGCAGGTCGAGTCGTCAAGGGTGCAAACGATCTCCTGCTCGACAACAGTTTCCTCCTTGCTCAACCGGTGCAAGACGTTGGAAAAACCAAGGAAATCAGTGATCTTGCGCCCTTCGCAACCCTTCGCGCAAACGAGCATCCCGCGGGCGGCCTCGTTGCTTCTCTCGATGCGTCCGCCAAGATCGGTCAGCAGCATACCCACCGGCATCTGGTTTAAAAGGGTTGCGGTAAAGGCCCGCATACCAAGGAGATACGTTCGGGCCTGCCTGAAATTATGGGCCCAGGAAAGGGAAATCAAACCCGCGGCTCCCACCAGCAGCATGGTCCCGAAAAGCATGATCGTCTGGCGCATATCCTGGCGGCTTGCCGCCTCGAAGGGGGCAGGGTCCAGGCCCACCGCTATGAAAAGTCCCTCCTTCAATCCGGCGCCCCGAAACGGGCAGAGCTCACTTTGGCATCTGCCCCCGCCTCGGCCCCGCCAGGGGCGAAAGGCCCGCACGACCTCAAACCTGCGCTCTTTGCCATCCCGATACCCCCAGCTGATCTTGCCGGGTTCAGGCAAGGACACCTTGAGGGTTCCACCGATTTTTTCCGGGTCGCTGTGGGCGACAATCCTGCCTTTCGGGCCGACCAGGGCAAGGAAGAGCACATCGGACTGCCGAGCGCTTTCTTCAAGCAGCCTCTGATACTGGTTGCGCCCCCAGCCCATCCCCATGCCCGTTCTGGCCCCGGCTTCAACCGAGCGCATCAGGACCTCGGCCTGTGAAAGAAGAGCGCGCTTCGTATATTCTCTCTGACTGTTTACGTTTTTTAACGCCAGGAAAAAAAGTATGGATGCGAGAAGACAAACCGAACCGATAAGCATCCAGGGAGAAACCCATGCAAGCCTTGCCGGTTTTAATGGCCGATCGATCATAGCCCTCGCCTCTCGTGATTTGCCGATACGTCTCGAAAGATGGAGCAAAAATCAGACCAGGGGCAAGAGGCCGCCTCGTCTGAGAACCAATTAAGCCTCCCCGGGCCTATTTTTTGCTCAAAGGCTTGTTTTGCCGGCAGTGGAACCTCTTTCAATCCCGCGATTATACATCATAGCGGCCCTTTTGAAGTCCTCAAACCGGATAAGAAATATCCAGGCCAAGGGGTTGCTGGATAAGCCCTACCCACTTACTATCGGGCAATTGAGGTCTTAAATGGGCTAAGACCAGGTTTGTTTTAGCTAAAATAGCTGCAATAACGCCCCCTTATAGGGATACGCCATTTTTCGGCATGGACTTTGCGATTTGATTGCCTCAGCCCCGGTTCGAAAAGATCAAAAAATGGCGCTCCGGTGCAAGTGGGCTGGGACCGGGCTTTTAAAACAGTAACCATAACAAGGAGGCAAGTCATGAAGAAGAGCTTAGCGGTTCTCACGGTGTTGCTGGCGGTTTGCTTTTTTGCCCCTCACTTTGTCGGCGCGCAGCAGCAGGCCGCACCCATGGGGCCCGGCTGGTATTGTCCCTACGCGAGGATGGGCGGTGGGGGCGCAATGATGGGAGGCGGGGGTGGAATGATGCGCCATGGGCGAGGATGCGGCATGGGGCCTGCAGGCCGGCTAAACGGCGGCAATCCCCTGAGCGAAGATCAGGCCAGGACTCTTGTCCAAAATTATCTCGCATCCGGCGACGTCGCCGGTTTGAAGCTTGGCGCAATAACGGATAAGGGAAATGCGTTCGAAGCCGTTGTTACAAACAAAGAAAACTCCCCCGTGGAAAAGATTCAAGTCGATAAGAAAACCGGATGGTTTAAAAACATCCCTTCCTAAGAGGCGATCAGATCGAAAACACCTTCTCCCGGCCTGGGGAAGGTGTTTTTTTTCGAGATGGGTATTTTTTATCTATCAAAAATCAGGGCTGTTTTCTTTTCCGGTTCAGGCCGTAAGGGAAGTGTAGTTTGCTATGAGTTCTCGAACATGGGAATAGAGCCGCTCCGCTTTGCGCAGGTGGTGAAGCGCCTTGGAATGTGTGCTGAGGTTCCGCGATAATCTCCTGTATTCGTTCGCGTGCTGTTCGGCCCTTTGGTGAAGTCGTATCAACCGTAGCTTCTGCTCTGGGTTCATTGACCGCTCCTCTTAGCTGTTAACATGGGCCGTAAAATAGGTTGATTTGAGAATAAAGCAAATCGGGTAAACTGAGTAGAAGGCAGGTAGGCTTTTGCGTATTTCGTCTAAGGGAGAAAGTATTGCGTTTTTAACACCAGGGCCTGCGCTTGCCTGTCCCAAGGCCGGGAGGCAATGTTTTTGATTTAGGCTCACGCGAAGACGCGACGGCGCGAAAGAAGAGATGAAAGAAACTCGATACGCAATGTGTCCGAAGTGACCTGAGCGCTCCAGGCCTGAATTAGCCCTCGAGGACCAGTCCGAAATGGCGCTTTTTACGGGTTCAAT
>JBMFHI010000108.1:0-11821 GCA_049976905.1 Syntrophobacteraceae bacterium | reverse complement strand
TTGAAGGTGAATTGTCCCCAAAGGGAGGATACGCCGCTCTTTTCACTCACGCCATACACAACTTTCGACAATAGCTCTCGGGCATGGCATCGACGCCATTAAAAATCAGGTTGATTATGCACTGCTGAAGCTGGCTGAAATCGCCCTTGATGGTTGGAAGCTCCCGGGCCAGGCGAGTCTCGACCCTTATGTTTTGAAGCGAGAGCTTGTGTCCGCTCAAATTAATGCAGTTATTTAAAAGCTCGTTAAGGTTAACGGGACCGAACTCGAGTTCGGACTTTCGGGAAAAGGCGAGGAGATTGGCCACAATCTTTGCACAGCGCTCCAGCTCACTTTCCATAAGAGTGAGGTAGCCGCTGAACTTTGCCGCGGCTTCGGGGGTAAGGGCCGAGCGCGAAAGGATCTTGCTCATAAGCCGGGCATAATTGAGAATGCCGGCAAGCGGATTGTTGATTTCATGGACTACGCTTGCGGCAAGCTTTCCAAGCGAGATCATCTTGTCCTGATGAAGCATCCTGGCCCGGTTGGCCACTTCCTGGGTCAGTTTCCGGATCTCGCGTTCGTCTCGCGCAAAACAGACCAGCCCCACCTGCTCATCTTCATGGAACATTTCGGCTGCGGAGATCTGAACGGGAATTCGCGATCCATCTTTTCCCTTGAGCAGGCATTCATGCAAAAAGAGCCGGCCCTTGCCGCCATGCTTCATGGATGCCAGAGCGTCATTGAACTTTTGGGCCTCCTCGGGACAAAACAATCGCTCGATCATCTTCTCCCCGGTTATCTCCTTGCGGGAATATCCGAGCAGTTTCTCCATGCTCTTGTTATAAATCATTATTCTGCCCGACTTGTCGCAGGCGATTATTCCGTCTATGGAACTTTCGATAAGGAGCTTTTGTGTTTGGAAGGTGCGGGACAGTTCCTCGGTTGTATCCATCCACCGCTCCTCGATAAGGGCGGTGTAATCCCTTAGCTCCCTGCGGGTAGCGAATCTTTCCTGAGCGCGTTTTATCGCAATCGAAAGGGCCTGTTCGCTTATGGGCTTTAAAATGAAATCGGAAGCATCCAGCCGCAGGGCCTCCACCGCATAATTCATATCCGTTGCGGCGGTAGCCACGATCACTTCCCTTTCGGGGTCCATCTCCTTGATTTTCTTTAGCACCTCCATTCCGTCCATGCCCGGCATGCGAATATCGGTTATAACGATATCGGGGGACTCACTAACGCACAGTTCAACTCCGCTTTTGCCGTCGCCGGCGGAAATGACCTCGTGTCCCTGGTCTTCAAGAGCTATCGACACCACTTTGATTATACCTGGATCATCGTCAATCAACAGCACTTTCAAGGCCTTGTGCATGCTCATTTTCTGTGCACTCCCCTAAACGATTGGAAATCCAATTTACAAAATCGAATCTTGTATTACAAACGTCCGTGACGTTGTTGCTTTCAAAACGCCTGAACTTTGACATCCATTGGCCGGACACCCTGGCAAGATACCAAGACCGTCATTAATCACCGAACGAATACGGCACCCACAAATCACAGGTGGGCAGCGCTGCCGCTTTTGGCGACCCTGCCACGGGATGTTCCGTTATGTATGCATTTAGCATAAGTAGAAAGCCCTTCAACAAAAAGTCCAGAAAAAAAGACAGACAGCATGGCGGTGCGTTCAAACTTTTTCCTCCCGGCTTCTATTTTACCTTCCTACTACGGGCATATATCTTGTATATTACAAAAAAAGGCTTTGAACGATTAATTCCAGGAACCCCCCATCGGAGGCAGAAAAATGTTTGAGGGCAAGTGTCGAATTTTGCTTTGCTCCCTGTGTTTAATGACGATCGTTTGGGCACCACTTCTTGCAAGGAGCCAGGAGGCGAGCCCACAGGTAAGTACGGCTGCAACCAGGAAGGCCAAGAAAGCCAAAATGTCGCAGGAACAGCTCGATGGGCTAAACGCCGCACTCTTTGAGGCTGTCGACAGCAACTACGGCGGCACAGTTGTCCAGTTGCTCGCCAAAGGCGCCCAGGTGAACGCGCAGGACAGAGCCGCAATGACTCCGCTCATGCACGCCGCTCTGCGTGGGGAGCAGCAGATTGCCCAATTGCTTTTAAACAAGGGGGCCGAGGTCAATACGATGGACATTTTCGGCGTTACGGCCCTCATGCAGGCTGCCTGGGCCGGGCATATCCACCTGGTGGAGATGCTGATAGCACACGGGGCCAATGCTAATCTTCAAAGCCGCGAGCAAACCCCAAGACTAAGGTCTGCCGGAGTGAGCGCCCTCATGGGCGCCTGCATAAACGGTAATTACGTGGTGGTCAAGTATTTGCTTTCCAAAAACGTAAACGTCAACCAACAGGACGCTGAGGGGCAATCGGCCCTTATGTACGCTGCGCACCAGGGAAACCAGCAGGTCGTACGCCTTTTGATTTTAAGAGGCGCCCAATTGGAAATGAAGGACGAGTTTGGAAGAACCGCGCTAACCATTGCAACCATTTACAACCGCTACAATATAGTGTGCGCACTAATCTCGGCGGGGGCAAACGTGTGTACCCAGGATATTCACCAAATGACGCCAATAGTGTATGCCTCGGCGCTGGACCGCAAAGCCATATACAATATTTTGAAAGCCGCGATGCTCAATCGCTGCGACTGCTCGCAGGGGCAAGATGCGGGGCCTGCCCCCCAATACCAGGAGTAACCAGTAAGTCAGAGGGGGTTGACCGCTTTGAATCCTATCGTCAATAGAAGGAAAGAACCTCGTTTCAGGGTCGGCTGGAGTGCAACTCTTACCTGCCGTCTGGCCGACCGGGAGGAAAGCGTTGAAGTAAAGGTTACGGAAGTGTCGCTAAACGGGGCCAGGCTGCTGTTAAAGTCGCTAAAGATCGGGCCTCACCATATAGTGGCGGAAGGTGAATCCCTCCGGCTTACCCTCAAGGTCAACCTGACTCAGGGAGCCTTCGTGGCGTCGGTAAGGGTTATCTGGTACAGCACGAGCAGGGAAAAGGGCTCCTTTGATGTGGGCGTCATTTTCATGCAAAGCTCGAAGGAGCACAGGGAGGTCCTGGAAAATTTGATCTCCACTGTAGCCCTTGCCCCCGGCTCATCCTCCATGCTAAGCTAAGCCAACCTTTGGCATTCACCTTGGAGTTAAAAGCCGAAACGATGCGACCAAAAGCTTTCAAAGCCATACTGTTCGACATTGACGGTACGCTGCTCGACACTCTCGAAGATCTTGCCGATTCGACGAACAGCGCGCTTGCGCGTATGGGATTTGCGCCCCACGAGCTTAAAGCCTACAGGTATTTCGTAGGAGACGGGATGGAGAATCTCGTAAGGCGGGCACTTCCAGAGCCGGTTGGAAACGATCCCGGCAAAGTCTGCGATTGTCTGGAACTATTGTTGCGCCACTACGAGGTTGGCGGCACGGCAAAAACGCGCCCCTATCCGGGCATACCCGAACTTCTGGACGCTTTGAGCGCACGCGGCCTCAAGATGGCCGTGCTATCCAACAAGCTCCACAAATTCGCGGTAAAAATGATTGAAGAATTTCTTCCCGCGTGGCGTTTCGAGCCGGTATTTGGCGAGCGTCCCTCGGTCCCGCGTAAGCCCGACCCCACCTCGGCCCTGGAAATCGCGCGAAAGCTTGGAATTGAACCGGCCGATTTTCTCTATTTGGGCGATACGGCAACGGATATGAAAACCGCGAAAGCCGCGGGAATGTTTCCGGTGGGCGTTTTATGGGGCTTTCGAGACGCGGGGGAACTCTTAGAAAACGGGGCGGAAAAACTTCTATCGAGCCCTCGGGAACTCCTTGAGTTGCTTTAAAGACTTAGATGCACCCTGCCTAAAAGACCTCTATCCCGCCCCTGCGGGCGGGATAGCCCGCAAAGACGCAGACCTTGGGGCTTGCCTCCTGCTTTTTCTCTGCGTCTTTGCGGCGACTTTGATTTTTTATAAAAACTCCCAAACACTATCGGCTATGCCCGCTGAATGCGTAGCCTCAAAGAGGCGAATGGCCTCCTCGTAGGCGTGGTCGGTAATCCGCTTTTTGTAGACGGGGGCAAGGGTGTTAAAAAATGGGGCAAAAGGAGCGTTTGCCTTCTTGACGTTTCCGCCACGGTTATCAGTCCGCGCCGCCCAGTCGACAATTTCGCCCCAGAGTTCATCGGGGATGCCGCGGTAGGGCCGCTTAATATAATCTTTATCCGCGGTGGTGATGCAGTTGCCGCTCTGATTCATAGCGAGGCCAAACGAGATGTTTTGCCACAGGGTTCCCACATTCCCCTTTCGGATTCCATACTGGATAAAGGAGGAGATCTTGTCCAGGGAAGTCCCGGTGATGCCGTGCTGGGCAATGTCTACGTCCCATTGCCGAATCGCTTCCCATATGGAGCGGGTCAGATCGAGCTGAATACCCTCCTGGGAGGTGCCAAAATAGGTCCCGTGGATAGAGCCGTTGTTTATGGCCAGAAGGTTTGGCCGTATGCCCTTTTTGTCCAGTTCGCTTATAAACCACTTCGCCTCTTCGGGCTGGGTAAAACCCTCGGCCGTGCCACTCTTTGCTCCGATCTCTCCCAGTTCCACTTCCAGGTTCAACCCCGCCGCAACCACGGGCTTTGCAAGTTCGCAGGTCGCCGCGAGGTTGTGCTCATTTTCCATATGAGAGGCGTCTATGGCAAAGGAGGTAAACCCGGCTTCCATCTCCATGGCTATCACATTTCTTACCGCCTCGACATCTTCGAGCTTTTTTACCGTTAGATGATCTGCGTGGACGGCAAAAGGCACCCTGATGTTTCCAAGCCGTTCATTTTCTGCCACTATGAAGGCAGCGAAGCTCTCCGGAGTAAACTCAGTGTAGGTCAGCTCGGATTTGGCTATTTCATACATCACGGGGGCATTGGCGGCCATGGAGGCCAAAACGATTCCCTCCACCGGCAACTTGCAACGCATATTAGTCGCCATAACCATAGCGTTATTTTTTCTGGCGGCCTTAATCAGCGCCTGACCGTTCACCAGGGGAACAATGCTGTTGGGGAATTTTTTTTTCACATTTTCGGGGCGTTTATCCGCATTTTGCCTGATCATTTTCTCCTCCAGTGAAAAAACGGTTCTCGATTTAAAGCCGCAAACCTTTACACGTCTGTCTCGAAACTTATTGTTTGAACAACTGTGATCGAAAATCAAGAGTTTTCATTGCGTAGCTTGAAAATGTCTTTCCAAGATAATTTTTCACTTTAATTTAGGCACCTGGTCGCAGGAAGGAAAGGGATGCCATTCACTTTTTAGCTCCCCCCCAATTTTTACCGCAAAGTTGCTTCAAACTGAGTTAACCCTGTGTAGAACCGCATTTTTGGCTTGACGTGGAAGGATTTCGGTATCAAAAGAGAGCAGGAAATCCAAGAATCATTCTTGCGGCCCGTTACGGGACCGACAATACTGCGAAGTGTTTGGGGAAAATGATTATGAGATCTAAAAATTCCATGTGGGCCTTATTTTTTGTCCTCCTGGGCCTGCTATTGCCCTCCTTGGTTTTTGCCGAGGATTTTACCGCAACGGTCCACAAATACCCCTATCACATACCGGACATGACCGTTATAGGTACCCCCCAGTGGTACACTATCCAGCCAAAGGATACCCTGCTCGACATTGCAAGGCGCAACGACCTTGGCTTCAATTCCATCAGGCTGCTTTACCCCAAGATGGACGCGTGGCTGCCTCCCAAGGGCAAAAGGATTTTCATTCCCACCTTCTTCGTGCTTCCTCCAAGCCAACACTACCAATTGGAAGTAAATATCCCGGAGATGAGGCTCTATTTTTTCAACCAGGCCGATTCCACCGTTCAAACCTATCCGATCGGCATCGGCGTCGAGGGCTGGGAGTGTCCTGTAGGCGATTTTTACGTAAACTATAAGACAGCACACCCGACCTGGTATGTTCCCGCTTCCCTTCAGGCAAAATATGGGATGACATCCATGCCCCCCGGTCCCGACAACCCGCTTGGCGACTACATCATGAAATTTTCCGCCGGCGACTACGGTGTCCACGGAACGAGCATGCCCTGGGGAGTCGGACGGCTTGTCAGCCACGGCTGCATTCGTTGTTATCCTGAGAACATAAAGATTCTCTTTCCGCAGGTCCCTCTAAAAACAAAGATCGAGATCATATACCAGCCGGTCAAATTCGGCCAAAGAAATGGCAGGATATTTGTTCAGGCTTACCCGGATGTCTACAACAAGATCCCTAATTATGCCCAGTATGCCCTCGATATACTCTCGCAATACTCCTTTGCAAAAGACGTTGACCAGAGGAAGCTGATGGTTGCCATAAGTTTACAGAATGGAGTGCCAACCGACGTAACCAGGGATGACTTTAAGGATAATTCTCTGAACCTCTCTAAAATAACCCAATAACACCGGAGGGTTATCCTGGCTACCTCGAAAGAGTCGCCTGCGGGTTAGGCGAGTAGCGGAGGATTTTTCATGCGCGCCAAACACATATCAGCCACCATTTTTGGCTAAAATTTTCTTGATTTTGGGTAATGGCTGTCGTAGCATCGGCGATGTTGTTTGTTTGGTGAGGCTAATATGTAGTTTATTACGGGACTACAAAATTTTTTAGGCTAAATGCATGTTCGAGAGGAGGTGGGAAGCCCCAGGATTTCCATTAGGCCGTTGAAGTTGTAATGTAGTTAATTTAATCAGTTTTTTAGGAGGAAAGAGAAAATGAAGAAATTAGTAGCTATCGCGTTTGCAGTTTCCTTTGCTTTCATGCTGTCCGGTTGTGCCTGCAAGGACTATTGCGCTAAATATGCCACAAGCTGCGAGGCTTACCAGAGCAAGTGCGAATCCCTTGCTTCCCAGGCTTCCTCCAGTGCTCAGGCAGCAGAACAGTCCGCAATGAGAGCTGAGAACGCCGCACGCAGAGCAGAAGCCGCCGCAGACAGATGCGAGGCCATGTTCAAGCATCACCTGAAGAAGTAAGCTGCAATTTCTATATTTACTAAAAAGGCCGGTGGATTTTCCGCCGGCCTTTTTTATTGCCTCAATTCACGCTTTATCTGCCTTGGCCAACTTTTTTCTCAACAGTATTTCAAACCATCCGGGTTTTATAAGATCGTCAAGCACCGCGGTTTTTTCGAACCCCTCTTTTTCATAGAACCTCTGGGCCCCAAGATTAAAAGAGGCTACCGTAACCCAAAGGTTTTCGGGCTTGTAGCGGTTGCCTACCCATTGGATAACCCTGCCGCCGGTCCCTTTGCTCCTAAAGCCGTCGAAGAGGGCCAAAAGTTCTATAAGCGGCCCGAAAAGCCAGGGATTTCTAACTGAAAGTACCCCGGCCACCTGCCCGGAAATCATAATCACCTGTCGGGCAAGGCCCGGGTCCGCATGCAAAAAGTAGGACTCGAAGGCTTCCGGGGTGTATTCCATGGTCAGCCAGGGGTCCATCGAGCACAGTATCATGCACAGCGGGCCAAGGTATTCTATCCTTACCGGTAAAAGAGAAAACTCTTGTTGATCATCGTGGGGTTTCACATCTTCTCCAACCATTCGTGGAATAAATCGGGGTTTTGGAGGTGGTCGCAAAACGCTTTTGCCGTAAAGAGCCAAATCAGGCAAGGGGGCATCACGCCAATCTCAGAGCTCCTCCCGCTGCCCGGCTTTTCGCATCGTCGCAGCTATTGCCCCCCGTCGGCTTCCTTCTTACTTTATACTTACTGATGCGTTTCTGTCGAAAAGTATTTAGCATACCTATTAAGACGGCGTCAGAAGGGGGTATACAATGAAAGCAGGTATAATAATCACGGGAAGCGGAACCATACTTTTTCTAACCTCGGCCGAGAGCCTGGAGACTCCCGATTTTGTGAGAGCCCTGGGGGCAAAGGGCATAGATAAATATATCGCCTTCGAGGTTGCCGAGGAGATGGTCAGAAACCGTTACGGTCGGCACTATAGCGTTACAATGGCCGACAGGAAGCAATCGGACGTTTTGCGGATCGTAGATGTCGATGGGCAGAGGGTTTTTAGAAATTTCGACCTTAGAAGCCTTAGCGGTCCTGTCCTTCACGAGGGACTCGAACCAATAAGTCGAGCAGCATAATTATTTTGGGCTTATCGGGATGCGATCTCCCGCTATTTCCCTGCAAATTAAAGGAGCGCCAAAGAGTCGAAAAGCAGTTAGCGCGTTTCCTTTCCGGGTCCCTGGTCGAGGCACCACTGCATGGGATCAAGCAGGGTAAAGCCTTTTTCGCAAAGATGTTTTTTTACCCGGGCAACGTTATTGGTAAGAAGATAAGGGAAAACCGCTCTCTTACCTTCTTCCCAGACCCGGGCGACAAGGATGCTGCCAAAGGAAACGTTTAACTCGCTTATGGCGTCTACAATTCTTTTCATCTGGCCCTGTTTGTCTTCGACAATTATTCCGATGAGAACGCCGGGGTCGCGCAGTCCCAGGACATTTATGAAGGCTCGCATAAGGTCGCGAACCGAGAGTATGCCCTTAAGTTTTCCATCCTGATCGACGACCGGGAAGGCGCCTACTTTGTGCATCTCGATCATAAGGAGCGCGTCTTCCAGCGTCTGGGAAGGCGAGATGGTAACAGGACGGGTGCTCATTATGTCCTCTACCTTGATGGAGGCAAGCCTTTGAGCCTCGATACTTTCAGTTTGCCCGAGCACGTCCGAAGGCATGGCGGTTCTTAAGTCCCGGTCGGTGACGATTCCAATCAGTATGCCTTCTTCATTGACAACGGGCAGATGTCTGATGCCGTTTTGAACCATAGTCTGGCGCGCTGCGACGATGCTCATCTGCGGACCGACTGCAATGACATCCTTGACCATCGACTTATCAACGAACATGGGATTTCCTTTCAGACTCAGTTTGGAGCTGTTTTATGCCCAGAAGTATTTCCACATGATTTTTAAGCAGTTCCGGGAGCACTTCCAGGGCATATCCCCCCTCAAGAATCGAAATAAGGCGACCGTCACAGTAGCGCTCGGCCATTTCGCAGATGGTTTCCATCATCCAGGAAAAGCCTTCCGTGGAAAGATTGATGTCGGACATATCATCGGCGACATGGGCGTCAAAGCCCGCGGAAACAAGGATTATCTCCGGTTTGAATAGATCGAAGGCGGGAAGAAGGTCCTGGGTAATTTTTTGCCTGTATTCCGCATCTCCCTGTCCGGGAAGAACGGTGGAGTTTAGAGTCGTTCCGAATCCGGGCCCCGAGCCCTTTTCGAATTCGCGGCCAGTACCAGGGTAGGCAAAAGAGGGATGCTCGTGGATCGAATAGTAGAATACGTCGGCATCCTGTTCGAAAATATGCTGGGTTCCATTGCCGTGGTGGACGTCGAAATCGATTATGCCTATACGCGCGACGTTATGCCGGAGCTGAAGATAGCGGGCGGCGATAGCCACGTTATTAAAAAAACAGAAACCGTAGGCGTCCATCATCTCGGCATGGTGGCCCGGAGGGCGCACGGCGCAGAAAGCGTTGTCGATCTTACCCTCCATAAGCATATCGACCGCATTGAGAATGCCCCCGACGGCCAGCAGGGCCGTGTCGTAGGTCTGAGGGCATATCTGGTTGTCGGGATCTCCCAACTCACCCAGATCGAGCATGCAGGCCTCTTCAAACCGATGAATATACTTGGGAGCATGGACTTTTTCTATCCATGTCATTTTAGCCGATGTTACCGGTACGGCAACGAGCTTTGAAAGAAGGTCGGCTTCCTCGATGGCGCGCACGATCACCGTCAGCCGCTCGGGGACCTCTGGGTGGCCATCTCCTGTTTTGTGGAGCAAGAACCGTTCGTCGTAGAGCAATCCCGTTTTTTTCATCACCAGCCCAATCTTTTGCCACCTTCTTATTTAGCCGCGTGCGACTTCGACTTTTTATGGACACCCTTGCCTTTACTCTTGGGAGAAGCTGGTCGCGCGGGCTTGCTTTTACGCTTCATCTGGTGCTGGGCCGCCTTGGTCTTTTTAGCCCTAAGGGCCCGAGACTTGGCGGTTTTGGCCGCCCGGTGGGAAATTGCCTTTTCCGGCCGCTTTTTTTTCCCGGCCTCACGGCTGGAGGCTAAGGCCAACCGGAGAGGCTTGCCCCTGCGCTGGGTGGCCCTGGATACCTTCAGGGGCCGCGAGGCGACATCCTCGGAGGCGGTCTGCCTCTGGGCGAGAAGCATCCCGGAGTCTCCCGGTTTGAAGTTTTTTTCAAAGGCAGTGCGTGTACCCTGGGGCAACCTTATTTCATAGGTTCCGGCAGGTATTTGCTCCGAGCGGAAAACAGGGTTTAGCCGCTTGACCTCACTATAAGTCGTACCGGCAGCATCGGCTATGGTTCGAATAGCTACGGGCGCGGGAAGCGATACGGTTACCCGGTCTTCGGCCAGGGGCTTATATCCATATTGCGTGGGCAGATTGTAACCGTACCTGGCCGGATCGCTCAATACCGCCTTTATTGCCAGAATGCGAAAGACGTAGCGTTCGGTTTCCAGAGGCAGGCACAGATCGTAGTAGTTGTGGGTGCCGTCTACCCGGATAGCGTCAAGCACCCGTTTGTCTCCGGCATTGTAGGCCGCAAGGGCGAGCGCCCAGCTGTGGTATTTGCCGTGGAGGTCCTTTAGGAGCAAAAAGGCGCTGTCGGTAGCATGACTGAAACTGAACCTGTTATCGACGGAGCCGCATTGTTTAAGCCCGTAGGCGGCGCCGGTGCTTGCCATAAACTGCCAGGGACCCGCCGCGCCCTTGGGAGAGCATGCAGTTGGGAGAAGATCGCTTTCGGCAATGGCGACGTATTTCAAATCGTCGGGCAAACCGTAGTAGCGGAGCCGCTCTTCGATCATGGGAAAGTAGCGCTGCATCCTTTTAAGCCACAGGTAGACCTGAGCGTGATTATAGACGACTATGGTAAATTCCTTGTCGAAACGCTCATAGACGGGCTCTTTGTCCAAAGGCACAGGCTCGCCGCAAAGATTTATCCTGGTAGGAGGAGGAATGTAGGGAACCTCCAGCTGCCCGGAAACCGCACCGGCCTGTACGGACTGCACTGGACTGCCCATGGAGGTGGGGGACTGCTGTGCAGGCGCAGCCGTATGTAACGGAGTACAGCTACAAACCAACATCATAAAAAATGTCCCAGTCGCAGCTTTCAGATTCGCACTTTTACTCCAGCCTCTCATCTGTCCCCCCCTCCCAAGCGGGTTTCTACATCGAATTGCTACTGTTGGATTTCCAGGTCGTTAAAGAAAAATTTTATTTCCTGGGCGGCCGTCTGCGGGCCGTCAGAACCGTGAACTACATTTTTTTCCACATCAGTGGCGAAATCTTTTCTGATAGTACCGGGCAAGGCATCTTTGGGATTGGTCGCCCCCATGAGATCCCGGTTTTTCTTTATGACATCCTCGGCTTCAAGCACCATGGCAATTATGGGACCCGAGGTCATAAATTGGGTAACGGATTCGAAAAACGGCCGTTCTTTGTGGACCGCGTAAAACATTTTCGCCTGCTCGAGCGTAAGTCTGAGCATTTTTATGGCACAAATCCTGATGCCGGCCTTTTCCATGCGTCCAATGACCTCTCCGGCCACCCCTTTGCCCACTCCATCGGGCTTGATTATCGACAGCGTCCTCTCCATTAGACTTCCCTCTTGAAATAGAATTTAGCAAAAAAACCTTAACGGCGGAAACCAGGGACCCGGCACAGTCGATGTTGCCACACTCCACATCCCCTTTCCGCCCATCACAAGAAACAGCGCTTGCACCTTTACCTCACAGTGGGAGGGAATGTCCATCGGAAACCGCTGGAAGATAGACAGATTAAGCCG
>JBMFHI010000107.1:0-11859 GCA_049976905.1 Syntrophobacteraceae bacterium | reverse complement strand
GCATGATGGAATAGCTTATTATGGTTTCGAACGCAAGCTAAAAAATTGATCGGCATTCAACCCCGGTGAACGATTACAAATCGACAGGGTATTGATCGCCTTACGCATGTCAGTGCTTCCCGGCGCAAGAAAGACACGCAAGTTTGCCGGCAAGGTTATCATAGCAACCCCAAAATCCGCACAACTCGTTCAAAGTCTCCCGAGTCAAATCCCTTACCGATCTCGATACGGAGGCGCTCATATACAAGGCAAAGCTGCGGGCCCTGGCCTGGGGGCGAAAAGGGTGACTGGAAAGTCCCTGTAATGGGAAGTTCCACCAATACAGGCTTACAATAAAGGGCATCAGTTTTTCTTTTCCAACGGTAAAAGCTCCTTATGTTGATACCATTTTTTCGGCAGTACTCAGCTTGGGTAAGCCCGCTTGTTTTCCATTTCTCTATGTGTCTTTCCCAAAACCGTCCATCTTCGGATTTAGGGCTGCTCATCGCATGACCTCCTCTTAAGTTTTTGCAGATGAGCATGCCAGCACGCGAACAGACCTACAAGATGGGGTTTAGCGAACGCTTACATTTATCTGGTGGCTCTGCCCCCAAGCCCCCGGAGTTTAGCGCTTTAGGGGAATCAAGAGGGGCAGGATAAAAGAAAGGCAGAGTAAAAATGCTCTGCCCCTCCGTCATCCCACTGCCTCGGCGCTCGGGTCGCTCTCCAGCGTAGCCCTGTCCTCCGGACAGGCAAATTGATCATAACATCGGGTTCCAGAAAAAGAAGGGAGGGATATCGTGGCTGCTACGAAAAAAAATAGGCTTCTATAATCCGTTGACCAAGGGAGATCGATTACAATAAAAGTCAAATTATCCAGTCACTGCTTCCTCCTGGGCGGAACCTCCGGAATCGGTGGGCGCCTTCGTCGGAATGGGTGGCCCGCTTCGCCTGGAATGGGTGGGCGCTTTCCCTCGGAATGGGTGGGCGGAATCGTCGGAATACGCAGACGGACCAGGAAACTTCAAGACGCGAGTAACGCCTCCAAATTTCAACTCCCCTCGAATGTTATCAGGCACAGTCAGCCCAAATTGTTCTACAGCACTCTTGGCAGATTTTATTGTCTTCTTGCTAGAGCACGGTAAAACGGTGAGGTCCATTCCGCCCTCCCAGATATTTCCCTGTTTGATAAATATCTTTCCTGGCATAAATCCTCCTCGTGAAATGGGCAAAAATCCTAAGCTCAATCTTCGCCTGCCCGTCCGAATCTTGCACACAACACCCGCTCCCTAAAAGTTTAAAGCCATATTTCCGAGAACTACTTTTTCTTCCTGGGCTGCATCCTTTTGGTCGCCTCCGCAATCTTCCACGTCTTGCCCCAATCGATGACTGTCTTTTCCAAGTATACTTTCGAAGCTTTATCATCTATCACAATGGGGAGTGTGCCATCTCTGGACAAAAGAAATTTTTCCTTCTCCGGTAATCCTTGGAGATGGGAATCAACTAGGAAAACCCAAGTGAATCCCGCTACCACAAAATGATAGCAACGAAATTGGCCCCAGCGGGACGGCTGTCCCAACATCATCATGCCCTGCATTGTCTCAAAGTGGCTGGGAGTTAGAATGAGGAAGCATCCGTACTCGTGCGGCTCTCCGGGATTATCAGCCAAAAGCATTTTGCGAATTTTTTCTTCATGGGGACTCAGGGTGATGGTGGCGAACTCTTTCCTGGTAGAAGCTCCCGCTCTCCAGATCAGGGATAACATGAAGAGTTTGAATTTCTTGTATTCTACCCCTCGGACTATCAGAAAGTCTTTGAACCGTTCCTGCTCAAGTTCTTCTCCGCCGAAAATGATTCGCTTGGCATAATCCTCCCATTGGCTGAGCTTCAGTTCGCAATCCTTGCAGAGCATAGGTTCACGCAATCCTTTTTGAAAAATCTTCTTGGACTCAGATTGACCCTCTCCGGCGACCTGAACGAACCTATGCTTTTCGGCGTCATAAAGCCCCTCGTAAAGAAACTCTGGAACAATATGGGATTCGCACAGTTCCTCGTCCTCACGGCAAAGCTTACATTCCATTTTCATCTCCTTTAAAATGCACGAGATACTGTATAATAGGGAGTCCTCTCCGCCGACTGAAATAAACGGATTTTTCAGATGGCATCTTGTGCCATGTCCGGCATGAAGGAGAAGGTCCTATGTGGGAGTAAGGGACGCCCATGAAATTATGCGTTTCCTTTGTCAACCACGCCTGTCTTGAAAAGCAAGTCGGTTTTTCAAGATAAATTTCGTTTTTGATAAATTTTTGGATTAAGAAGTACGCCCACCGAAGGCCAGAGAGGAGCCTCCTTTCCGATCTTAGGATGCTGCCCATTCGCGCTGGTCTTCCCTCCGAGGGTTCCACTTGAGGATGTAGCTGACATTTCTTCTTTAAAGCCGGCCGCATCCGGTTTTTCTCGATCTCCGGCAGTCGACTGACTCCGGACGGGGCCATAGAATCCGATTGACCCGATAGATTATATTATATTATGATATGAGATCAATTTGAATGATGTGATGGCGCGGGTTATCCCGCCCATCACGTACGCATAAGCGGGAGCGGGGATGAATGCACCACTATCGATAGTGGAGTTTCAAAACGCCTGTGCAAAACTGGTGGACCGGCCGGGACTTGCGCCCGAGTGGACGTATCGGATAACAAAAGTCATCGACAGCATGGCCGCCCTGGAAGATAAAGTATTCCTAAAGACTCTCAAAGGGCAGGAAACCCTGCTTGAATGCATTAGAAAGGCCATTTTCCTAAAAGAGCATTCCTATTCCAACGATTTGTCCTATCTCCTTCTGACCGATCTCGAAATGACCTGCGAAGAGCTCCTCGTTCAATGCTGCCAGTTCCGCATCAAGGCCGGGTAAAAATGGCGTGAAAGAATGAGGGGTCACATTGAACGCCTATGGTTCGCTGCAAAAATTTGAAGTACCTGAAATAATTCATGGATCAGGAGCTTTAAGCATCGTCGGCCAATGCGCCAAGAGGCTGGGGGGGGAGCATGTTTTACTCGTCACCGACCCCGGTATAATAAGCGCTGGCTGGGTGGATGAGGCAATAGGTTATCTCAAGGCCGAAAATCTCAGATACATTGTCTACGATAACGTGGTCACAAATCCCAGAGATTTTCAGGTCGAGGAGGGCGCGCGAGTCTACGACAAAGAGGAGTGCGACGTCATTGTCGCGGCAGGTGGAGGCAGCCCTATCGATACGGCCAAGGGGATAGCGATTTTGGTGTCCAACCATGGTTCAATTCACGATTATGAGGGATGCAACCTGATTACGCAGCCGGTTCCTCCGATGGTTTGCATTCCGACAACCGCGGGCACCGGCGCCGATGTTACCCAGATGGCGGTGGTTACACACTCCCAAAAGCGGATGAAGATGTTGATACTGGGCCGCGCAATTATGCCCGAGATCTCCCTTATCGATCCGCGCCTGTTGCAGACCGAATCCTTTGAACTTATCGCAGCCACGGGGATGGACACTCTTACGCACGCCATAGAGGCTTACGTGTCCTCGCTATCGTGGACCCTGACAGACCCGCACGCCATTCACGCGATCGAACTGGTGAGCGAGCATCTGGTGAATGCGGCCAGATACAAAGACATCAGGTCTCTTGAGGGGATGTCCATCGCCTGTCTGGAAGCGGGCATCGCCTTCTCCAACGCAATTCTTGGCGCGGTGCACGCCCTTGCTCATCCACTGGGTGGTTTCTATGACATTCATCACGGCTTGGCAAACGCGGTGCTGCTGCCGACAGTGGTCAGACGCAATATGGAATTTTCCCTTGATAAATACGCGCGCATCGCCAGGGCAATGGGCGTCGACACAAGTGGAATGAGCATAGACACAGCCGCTCAGAGCATGCTTTTAAAGATCACAAAGTTGATAGAAGATCTCGAACTTCCGGTCAGGCTATCCCAGTTCGATGTGAATCCCGATGATATACCCCTGCTCGCGGAGCTGGCCAAGGACGACATCTGCATGTGTACAAATCCGTACTGCTATTCCAAAGAAGAGATTGAAACACTTTATCGCGAAGTAATGTGAGCATTCTTGATGGCCAAATCAGAATTTTCGTCCCCTTCTTTGGATTTCAAAGGCCTGGGCTATTCCAAAGTCGGCCACTTCAAACAGGTTCGCTCAAAGATAAAAGAACTCGAAGACCTCAGCACCGAACTCGCACAACGCCACAGTGAACTCGAAGCCATCATCAACAATATGACCGACGGGCTGACCATCCTTGACGGCAATCTTAACATCGTTTTTGTTAACAAGGTCCAACAGACGATGTTCCCTCAGGGGGGATTAGTCGGGGCGAAGTGCTACCAGGCATTCTACCAGAAGAAAGACATCTGCAAAGAATGCCCGGTCCTCATGACCATGAAAGAAGGGGAGACGCTACGCGGCGAAATGGTCATAAAGAGCGGGGAGTATGAGGGGCGGTGCATCGAGTGGGCCACATCGCCTGTAAGGGGGATTTCGGAAAAGACCGACAGAGTCATACTGTTCATGAGAGACATAACTGAGCGCAAGGAGTATGAATTCAACCTGATGCGGGCGGACCGGATGGCGGCTATAGGGCTTCTGGCGGCCGGAATAGCTCACGAGATCAACAATCCTCTGACCTCGATAGCGGGTTTTTCCGAAGGATTGCTAAAGAGGCTGAATACGCTCCCGGAATTCAAAGACAACAGGTTCTTTTCCTATTTCAAAGACTACCTGCAAATTATAAACGATGAAGCTTATCGTTGCAGGGATATAATACAAAGTCTTATGCGGTTCAGCCATAAATCGAATGACGACGAGGAGGTGCTCGACGTCAATCGGGTAATAGACGACATAACCGCGTTGATCCGTCAGCATGCCAAGGACAACGGGATCAAGATCAGCGTGGTGAAAGGTGAAGACAGATCCGGATTGATCGTTGGCAATGAATCGGAACTCAAACACATGTTTTTGAATCTTCTGAGCAATGCTCTCGAGGTTACCGAAGATGCGGGGACGATTACCGTTTGTACAAAGAATATAGGCAGTCTGGTTCAAGTTGTGATTTCCAATGCGGATGAGAGATGCGAAGGTGGAGAAGAATTTCATGGGGGAACGCTTCAGCCGCCGCCCCCTACGCCCCCCGGAATTGGAGGCACGCCCCTTAGCCTGTCTATTTGTTACAGCATAATGCAGCACCACAATGGGGATATCCTGGTTAATACGGTGAGGGAAAAGGGGACGGCTTTCATCCTGCGTTTCCCTGCCGCCGCCGTATAGCAATTAGCGCGGACTGGCGGGGAATGACTTTTTTCCTGTAAAATCCAGCCGGATTAACTTTGCCCGCGCAGCTTTCAGATTAGCCGGAGGAGCTTGGAAATGAGTCGAGGAAAGATTCTGGCGATAGATGACGAACAGAATATCAGGCACCTCATTGAGAGCGAATTCGCGCTCGAGGGCTACGAAGTAAAGACCGCCAAGGACGGGTACGAAGGACTCAGGCTTCTGGATAACCAGACGTTTGATGTAGTTCTGCTCGATGTAAAATTGCCAAGAATGAATGGCATTGAAGTGTTGCGGCGATTGAAGAAAAAATCTTCGTCCACCGAGGTGCTCATGATTACGGGTTACGGCGACATCAAAACCGCAGTGGATTCTTTAAAGCTTGGGGCGCGTGAATATATTACAAAGCCTTTCAAGCTCGATGAACTTCTGGGGCTCGTAAAACTTGCCATGGAAAATTCCTGCGACACTAAGGCAGCAGTTAAGCCGGAGGGTTTGGGCAACGGGCTCTCCAAATTTGTGCGTTGCCCCAGCAGATCGATGCAAGCCGTATACGACCTGATCCAAAGGGCGGCGCCCACCGACAACACTGTACTGATTCAGGGAGAAACCGGCGTGGGAAAGGATGTGCTCGCCTATTACGCGCACAGTCAAAGCCTGCAAAAAGACGGTCCCTTTGTCACGGTCGATTGCGGGCTGCTCAACAACAACCTTGCGGAAAGCGAGCTTTACGGACACGGCAAGGGGGCCTTTTCGGGAGCGCTGGAAAGGAAAATGGGCCTTGTGGAGCAAAGCAACGGAGGAACGCTCTTCCTGGATGAAATCGGCAATATTGATTTGGAGTTGCAGAAGAAATTCCTGCGGTTCCTCGAGACGAAAAAATTTCGCCGCGTCGGTGAAACCAAAGAAATCGAGGTTGATACCCGCCTGATTCTGGCGACCTGCCTTGACCTGGACGATGCTGTCCACAAGGGGATTCTGCGTCCGGATCTGTTCTATCGCATGGGCGTCATCGAAGTCATGATCCCACCGCTGCGCAACCGAATCGAGGATATCGAATGTCTGGCCTCTCTTTTCCTCAGAAAAGAGGAGGGACGAGGGAACCAACTTTCGATTCACCCGGAGACCATGCAAGCGCTAAACGAATATGGCTGGCCCGGAAATGTGAGAGAACTAAGATCGGTGATAAATAAGGCGATAATATTCGCGGGCTCGGGCCCCATAATGCCCGAGCACTTGCCGGCGAGCATTCTAGCCAACAGGAAGACCGTGTCAAAACAGCCCAAGACTTTGGAAGAGCTTGAAAAGGACCATATCCTAACAGTGCTTGACACTGTTAGCGGCAATCAGAGCAGGGCCGCCGAGATCCTCGGCATCAATCGCAAAACTCTCTACAAAAAGATCCACAAACACAAACTCTTCCCCTGAGAGCCCCCGCAAAGTCCAAACCCCGTTGCGGCAAAAAGCCCCTGTTGACCCCAGGAATCCTGATATCCTGTTTTCACCATATTTCCAGTATGTTGCCTGCCTACCCAGGCCCCATGAAGGAGTCTGGACCCCTTCAGGGGGCCTGGATTGTCTGGAGAACGGTTGGAGCACCGGAACCAAATCCCCCCATCTAGCCGATATTTCAGCATAATATAGCAACTGTCGCGTTGGCCGCAGCGAGGGGCACAGACCTTGCTCTACAACATAAAACCAAATTGGGGTAGACATCGCCCATGCATGGGGTGGTGGTTGGGGGTTTGGTTGCATCTGAAGCGTCTGCTGAATTCACGCTGATCGAGTCGTTCGATTTTTAATTCCAGAGAGCCCTCCATCCAAAGTCAAGGACGAAAGGGGGATGATAGAACAGGCAGTGTTCCACGTTTAACCGGAGGGAACCACTGAAAGGTCCGCATCCTTATGCGGGCATTAGGCTTATTTCTAGTCAACTACCTTTCATAGGAGACAGCAGAATGGCTGATAAAAAAACTTCCAAGGTCTGGTTTGCCGGTTCGCAGGCCACCAACTGGACGGAGAGCACGATTTGCAAAGCCAAGGATCTTTTCTACCTGGCAGGTCTGGACAAATGCATTGAAAAAGACGACAGCGTTGCGATCAAAATTCATCAGGGCGAATGGAACCGCACCCATTGCCTGAGGCCCGAATTCGTTGCGGCCATCATAGAGGAAGTAAAGGCATGTGGGGGAAGGCCGTTCGTCACGGACACTACGACCCTAACCTATCATCTTTACAACAACCGCTGCACCGGCCAGCTTGCAATGGAAGGTGCAAACCGTCACGGCCATAATCCTGCAAGTCTTCAGGCCCCCTTCGTCATCGCGGACGGTTTTTCGGGTGAAGACGATCTTAGGATCGAACTGCCCGAAGGCAACATCCTGAAAGAAACCTACATAGGCAGGGGCATTTACGAAGCGGATGCCTGCATCAACCTCGCCCATGCCAAGGGGCATCCGATCACTGCCTTCGGCGGATGCATCAAGAATTTCGGGATCGGTGCCCAGTCAAAACGAGGCAAGTATCAGACGCACCTTGCCTTCTGGGGAGATCCGGAAGACGCAATCGGTTATCCGAAGGTCAACAAGCAAGCCTGCAAGGGGACCGAATGCCCCTATTCAAAGATGTGTGAAGACAGCTGTCCCGATGAGGCGATCAAAGTTACGCCCGAGGGCGTGGTGCTCGATTACTCCAAATGCGCTCTGTGCTACTCGTGCCAGGTGACCTGTATGTTCACGGGTATGGAGGGCATCGGTTTCCGCGATGACTACTTCCCTCTGGCCCAGATAGCCATGTCTGACGCAGCTTACGGATGCGTCAAGACTTTCAAGCCGGGCAAGATCGGCTACATGGCGTATGCGGTGGATATATGCCCGGAATGCGACTGCTTCCCGTGGGGCGGCATGCCGATCGTGCCTGATGTCGGAGTGTTCGCATCAAAAGACCCGGTGGCAATCGATTCGGCCATTTGCGACATGATCGACAAGGCGCCCGTAATGCCCACTTCCCGCGCGGAAGAACTGGGGCTTAAGCCCGGCGAAGACAAGTTCAAGGCAGTCAACGCTTTTACGCCGAGAATTCAGCTGAAAGCGGCCGAGAAGATCGGGATGGGCACAATGAACTACGATCTGGTGGTCTACGAGCCCGAACTGAACCCCGAGAATATCTCCAAGTGGCAAATCCGCAAGACCCCGATGACCGTTAAACCCATGAGGCAGATTTTTAAAAATCATCATCTGGCCCATGAATTCCTGCCGTTCAAAAGACAGAATTTGAAGGGCTGGCTGGAGGGTTGGAAGAAGTTCGACCCGACCGCGTAGGGATTGCAGGTCCAAAGTCGGTCAGACAACAGGGCGGGTCGCAACAAAAGCGGCCCGCCCAACTGACAAAAAGAGTCTCGGGTCAACCAAACGGCCCATGAAACGGGAATTCATATGAGCCAAGTTTACTGGATCAAAGGCCGCAGCAATAATTTCAGGAAAAGCGTAACATCCAAAATTTCGACCCTTTTGAGTCTTAGGGAAATGGAGCAAGTCGTGGTCCCTAATCAAAGTCTCGCCATAAAGGTAAATGTGAGCGAACTGGGCTACGGCCACAGCCTGCCGCCGATTGCAGTGACAAGCCTCTTCGAACAGACAAGAGCAATGGGTGCTTCGGCGCTTGTAACCGACAGCGGGAGTCTCTTCAAGGGCCCCAGATTTGAAGGCCATGACTGGACCGATACGGCTATCGTACAGGGCTTTGGCCTGGGCGAGGCCTTTGATAACCAGATGCTCCAGACGGGCGGCTACACCAATGAAGAAGGAAGATTCTGCCCGGCGGAGGGCGAGCGGTTGGGAGGTGTGGAGATCGGCAGCCTGATCCTCGATGTTTCCAACCTCATAGTCGTCTCCCATGTGACTGCGCATCCACTGCTCGGCCTTGCCGGCGCCGTCTACAACCTGGGTGAGGGACTTCTAACCAGAACGGGAAAGGCGCGGGTCCATTCCTGCCTGGAAATCGAATTCGATGAAAACAGATGCGACGGCTCAAAAGTGTGTCTTTCCTACTGCCCAACAGGCGCCCTGTCCGATGCGAGCGCAAAAGTCTCTTTCGACCGACGCATATGTAACGGATGCCTAGGATGTCTCATGAGCTGTCCCAGTGGAGCGATAAGCGTAAAGCCCGATGGGGTGGCGGAATTTCAGGAAAACGTCGTCGAAGCGGCAAAAGTTGTGTCCGATCGCCTCAGGGGCAAATCCTTTTTCATTAATTTCCTCAATTCCGTTACGCCCCAAAGTGATGACTATCCCTTTTCAGACATTCCGTTCATTCCCGACATGGGCATTCTGGCTTCAGCCGACCCGGTAGCTCTGGACTGGGTGACTTACCAGGTGATCGTAAGAAGTCCCGGCATTCCCGGATCGATCGCAGAGGATTTGAAAGTCCTCGAAGAAGGGGCGGACAAGATCAGAGCCATAACCGGCAACTCTCCGGCCCCGATGTTGGAGTATGGAGAAAAATTGGGATTGGGCAGCAGGGAATGCGAACTTCTCCTCAGCTAGTGGCTTGAGTGCAAAAGTTTGCGATATGCAGCCCGATATGCGTTACCCGTCATCAGGAGATAAAATGCCACACGCAGAAACGAGTACGCAGAAAATGCACAGGATGCATGCGCCGATCAAAGACGCCACGTCCCACATCAACTATAAGATTGCCATTCTCAGCGGCAAGGGCGGCGTGGGAAAGACGAGCATAGTGGTCAACCTGGCCGCGGCGCTCAAAAAAAGAGGCATGGAGGTGGGCATCTTCGACGCCGACGTTCACGGACCCAGCGTTCCCAAAATGGTGGGAATAAAGACGGAGATGCGGGACATCCTGCACGGGAGCCATGGAATCGACCCGGTGGTCACTCCGCACGGCCTCAAGGTAATGTCTGTTGCCCTCATCTGGCCCACCGACATGACTCCGATCATGTGGAGGGGGCAGTACAAGGCACGGGTAATAAGGCAATTCCTTAGCAGCATCATGTGGCACGAGCTCGATTTTCTGTTCGTCGATCTGCCTCCTGGTACCGGCGACGAACCCATCACAATAATGAAATCGATTCAATCTCTGGACGGCATGGTGGTAGTGACTACCCCGCAGGAAATATCGGCCATGGTCTGTAGCCGGGCGATCAATGCCGCCAAGGAACTCAACGCGCCGATCCTTGGGCTCATCGAAAATATGAGTTCCTACCGGTGCCCTGATTGCGGGAGGGAAGAATTTCTGTTCGGCAGGGGGAAAGGCGAGAAGTTGGCGAAAACGTTTAAAATTCCTTTCCTCGGGGGGATCCCCCTCGATGGGCAGTATTCGGATGCGGCCGATGAGGGTGTTCCCATCGTATACAAGAGTCCGGATTCTCTTAGCGCTCAGGCCATGGTGAAGATAGCCGACGAAATACTATCCCGGCTTCCGCCAAGGGAGAAGGTCGTGGTGAAAGAGCGGCAGTGGCATGAGGGAAGAGATACTCATAAACCGACGGTGACTAGAACGAAAGGAGAAATTTAAAATGGCTGAGGCAATGCCAAACGTGGCGGGAAAAGGTCCAAATCTGATCAGGGAAATGTTGGTTACTCTTAAGGAAATCGACTTGAAGGGACTGTCGGGTGCAGCATCCGGAAAGATCAACGCGGTATGTTCGGATAAGGGACAGGAGATAGAGCCGCTGGTTACGCGGGCATACATGAAGACGGTAAAGGCAGGGGAAACCGCCTGGCAGTGCAGCCAATTGGCGCTGGAGCTGAAAGATTCGGCCGCCGCCGGAAACGAAGCTACTGCGCTGGAGGCCGCGGGCAAACTCGAGGTCCAACTGAGCGATCTCATCAATAAAACCAAAAACTTCGTAGTGAGAATGACCTAGAAGAGGCGTCCATGGAAGCCCGTGATCTTAGCGAAGACCTTTTGGCGATTATGCGGATAGTAAGGGAAAAGGGCGGCACTCACTGTTCCGGTACGTGTCATCACCGACAAGTTGGTGAGTTCCATTGCCACACCCTCTCTCAGATGCTGAGGATTTCGTCGGCCGGAGTGAAGGAAAGGCTTAGGAACCTGGTGGAAATGGGTCTTATGGAGCGACGCAGGATCCAGGCGGAGGGGCAGGGGCATGCCACCATTGTGAAATTCGTGCTCACCCCGGAGGGAGAAGAGGTTCTCACCGCAAACGAAAACCGATCTTAAAGCCGGCTCCGGCGCCGCTGCGCCTCATTTTGGGCATCGCGCGGCGCGGTGCGATTCGCACAGTTTAAAGGGTGAGGAAGTCCTGATGCACCATTGCATGCATAAAACAGTAGTTGAGCTGGCCGAAGAAGCTATAGGCCTGATGGACGGTTTTTTGCGCGACCGTTTGGATCTTGCCCAATATTCGGCCAAATTGAAAGAGTTGGACGTAGACTCCGTACTGGAAAAATACAAAGACGACTTCAAACATGATGTGAAGCTGATCTACTACCTGGACGCCCTCATGATCATAGCGTCTCTTCAAAATGAGCTCGATTTTCAAGTCGCGGAATACGGAGGCAATGTGGCTAGCGAAGAC
>JBMFHI010000106.1:0-12302 GCA_049976905.1 Syntrophobacteraceae bacterium | reverse complement strand
ACCTCCTTAAAATTCAGGGTGACGCCAGGATAAATCATCTCGGCTTGCGAGTTAAGCACGCCTGCCGCAAGGACACAGCCGGTTTCTATTCTCAGATCATTGGGTAGGTGTGGTGCTGGGTCCTCGTTCAATTGCCAAACGTCAGAAAGTTTCCCACCTCGTAGACCCAGAGGTCTGGCGCCATCAACTCAACGCGTCCCTCCACCCAGCCATTCAAAAGGGCTAAGGCTTTGTTCCACTCGGCTTCCCGCTCCTCCCCAAGGACCCACTTGAGAATCACCGATGCGTCAACTACGCGCCGCCCCATTTAATGGCTGCTCCTGTCTCCGGTCAACTCCTCGACAATTTCACGCGTGGAGAACTTCCTTATCGTCCCCGACAACTCGATCAACTTCTGCACTGCAAGTTGTCTGCGGATATGTTCCAGTTCCTTGCGCAAAGCCTCGTTGACAACGTGACTTCTCTTACCGGGAGGAATCATTTCAGTCAGGTCCCGGCAGATCGTTTCCTCGATGAGGAAATTCATCTTTCTGGAAGATCTTTCCATGATGTACTCCCCTATTTTACTCCTCTTTATTACATACAACTTATACTTATTGTAATAGTTAAAATCAAGGCCTCTTGACAGGACCCGACCAATCGCCCCTGGAAGCATGTTGTTCATTCGTTCATTCCCGTTCGAGGGGCCACATAAAAGTCCGCAAGTTCTGATTCAGTTCGCCCGGCGAGACGATAAGGCAAGGACTTGTTTTGCGGATTTCGTCGCCACGAACCGGGTCCAAACCAATCAAAAAAACGTCGCCCCTTCGGGCACTCACAACCGCTGCCATTCCCATTCCTTTTCATCAAAGTGGGTGGGGGCACTTCAATCCAGCAGCAAGTCTTCATCGCGCCCACGCATCTGTTTGGCAGCCTGTGCCCACCCGGCGCGCAGCGCGGGGACGCTCTCGATCACTATGGCGCCGTCTCTTACGCGCAGTTCAACCTCGTCGGTCAGGCCAACCTGGGCTATCAGCGGTTTCGGCAACCGGATTCCGCAGGAATTACCGATACGAATTAAACGCGTCTTCATAATTGCTATGCTCCAATATGAAATGTAATTACATTATAGGTCCGTATCGGGAGGCATGTCTACGGCAAGAAGCAAGGATAGTCCCCCAATGCGCGCGGGATAAGGTTGCCCGCACCATTGCGGATTTGGATGGAAAAGAGGAGATGGGCAAAGACCACCTCATGGAAACCATGAGGTAGCACAGGATGTTTTGAAGGCAAAGTACGGGGAGCCGGCGTGACAACAGCTCCCCGCACCTTGTGGAAGGGGTACCTGGCGCTTTACTTAAACCAAGATCAATCCCTGGCAATGATGGTCGTCATTCCCATGCCGCCGCCAACACAAAGGGTTGCAAGGCCCAGCCCGAGGTTTCTGCGGCTCATCTCGTAGAGAAGCGAGATCACGAGCCGAAGCCCCGTGCAGCCAACCGGATGCCCCAGGCCTATACCGCTGCCGTTAACGTTTGTGATGGCGCGGTCGAGGCCAAGGCCCCTTTCGCAGGCGATGGCCTGCGAGGCAAAGGCCTCGTTGAGCTCGATCAACTGGATGTCCTTAAGGCTCATACCGGCTCTTTTCAGCGCCTTTTCCGTTGAAGGCACGGGCCCATAGCCCATAAGGTGGGGTTCGACGCCGGCCGCCGCCTGGGCAACGATTCTCGCCATGGGCGCAAGGCCCAGTTCCCTGGCCTTTTCGCGCGTCATGATAAGGGCCGCCGAGGCGCCGTCGTTTAGCCCCGAGGAGTTTCCCGCCGTTACCGTGCCGTCTGGTCTAAACACCGGTTTTAGATTTTCCAGATCAGCCATGGTAAGGCCAAACCTTGGATGTTCGTCCTGATCGAAAAGGGTCGTTTTCCCCTTTTTTCCCGGAAGCTCAAACGGCACGATCTCCTCTTTGAAACGTCCCGCCTTGATAGCCGCTTCGGCCTTATTGTGGCTTTCCAGCGCAAGCTGATCCTGATCCTGGCGCGAGATGGAGTATTTGGCCGCAAGGTTTTCGGCTGTTACCCCCATTATCATCGGATCTCCTAACAGGCGGCTTCCCGAATGGAGCATTTCCCAGAGCGCATCGGTTACCTCCCTATTTTGGAGGCGCATCCCCCAGCGGGCGTTTGCCATGTAGTAGGGAGCCGAACTCATCGATTCCACACCGCCTACCAATACGACCTCGGCATTTCCGGTTTGTATCTGCTGCACACCCGAAGCAAGGGCCTGCATCGAAGAGGAACACTGACGCTGGACGGTAAAGGCCGGAATTTGAAACGGGAGTCCCGCCATAAGGGCCGCGGTGCGCGCGGTGTTAGCTTCATCAAAACACTGGCAGCAATCTCCAACAACGATTTCATCAATTAGAAGCGGGTCGGGATTATTGGCCCGTTTCAGTGCTTCGAGCATCACATGGGCACCCAGTCTCGAGGCCTTGACATCCTTTAGCGCTCCGCCGAACTTGCCAATGGCGGTACGCGCCGCGCTAACGATCACTACGTCTTTGTTTCCACTCACAGTCAATACTCCGACGTTATAGGGTTTTGGAAATAACCAGGCGCTGAACTTCGTTGCTTCCCTCATAGATCTGGGTAATCTTGGCATCCCGCATCATTCTTTCCACGGGATACTCCTGGATATAGCCATATCCGCCCAAAACCTGCACGGCTTCGGTAGTTACCCACATCGCCACATCCGAGCAGAAGCACTTGGACATCGAACTCATGCGAATAAGCTCGGGGCTAAGCCGGCTCAAATCCTTGGGCTGCTCCTGCAAAAGACAGCAGGTCTTATAGAGCAGCTGGCGGGCGGCTTCGGTCCTCATGGCCATGTCGGCAAGCTTGAAACCTATGCCCTGGTGCTCGATTATCGGTTTTCCAAAAGTGATTCTCTCCTTGGCATAGGCCGTTGCATACTCCAGGGCGCCCGCGGCGATACCCAGAGCCTGGGCCGCGACTCCGGCACGGGAGAAGTCAAGGGTTTTCATCATTATGTGGAAGCCGTCGCCTTCTTTTCCGAGCAGATTTTCAGCTGGAATGCGGCAATCTTCGAAAACCAGTTCAACGGTTTCAGACCACCGGATACCCATCTTGTGCTCTTTTTTGCCGATGGTAAAACCGGGCGTGCCCTTCTCGACGATAAAGACACCGGCATTTTTGTAGCTGGGCTTCTCGGGGTCGGTTACAGCATAGACCGTTACGATATCGGCCACGCCGCCATTGGTGATAAAGGTCTTGGAGCCGTTAAGGATGTAGGAGTCGCCGTCTTTTTTGGCGCGGCAGCGAAGTCTTGCCACATCCGAGCCCGCCGCGGCTTCCGTAAGGCCAAAGGCCGCAATGTGTTCACCGCTTGCAAGCTTTGGGAAGTATTTTTTCCTCTGTTCCTCATTTGCGGCCAAAAGCATGGGAAGGGAGCCCAGTTCATGATCGGCGATAAGCAAACCGCAGGCCGCGTCGACCTTGGAGAGTTCTTCGACCACGATGGTCAAGGCGAGCATCCCTGCGTGGGAGCCGCCGAACTCCTCGGGATAGTCGATGCCGTAGAGGCCGTTTTCACGCATCAACTCCACCATTTCCCAGTCGAATTCACCGGTTTGGTCGCGTTTTTCGGCGCCGGGGGCAACCTTATCCTTCGCAAGACGTCTTACCATATTCTGCAACATCAACTGTTCTTCATTGAGATCGTACTGCATGAGGTTCTCCATTTTTTTTATTAAAGTTATCGCTTCCAAAGGCCGGGCAGCCCGCTATTTGTCGTAGTTAAAGAAGCCCTTGCCGTTTTTTCGCCCGAAGTAACCGGCACGCACCATCTTGCGCAGCAGGGGCGCGGGACGGTATTTGTCTTCCCCGAATTCCTTGTGGAGCCCGTCGAGAACATGCAGAAGGGTATCGAGCCCTATCATATCGGAAAGGGCCAGTGGACCGATCGGGTGGTTTGCTCCCAGCACCATGGACTGGTCGATATCGGCTGCCGAAGCTATGCCTTCAGCCAGGGTGAAAATGGCTTCATTCAACATGGGACACAGAATTCGATTTACCGCAAAGCCCGGAGCTTCCTTGACCTCGATGGGAGTTTTGCCAACCTTTTCAACAAAGGCCTTGCAGGTCTGGTAGGTTTGCTCGCTTGTAAGAAAACCCCGGATGAGCTCGACAAGCTTCATCACGGGCACCGGGTTAAAATAGTGCATTCCAATGAAACTGCTCGCCCGCCCGGTTACCGAGGCCATCTCGGTAATGGAAAGACCGGAAGTGTTGGAAGCAAAGAGCGTCTCGGGAGCGCAAACCGCATCGAGTTCCTTATAGATTGTTTTTTTAAGCTCCATAACTTCGAGAACGGCTTCGATTACGATGTCCGCCCCGGCCGCTGCGCTCTTAAGATCGGTTGTTCCCGTGACGCGCCCTAAAATCGCCTGGGCCGCCGAGGCTTCCATTTTCCCCTTGGAAACGGCGCGATCGAGATTTTTTTTAATGGTCGTCTTGCCGTTATTTACAAACCGGTCCTCGATATCGCGCAAGGCTACTTCAAAGCCTGCTTGAGCCGATACCTGCGCTATCCCCGCGCCCATGATTCCAGCACCCAAAACACACACTTTCTTGATCTGCATAAAAATCATCTCCTTTTGAGCCTCAAAATCAAACATCTAACCGGAACAACCCACATGATCCCCAAGTGCTTAAATATCAAAGGGCTTACGCGGGCCATGCTACCAACTCTTCATCAGGCTAAGAAAGCCCGCGGCAAGCTCATCGATTGTGCGCTCCCCATCGCGGAGCAGTCCCTGCACGGCTATTCCCTGGGCCGCGCCGATGAAGGCTATCGAGGCCGCCCCCGGGTCCTTTACGTTTTCATTGTCGGCGAGTTTGCGAGCAAGGGAGTCGACAAAGACCTTGTAGATCCCCTTAAGACGAGATTCCATGGGATGGCCGCTGCGGGCAAATTCGGCAGCCAGAGTCGCCAGGCATATGGTGGCTTCAGGGCCCCGGTTAAAGTGGCTGCACATTGCCGCAAGCACCGCCTCGATCATTACAAGAGAGCCGCGATCGGCATCGTCGGCAATAGCCGAGTAGACATGAATGCCGCGCTCGACCCAATCGACAACGGCGTTCAAGATCGCCTCCTTGTTGGCAAAATGATGGAAGATGGCCCCGGAGGTCAAACCAATGGCCTGGGCAAGATCGGCTATGGTCGTCTTGTGATAGCCCTGCCGAGCGAAGAGTTTGACGGCGGCCTGCACGATCTTGACACGGGTCTGCTTGGCCTGCAGGTCTTTTCTGTTTATTTTTTCTCTAAGCATGCAAACAGCATATTACATATTATGTACTATGTTAAATAAAAAATTTTTTAGCTGCGCGATCGGCGGCAGAGGTGGGCAAAGAGGTAACGCTAGAGGGAAACGAAGCCTTTCCAGCCGTTAATCACGTTATTGTCCGGATAGGCTTTTACGCTGACGTATAGCCTGTCGGCATCTTCCGAAGTCTCAACGTAAGTGCAGCCAAACGTCGCGCCATCTATCCAGGCTCCGCTGTTTGCGTAGATAGTCCGACACGGAGTCGAATCCGGGTCCACAATGTAATTGGGGTTTCCTGGATTTTCGAAGTCCCGTTGCATATCGGCCCTGTGGGTATGTCCGAAAATAACGACCCTTGACTCTGGAGCAGGATGAAAATAGACGCTTTGGGCTGCGGTAAAAAGACCGAACGTATCATCTTTTGCGGCAGTAAAGGCATCAATGTCTTTTGTCCCCGCAATCTGCCCCCAGTTGTCTGCAATGAGTCTAAAACGGGTGGCAATATCGGAAACCGAGATTTTTTCCCCATAGCCGGGAAGGCCGGAGACGTCCAGGATCCCTTGCGCCAGACCGCAGTCCCGGGCTGTGGCAAAAAAGACATCTTCGACGAAATGGGTGTTTCCCTCAAGATACTGCCTGGCGAGATTTATAAAAATATCAAAGACACTGCAGGGCGAGCCCTCCCGGCAGACCCTGTAGGCGTCCAGGCGCGAGATGAAATAGCCCAGCGGCAAAAAGCAAGCCCCGGAATTTGACGCGCTATCGGGTGCGTTAAAAAGACAATACCGGTTGCCGTGTTCAGCGACAAGGGTTCCGCTCTTATAGGTCCCCAGGGGAATCGTCTGATCGCAGATAAAATCGATACCGCTAAAAAAGGATTGGAGAAATTGCCTGGTATCCTCTATTCCAGCGGGGCTAAGAGCCATGTCGTGGTTTCCGGGCACATAGGCAAGTTTTACGTCGGCGCTTGCGGCCAAAGCCTTAAGAACGGCTATGACCGGCGCGTAGACCTTGCTTGCGCAGATGGTCTCAAGTCTTGGGATGGGGGAGTAATTGGCCGGAATGAACCACTGGTCGAAAAGGTCGCCCAGAATTATCACCTCGCTTACATCGGGAGCCTGCAACAGACCTTTTAAAAAATCGGCAAAAAGGGACACATTGTTCCTAAACCAGACATAAGAGTGCTGTGCGCTCCAACTTCTCTCATCACCCATGTGAATGTCGCTTATAAAAATTCGCTTTTTCCCCCGCGACATAAGCAAACCTTCCCCGCGCAATAAGTGGTGGAAACAAAAAAATAGAATAAACGCAGACGTAGACAACCTGCCTGTTTACGGTTTTCGATTTTCCGTTCCTTTGGATGGGATCGTCTCGCGGCCTGTTTTTTTCCCGGCAAGGAAACCGCGCACTCTATCTTCGGCGGTGCCGACCGCCATAACCGCGTTCTTGAGCTCCATCTCAGAGCACCCAAATTTATTGCACCAATATTTTATTTCATTGCGCTCATGGGGATTGACTCTATTGCCTGCGAAAGGGCGTCGATTGGTTTTTTGGGCACACATGGTTTTCTCCTTCTTAAGAGCGTAACGAGGCGCCGCCAAATTTTATCTTATACCACCCCATGGGAAGGAATAATATAGGGTAAAATCCCACGGTAAATTTGCTCTGCTTGCCAAAAGCAAGAATATCCACCGCAAAGACCATAGAGACCGCAGACTAAGATCAGGCAAGGCTCCCCCACTATCTGCGCGGGTTAGAGCCGCGGTGGACGAACAAAATTGGCAACCTGTCGGGTTTTTCCTATTTTTGTTTTCCTCTCTTAGCGCTTTGCGACTCAACCGGCAGATCCAGGGGTTACGAGTTGCCGGCCTGAGGCCGCAAAGCGGACGTCTTACCATCGGCTCTGACCGGAATTGATCCTGAGCAGTACAATTTGGACAACAACTGCAATCCCAATAGAATAACCCCGGCACCCTCCCTTGGCAACTAGAGTCTGAGAGCGCAAAACGTTTGTCTTAATCGCCCTGCTAATTAGGCCCGATCATTTTTTCGGGGACGACCAGGCGGTCGAACTCCTCAGGGGTAACAAAGCCGAGTGTGAGCGCGGCATCCTTTAGCGACAGATCGTTATCCATAGCGTAGTGGGCAATCTTTGAGGCCTTGTCATAGCCGATAACGGGCGTAAGCGAAGTAACCAGCATGAGGGAGCGCTCAACGTATTCTTTTATTTTCTTACGATTTGGTCTGGTTCCTTCCACAAGGAATTGCCTGAAATTTTGGCAGCCATCGGTAAGGAGGGTTATCGAATTCATGATATTAAAAATCATGAGGGGCTTATAGACATTCATTTCGAGATATCCTCCCGCGCCCCCCAGTCCCACTGCCACATCGTTGGCCATTACCTGCGCGGCGATCATCGTGAGGGCTTCGGCCTGAGTGGGATTTACCTTGCCGGGCATGATCGAGGAACCGGGTTCATTTTCGGGAATGAGCAACTCGGCAAACCCGGCTCGAGGACCGCAGGATAGCAACCTTATGTCGTTTGCGATCTTGTAGAGCGATACGGCCAGGGTGCGCATGGTTGCCGAAAACTGCACCAGGGCGTCGTGGGCGCCCTGAACGGTGAATTTGTTAGGCGCGCTGATAAAGGGCAGACCGCAAAGATCGGCGATATGGGCGGTGCAAGCCTCAGCAAAACCGGGCGGGGCGTTTATGCCCGTTCCCACCGCGGTTCCTCCCAGGGCAAGAGGGTAAAGACCCGTAACGGCGGAGTCCAACCGTTTGAGGTTGTCGGCAAGCATCCCCGCATAGCCCGACCACTCCTGGCCAAGAGTAAGGGGTGTGGCATCCTGCATGTGAGTGCGGCCGATCTTTATGATATCCTTCCACTGCCCGGCTTTTGCCGCGATCGCATCGTGGAGTGCCAGCACCGCGGGGATCAACCGCTGTTTTGAGTTCAGCGCCGCGGCTATGGACATGGCCGAAGGAAAGGTATCGTTTGAAGACTGGGCCATGTTGACGTGGTCGTTTGGATGGACGGGGGTTTTGCTGCCAAGGGGAGTGCCCGCGAGTTGACAGCAGCGATTGGAGATGACTTCGTTTACGTTCATGTTAAATTGCGTACCGCTGCCCGTCATCCAAACGTGCAGAGGAAACATATCGTTATGCAGACCCGCCAGGATTTCATCGCAGGCGGTAACGATGAGGTCGCAGGTTTGCCGGCCGAGGCGGCCGCCTTCATGATTGGTGAGGGCCGCGGCTTTTTTCAACACGGCGTAGGCCGTTATCATTTCCCGGGGCATGAGGTCTGCGCCGATACTGAAATATTTTAGCGAACGCTGTGTCTGAGCGCCCCACAACTTATCCCGCGCCACTTCAATCTCACCGAAACTGTCGGTCTCTATTCTGGTATCTGCCAAGGTATGTATTTCTCCCTCCCGGTGGGATTGGCGTAGTATTAAAGACTCGGCCCCGGTTCACCGATAGAGCCGTTTTAAATTACGTAAAAAGAGTTATATCACCTGTCTCATCGACTTTGCTTCGAAGGCGCTCTTGGGTTATCAGCTCCCGCGCGCCCACGGAATGTCTTTTCAGGATACGCTTTAACAATACCTCACCCGTATCGGTGCGAAAGTAGATCCTTCTGGCCTCTTGTCCCCCAAGATCCTGGCTCAGCACGGAGATACCCTCCATGTCGAGAAATTTCAGAACAAATTTTGCGTTAATCCTTCCCATATCGTTTGCCCGGGAAATGCAGGGGATAACGTGAGCCCCCCCGAAGACCTTAGCCTTCAAAAGTTTTCTATTTCCTCCAAGCGCCATGATCTTATTTATAAGCAGTTCCATGGCGTTTACCGCATAGCGCGAGACGGCGTCGCAAGAGTCTATGCTGGCCTTTCCGGGCAAAAGGATATGATTCATGCCACCGATTCTTTGAATCGGGTCGATCAGGCATACGGCAACGCAGGAGCCAAGAAGGGTTTCGATTATTACACTTCTTGTGCTGGCGTGGTATTCGCCGATATGTATGCTGATTCTTTCCATTTCTTCCGGCTTAAGACTCCAATGGCTGCAAGTGAGTAAACGACGGGAGATTCTCTCGTGCCTGCAATATTTTAAAAACAACAGGTTCTCGCCCCAAACTCTTTATTCGATGATTCCTTAAGGAGTCTATCCAGTTTTGGTTATACTTTCAACTCCAGTTAATTTTACCCGAGGAGAGGGCGGCCGCTCAAAAGCAAATAGATGCTAGTTGGCGGTTGTGTTGGTTGCGGCGCTTGTTGTGAGGCCAACACCTTTGAAAAGTTCGGTTTTTTAAGTCGCGCTTTCGAGTGGGCTCCCGAGATTTTATTTTGGGTCGAAAAGAGTGTAAATAATCTTATTTCCTTCTTTGGACGCCTTGGAAAGTTCCATATGTCTAAGCGTAGCGAAGGCGGCTCGAAAGTCATCTTCTGTAATGGAGAGTTTTGAGCAAATCGTATCGATATCGGCGGCACCTTGCTCAGCTATAAAATCGTAGATTTTCTGCTGAAGCGGAGTTAGCACCCTGTCTTTACCCTGGGAGCGTTTTGCGGTATAGACAGCCCATGGATCGCACGTTTTAGGTGTTGCCATTCGATTTATGTAGCAATCCTCGCACAAAGTTTGACCGGCAAACATGTAAGCATCGTTACCGGAAAGTTCGGCTCCGCATTGGTCACACCTCATAACGCCTGCTCCTTTCCTGCTTTTATTGGAATGTGTCGGCTTTATCCAAACAAGGAAAATAATGTGAAATGCGACCAATTGCAAGATGAGGCTCACACTGCCTGGGCGAGAGTCGAACAGAGCCATTTGCCTGCCCGGGGATCATCGCTTGGCCCATGAGCTCCGAGAGCTGAAAGGGCGAAATATCGGTTATTCAATCTCAAGGAGTTTGTGCAGACCCCTCATTAATGACGCTATTTTAATGTTGCGGCCGCTATAATAAACAGGATTGACTCGAAAACCTTGAAATGTTTTATCGTCTCCACCAGGTTGCGTAGTTGCATGGAGAGCGAAAATGATCGTTAGTGCAAGCAGGCGGACCGACATCGCCGCCTTCTATTCGAAGTGGTTTTTGAACCGGGTGCGTGCGGGGTGGTGCCTTGTGCCCAATCCTTTCAACGCAAACCAGGTCTCAAGGGTGAGTCTTTGCGCCCTCGACGTCGATGCTTTGGTCTTTTGGAGTCGCAACCCGCGTCCGCTTATGAAAAATTTAAATGAGCTGGACGATTTGGGCTTGCGCTACTACTTCCTTTTCACCCTGGTAGGCTACCCACGAGCCCTGGAGCCGGGAGGCCCGCCGCTTGGCCGGGCGATAAAGACTTTCCTGGAGCTTTCCGCGCGCCTTGGGCCCCAGAGGACCATCTGGCGCTACGACCCCATAGTTTTAAGCCAATTGAGCGGGATAGCCTTTCATGAAGATAATTTCCAAAAGCTGGCCCGGGAGCTTCGCGGGGCTGCGACCCGTTGCGTCATCAGCTTCGTTTCGCCTTACCGAAAGGCGCGCGCCCGAATGGAGGCCGCTGTTGCGGGCTGCACCGATCCGGTCGACTGCAACAGCCCGCAGGTCCAAGGACTGCTCCAGGCGATTTCGCGGATTGGTATGGAAAACCAAATAGAGGTTTTTTCCTGCGCCATGAAAGAAGATTTTTCTCCTTACGGCATATATCCTTCCAGCTGTATCGATGCGCAACTCATCTCAAACCTTTTCGGCATGAAGATTGAAGCGCCCAAAGACTCTTACCAGAGAAAGGAGTGCGGGTGCGCTGCAAGCCGCGACATTGGCGTCTATGACACCTGCCTTTTCGGGTGTTCCTACTGTTATGCGACATCGAGCTTTGAGCGCGCCAGGGCCAACCACACCCGCCACGATCCGGATTTTCCAAGCCTGCTGCCGCCCCTAAAATAAGTACAGCCCCGAGGGGCACTTGCCCCATGTCGACAATTAAGCCCCTTCGAGAAGTTTTGACCAGCTTCACAGCCATGGGCGACAGGGGACGGGAGGCGATAGCCATCTACCCGCGCGCCGCCACAAAAAACAAAGGGGTTTCCAGCCCGTAGACCAGAACCCCTGCGTTTCATTTGATTAATTAGTTTTATCCACAGCCGGCGATGGGATTTGAACCCGCGGCCTGCTGATTACGAATCAGCTGCTCTACCCCTGAGCTACGCCGGCACCTATATTTAGACTTTCTCTATCACAAACGATCCCGGAAATCAACAGCGCAGGCAGATCAGCCCAACGGCCCACTTCGGATGCGCAGGCGCAGAGAATGAGGGGCACGCTACGGGCGCATCTTTTAGGAGAACCCGCTTCTTTTTTGCGCATAGAACATTTTGGTTATTCTTTTCGCAATAGGTACATTTTTGTCTGATACTTTACTCTTTTTTTTTAATTATCACCCAATCACAAAGCATAAGAATGAGCACCCAGGCCGCTTTGATATTATTTGGCAAACAAATTGCTCTACCCTTCAGAGTGCATGCGCAGGCGACAGTGAATTTTCTAATCATCGGCGCGGGAATTTCCCGCGGCACTCAGTACAGGCAGTTTTTCAATTCAGTTGACGGGAAGGTGACTTATGGCAAACCAGGGAGAATTCAAAAAGACTTTGGGACTTACCGGGGTTACGGTAAACGCGATGGCGTTGATCGCACCGGGAGCGTTCTTGTGGCTGACATTCCAGGTGCAGGCCGCGCAGGTGGATCTGGCCGGCAAAACCACCGCCATGGACATGTGGGCGGGTTTGTTCTTCGCATTGATTTTATCCTTTCTAACCGCGATCTCTTATGCAAAGCTTGCCGAACTCTATCCCAATGCCGGGACCGGCAGTTCCTATTACTTTACCGAACAGGCAATGCTAAACGAGGGTAAATTATCGGTAATCGTTCACCGGGGTTGAATGCCGATCAATTTTTTAGCTTGCGTTCGAAACCATAATAAGCTATTCCATCATGC
>JBMFHI010000105.1:0-12351 GCA_049976905.1 Syntrophobacteraceae bacterium | reverse complement strand
ACACATTCTTATATTGTCTGCAAGACATTGATATTGCAAGAATAATAAAAGTTATTACCCTTGCCTATTTTGTAAAAGCGTCGCTTTTTTTTACGCCTTCAAAAGTCTATGGGCAAGAGCCTTGTCCCTGTCCTCGGCGTTTTTACGTGTAAATACAAGTAAGTATGAAAGCAATTAATTGAATTTATATTGTGGTATGTACATTGCTACATATACCGGCAATGGATTGCAAAGGAGGATAACCATGAAACTTATCGCTATATTAACAGCAGCATTGCTGCTCGTTTCCGCGCAAATATCTTTGGCCAACACCTTGACCTTCGTAACTCCCGCCGGGTCTTTTGACAGCAACGGCGAACCGGTGTCTGCCCAGGCCACGGTTACGACCGGAAAAGGTATCGTTACTGTCGATCTTTCAAATTTAATCACCAATCAGAAGGACGTTGGACAGGCGGTGTCCGATTTTAGCGTCAACCTGAGTGGTAGTGGACTTAAGCTGACCTCCATCACCAGCAGCGCAAACTCGATAACTGTATCTTCTCATGGCAGTGTCACCGACAATGGAACCGTTACCGATTTCTTGTCTTCCTCCCATTACCAGCTGGGGGGGAATACCCTCTCCATCGACTGGCTGGGCGCCGGTCAGCCCAAGTACACCGTTTTAGGGCCGGTCAGCGCAAACGGCAAATATGATAATGCCAATCGTTCCATAGCAGGTAATGGCCCACACAACCCTTTTCTGAATGGGGACGTGACGTTTACCTTCGACATTTCCGGGGTAACAAGCAATACTAACTTGTCAGGGGCTGTTTTTTCCTTCGGTACCCAGTCGGGTGATAATATCAAAGCCGCCGATCCTGTCCCCGAGCCCTCATCGCTTCTGTTGCTTGGAAGCGTGGTGTTGGGATACGCACTGATTTTCCGCCGGGGGAAAAGAGCATAAGGCAACGGGAGTGCCGACTCTTCGTTTGGAATATTTCAAAAAGGGAAGTGAGAAAGTTTCATTTCCCCTTGATTTTTAACCTGTGGCCGATAATCGGGAGTCCCTGGCAACAGGCATCACTTTTAGATCCCCCCAAATCCCCGGCGCCACTTTTCTTGTGATTTTTTGGCCAATCAACTATGTAAAATAGTATACAAACACTTTTAAAAGTGCTTTACTTAACTCAAATTTTAGAGTCGGCATTCTGTCTTGCTTTACCCGCTTGCGCCGGATAAAAATTCAAAATGAAGAGGAAAAGGAGAAAACATGGAGCAGCAGTTGGTTTTGGAGGAGCGATCGGGGCAGACCTCCATCTTGAAGCTCAACAGACCCGAGGTGATGAATTGCTTAAATTTTGCCATGCTCCGGGCGCTTTCCGAAAAAATCCAGGCCCTTCAATGGGATAAGGAAGTGCGCGTGATAATCGTTTCGGGGGCCGGACAAAAGGCCTTCTGCGCAGGCGCCGATCTAAAGGAGAGGGCGACCCTGGCCGAGGAAGAGGTGCGAAAATTTATTTTCACTCTGCGCGAACTCTTTACCTCCATCGAATACATGAATAAACCCGTAATCGGGGCTGTAAACGGAATCGCCCTGGGGGGGGGCACAGAACTGGCCCTTACCTGCGACATCCGCATCGCTTCGGAAAATGCGACCATGGGACTTACCGAAACTCGCCTGGCCATTATTCCGGGAGGGGGCGGCACGCAGCGCCTGCCCCGCATAGTCGGGCGCGCCAAGGCCAAGGAGCTCATTTTTACGGGCCGGCGCATCGACGCCCAGGAGGCCCTATCCATTGGCCTGGTAAATAAAGTGGTCCCTGGCGATCAGTTGATGGAGCAATGCCTGGAAATGGCCGCGATGATTTGTGAAGCCGGCCCCATCGCCATCACCCAGGCAAAGTATGCGATAAATCACGGTGTGGAGGTCGACCTGCGCTCCGGGCTTGCCATTGAGTCAAACGCCTATTGGGTAACGATTCCAACCGAAGATCGAACCGAGGGCCTTACGGCCTTTAGGGAGAAAAGAAAACCGGTCTACAAGGGAAAGTAGGAACCCGACGTGGATAATAACTGCGAAAACGAGCTCGCCCGGACCGTTTTGTCCCAGGGCGAGCTCCATATCCTAAAGCACATGGGCGAAGCTGTCCTGGTAACCGCGCGCGAGGGCACCGTTGTCTACGCAAACGATGCGTGTTGCCCCATCATGGGCCTGCAGGCCCACTCTCTAATCGGTCGAAAGCTTGGCGACATCGAAGCCGATTCTCTTACCCTGCGGGCCATGGCCAATCGCACCGAGGTCGTAAACGTTAGAAAATACATCGACTCGCTCAAAAGGGCCGTGATTTGCTCGGTGCTCCTGCTGCCTGCCGCAGAGGAGTTTTCCTGCGCCGTAACGATCATGAACCTGGTACACCGTGAGCCTTGCGAGGGCGATTCTCAGGCAAGGCAGCGCTTCGTCGAGTCCTACCTCGACGCCGGAATAGCCAGGGGCGCCGATCTTCCGGCGCCCTTTAATAAACTCGTTGGAACCAGCAGCCCCTTTAAGGCCGCCCTCTACATGGCCTACAAGGCCAGCCGCGCCGACTTCTCCGTCCTTGTAACCGGGGAAAGCGGCGTGGGAAAGGAGTTGCTCGTGCGCGCCATCCACGAGTCGAGCAACCGCTGCGTCCACGAGTTTGTAAGCATCAACTGCGCGGCCATCCCCGGCACCCTCATCGAATCCGAACTCTTCGGCTACGCCTCGGGAAGCTTTACCGGCGGGCGAAAAGAGGGCAAAAAAGGCCTCTTCGATATGGCGGACAAGGGGACTCTCTTTTTCGATGAGGTGGCCGATTTCGAGCTAAACACCCAGGCCAAAATCCTAAGGGTCCTCGAAGAAGGCGAGTTTAGACGGGTGGGCGATCAAAAATGTATACCAGTTGATACACGAATTTTAAGCGCTACCAATCGCGATCTTTCCAGAATGATGATCGAGGGAAAATTTAGAGAAGACCTCTACTACCGGCTAAATACCATGACGATCCATGTGCCGCCCCTAAGGGAGAGGGGAGCCGATATAGAGTTGCTCGCGCAACATTTTCTGCGCCTGCTCTGCGAACACTACAAAAGGGAGGCTAAATTTAGCCGCCAAACCATGGATATCTTCTTTGCCCACCCCTGGCCGGGAAACGCCCGGGAGCTTCGAAGCGTGGTAAGTTATGCCCTTAATATGACCGATTCCGAGAGCATCGAGCCCTGCGATCTGCCCCACTACCTCCTGGTCTCCGATGGAAGAGCCGAACTGGACCGGCGAATTCCCCTTGCCGCCGATGCCGCGCAAAACTCGCGCCGTGACTTTGTCTATAGAGATGTCATGGACGCCTTCGAAAAAGATCTCATCGAGGCGATCCTTAAAAGATACCCCACCAGAACAAGGGCCATGGAGGCTCTGGGTCTTAGTCGGCGCGCCTTCTATTTGAAGCTCAAAAAACACTCCATCCCCTGAGCCCGCCCTTTTGCGCAAAACCCTCTGTTTAAAAAAGGTAACAGCTTTTTCTCTTGTCACTAAAAGTATACATAGTTTGATCCCTAATGCCCTCCAAGCTGCCTTGCTCTTTGCCCCTGCTTTTGCTTAGTTCGACCTAGACGATAAATTTTTAGAACCGCCCACGGGTATCTCTAAACCTCAGGGGTGGCCAAACCAGCCAGGTTTTACCCCTGGTGTGGTCAAGCCCTCCGAGGTGTTGCCCTTACGTTTTTTGTTCCGCCTGGAATGTTTTTTGCCAATACACAGTGCGTATTGAAAAAAGCGCTCAGCCGCTTTGTTTGCCTGATGGTGTAGTTTTGCGTGGCGAGAGGGGATTTTCCCGATTCGATGCAAACGGGGTTTTAGGTGCCGGCCAGGAGCCGAAAGTGTCTTTGGAAATGAGAAACCAAGTGGAACTGATAGAAATCGGGCCTCGAGAGGGGTTGCAGTATCACCCCGACTATATTGCGGCAGCACGAAAGATTGCCCTTGTGGGCAAGCTCTACGACTGCGGTTTCCGTAAAATCGAGGTGGCCTCTTTTGTCCATCCCAGGATGGCGCCACAGATGAAAGACGCCGTGGAGGTGCTTTCCGGAATCGGTCCGGGCGACCAACCGGGCGGCCGGGCCAGGGTAAGGCAGGTGCTGGTTCCAAACGAAACCGGTTGCCGAAGCGCTATTGCGTGCAAAAGCGATGAGCTGGTCGTGTGGGTATTTCTTAACGACCAGTTGTGCTATCCGACGCTCAACCGCTCTATTGCCGAAACGCTCAAGCGGATCAGCACGATTTGTGAGATTGCCGGGGCAAGCGCGGTGAAGGTAAGCGCTTACATCGGCGCGGCTTTTGGCTACCCCGGGGAAGACTCCGGCCACTATGAAAACCTCTCGGCCATGGTGGCCAAGCTGGTTCAGCTGGGATGCTCTCAGGTGTGCTTGAACGATGAGCTTGCCATGGCCAATCCGGTCACTGTGCGCGAGCATCTTAGGGTTTGCATGGCGCAGGTCGATGCTTCAAGGCTTGGGGTTCACTTCTATGACAACAGAGGCATGGGGCTGGCAAACGTTTTTGCCGCTTACGAGTCGGGGGTGCGCGTTTTTAAATCCTGCCTGGGAGGCGCCGGCGTGCACGGCTATTTTAGAACCGTCATAGATCAGGATTCTCTTGGTAAGGTCGATCCCTACCCCCTTGCCACCGAGGACATTGTCTATGCGTTCGAGGAGATGGGCGTGCCTACCGGAATAGACATGGACCGGCTGCTTGAGTGTGGTCGTTTTCTCGAAGAGCTTCTGGGGGTGGGGCTGCACAGCCGGGTGCGTTTGAGCGGTCTTGGGGCCCATACGCTAAAGCGAGCGAAAAGCTGCCTTTGCGGATCAGTTGGAAGGGTTACGGCCTAAAAGAGGCGGGCGGAAAAAATAATTGTAAACGACACAGGCAATAAAAGAGATTGTGGAGGCCATTATGGAAGATGTGGAACGTACGGAGCGTCTTAAGCACTGGGAAGAGCAGGACGCCATCGTTTTGGAGCGGCGCAAGGAAGCCTACGACATAGGCGGCGAAAAGCAGATAGCCCGGCTTGCCAAACAGGGCAAAAAACCGATGCGCGATCTTATCCGGATGTTGATAGACCCGGGCACGGAGTTTTTCGAACTGGGGGTGGAGGCGGGCTACAACATAGGAGACGTGAAGCTCTACGGCGGAGACGTCTACCTTTCGGAAAAGCGCGGCCATATTCCGGGCGGAGGCGTGGTGACGGGCATAGGGGTGGTTCATCGAAAAGATTGCATGATCTTTGCCAATGAAAGCCGCTACGCGGCCGGGACCTATTTCCCCATTACCCTTAAAAAACACATGAGGGCCCAGGCCATAGCCGAGCGTCTTGGACTGCCCTGCATCTACATAGCAGATTCGGGCGGGGTGAACCTGCCCTTGCAGCTGGGCTGTTTTGCCGATGACGGCCACTTCGGCACGATGTTCTACAACATGTGCCGCATGTCGGCAAAGGGCATCAAGCAATACACCCTCTCGACGGGGGGAAACACCGCGGGCGGGGCCTATATAGTCCATCTTGCAACCGAATCGATCATGATCGAAAAGCTCTCCTACGCCTTTCTGGCCGGACCTCCCATGGTAAAATCGGCCATCGGGGAAACCGTAAGCGCCGATGACCTTGGCGGAGCCTATGTCCATACGCAGCACTCCGGCGGATGCGACCATTTCGTGAGGTCCCAGCAGGAAGCGATCATGAAACTGCGAGACATCATGGAGTTCGAACCCTCGCAGAAACTCTACTGCGAGCGCAGAAGCTCGCGGGAGCCGCGCTTTGACTACCGGGAAATGATGCGTTCGACCCCCATAAACACCTACAGCGCCATTCCCATAAAAGACACGATCAAGTGTATCGCCGACGACTCCTATTTCCATGAATACAAGCCTCTCTACGGCCTTGCAAGGGGACAGTCCATAATCACGGGTAAGATGTGGCTTAAAGGCTTGCCCGTTGGGGTCGTGGCCTCAAACGGCAGCGGCATCATCTATACCGAAGCGGCTCAAAAGGCCGCCGAATGGATGATTCGTTGCGGCAATTCGAGGCTGCCTGTCATATTCCTGCAGGGCTCTCCGGGCTACATGGTGGGAAAACAGGAAGAATGGGGCGGGATCGGTAAATACGGAGCCGATATGGTGCGCGCCTGCAGCGCTTTGAATGTGCCTAAAATTCAGCTCGTCATCGGACCCGACCACGGCGCGGCAAACTACGGGATGTGCGGAAGGGCCTTTAAGCCCGTTTTTACCTTCACCAACATGCGGGGTCGCACGACCGTTATGTCGGGTAAGACGGCCGGATTTGTCATGGAGACGATCCGCAGGAAAAACATAGTCGATAAGGGTGAAAAGGTCGATGAGCAGGAAATGGCTGACTTTCGCCAAATGATGATGGATCGCTACGATGCTGAAGGCCATCCTTTCCTCACAGGTTCTTTGTTGTTTCATGACGGAATAATCACTTTCAGCGAGACGCGCGACAAGCTGGCCAGGGCCCTGGAGCTTTGCTACCGCGTCCCCATCGATAAATCGGACTGGGGAGATCTGAAGGTTTAAAACATTACCGAAAAAGGAGCCATAAGACATGACCGAATACGATTACTGGAAGATCTTTCCGCGTATGCCTCGTAAGGTGACAATTGGAGATATAACCGTGCGAGACGGTTTTCAGCACGAGGAGCGGTTTATCTCCACAAACGCCAAGATTTTTTACGCTCAGGAGATGATTCTTGCGGGCGCAAAGGAAATCGAGGTGACAAACCTTGGAAACCCCGAGGGCATTCCGCAATTTAAAGACGCAGAGCAGGTAATGGCGGCCCTTAGAGGCGATGTCTTCAAGAAGCGCTGTGAAAGAAAGGGCGTCGATTTAAGCCAGGTCGTAATGACCGCGGTTACCATCCGTGAGTCGGCTGTCGACAGGGCCATCGAGTTTCAGAAAAAAGGAATAGGTCCCGACCGCATCCTCATGATGGTTTCCACCGACCCCGAGCATCATTTCGCAAATTCGGGCACCACCCTGTCTCAGTATTGGAGGGAAGCCGAACGGTGCATCAAAAAGGCAGCCGATGCGGGCATAAAGATGTGCGGCACCGTCAGCACCATCTGGGGCAGCCCCATTACCGGCGCAACAAGGCTTGAAGACGCCGTCGAGTTTACCAAGCGTTTTCTGTCCATAGGCGCCCACGACATAGAACATGCCGATCACGACGGCTCGGCCTCCGCAGACCAGGTCTACCGCTATTTTTCCATGATCCTTGACGCCATGCCCGATCCCGAGGCCCATCTGTGCCATCTCCATGAGACCAAGCGCGTTGCCTCGGCTTCGGTGCTGGCCGCCCTCCAGGCCGGCATACGCCGTTTTGAAGGCACCCTTGGGGGCCTGGGAGGCCAGCCCGCCAATTTCCTAGACGACTGCCCCGTCCGGGGAACAGGGGAATATTACTATAAGGACCATCGCTATGTGGGGCTTATAACGCTTGAAGACCTGGTCGTCATGATCGATGAGCTGGGCATCGAGCACGGCTACGATGTCGACCGTGTGCTATGGCTGGGCTCTAAGATGGAAAAGACCGCCGGACGAAGGCTGCGCTCGGAAGCCGTCTATAACGGGCGCACCCTCAAGGAGGGCCACCGGGAATTCGCCCGGCCGGGTCTATCGAAACTGATAGCAAAACTTGGCGAAAAACCAGGATGTCTTGTTCCGACCGAATGGAGCCAGGCGGCCGTTCTGCCTGAAAAATGGGGACCGGCCTCCTGGAAAAAGGCCTAAGGTCGAACGGATCGCCAACAGCCGATATCAGTTACTAATCCTAGCTCGCATTAGCGGAGGAGCTTTTATGAAAGAACAAAGAAAGCCGCTCTGGGTTCCGTCGGCGGAGTGTAAAAGCAAAGCCAACGTCAGCCGCTTTATTGAATATGTAAACGGGACCTATGGCCTGAGCATTGAGGGCTACGGCGACCTCTATAAATGGTCTGTCGATAAAATCGAGGATTTTTGGGCCGCGGTGTGGGATTTTGTCCAAATCCGGGCGTCGCGAAAATACGATAAGGTCGTTGACGATCTTTCGCACTTTCCCGGAACCCAATGGTTTCCGGGGGCAAAACTTAACTTTGCCGAAAATCTTTTACGATTTAGAGACAATCAAGCGGCTTTTATTTTCAGGGGTGAAAGAAATAAGTCCGCTTCCATGACTTACCGCGAACTCTATGAGGTGGTCTCGCGTATTGCAAAATCGCTTCGGGCCATGGGGGTGGGACCGGGCGACCGGGTTGGGGCCTACATGCCCAATCTTATGGAAACCTGTATCGCAATGCTTGCCACAACCAGCATCGGGGCCGTATGGTCTTCTTGCGGCGCGGAACTTGGCGCTGGAGCCGTGATTGACCGCCTTGGCCAGATTGGGCCAAGGGTTCTTTTTACCGTCGACGGCCAGCTTTATAAGGACAAGGAAATAGACCTGCTTGCAAACGTTGAAAGGATCTCCCGGGAGGTCCCCTCGCTTGAAAAAATCGTCGTTGTCCCCTACGTGCGTCAAAACCCGGATATCGCCACTATACCCAAGAGCGTGCTCTTTTCGGACTTTCTGGCCGATAAGCCCTCCGAAATCGAATTCGAGCAGGTTTCCTTTAACCACCCGGTTTACATCATGTTTTCCTCCGGTACGACCGGAAAGCCCAAGTGTATGGTCCAGGGGCCCGGAGTCCTTCTAAATCAACTGAAGGAACTGATAATCCATACGGATCTCAAGCGCGAGGACAAGATTTTCTACATCACCTCGCCAAGCTGGATGATGTGGAACTGGCTCATGGGCTCTCTTGGCGCGGGCGCAACCATTGTGCTCTACGAGGGAAACCCCAACCATCCGGACCCCGGGGCGATGTGGCGGCTGGCCGAGCAGGAAAAGATCACTATTTTTGGCTGTTCGGCAAGCTACTTGAACTATTTGAAAACTTCGGGGACAAAACCGGGAAAAACCTTCGATCTGTCGGCTCTTCGCGCCATGTCGCAAACCGGCTCGCCGCTTTCGGTCGAAGGGTTCGAATATGTCTACTCGGAAATAAAAAAAGACATGCACTTTAATTCGATCTCGGGCGGAACGGATATTAACGGATGCTTTGGCATCGGCTCGCCCATCCAGCCCGTTTATGCCGGCGAATTGCAGGGGGCCGGCCTGGGCATGAAGGTCAAGGCCTACGATGAAACGGGTGCGGGCGTTGTCGATAAGGAAGGCGAGCTTGTCTGCGAGGCTCCGTCTCCCTCCATGCCTCTCTATTTTTGGAACGATCCCGACCTTCAAAAGTACAGGGCCACCTATTTCGATTTATATCCCGGTGTGTGGCGCCACGGCGACTGGATAGTCATCCACGGCGATTCGGGGGGCATTACGTTTCTGGGCCGCTCCGATTTTACGCTAAAACCGTCCGGGGTGCGCATCGGTCCCGCTGAAATCTACAACGTCGTTGAAAATATAGATGGCATAATCGACGCCATGGCCATTGGCCAGGAGTGGAAAGGCGAGCAGAGGATCATACTTTTTGTCCGCCTTGCCCAGGGGTGTACGCTTAGCGACGAGCTAAAGGACAAGATGAAGAAATCTCTTCGCAAGCTTGCCTCTCCGCGCCACGTTCCCAGTCTGATCATCGAGGTGCCCGAGATTCCCTACACTTTCAGCATGAAAAAGGTTGAAAGCGCCGTGGCAAATATTTTCAACGGCAGGCCCGTAACCAACAGGGACGCCCTCAGCAACCCTGAATCACTTGATTTCTACGTTAAACTTGCCGGCGAACTTAAAGAGTAAGCCAGGTTTTACGCATTCGGAGGCAACGCATGGATTTTCAACTTTCCGACGAACAACGCATGATTAAGGAAACCGTCTATAAGTGGTCGGTAAATGAACTCGGGCCGATCCAGGAAAAAATCGACGCCGAGGACTGGTTTCCCCCGGATTTTTTCCGAAAGTGCGCCGAAATCGGCATCCTCGGCATAACCATGTCCGAAGAGTACGGCGGCCTTGACGGCGATGTGCTCATGCAGACTCTGGCCATAGAGGAAATGAGCCGGATTTGCCCGGCTCTTGCCATGACCTACGGGGCCCACTCCAACCTGTGCGCCAATAATATCTACAAGAACGCAAATGAGGCGCTTAAGAAAAAATATCTGCCTCCCCTCATTGCCGGGGAAAAGATCGGCGCCCTGGGGCTTACCGAGCCCAATGCGGGCTCTGACGCCATGAGCCTTCGCACCCGCGCCGTGAAGCGAAAGGATAAGTATATCCTTACCGGCACCAAGATGTTTATTACAAACGGCCCCATGGCCGATACCATCCTGGTCTACGCCAAGACCGCGCCCGAAAAAGGGGCTAAGGGGATAAGCGCTTTTATCGTGGAAAAGGACTTTCCGGGCTATTCGGTTGCCAGAAAGCTCAATAAGTGCGGTATGCGCGGCTCGCCAACCGGCGAACTGATCTTCGAAGAATGCGAGGTGCCTGCTGAAAACCTCGTCGGTCAGGAAAATAACGGCGTAAACGTCATGACAAGCGGCCTGGACATTGAACGCATAGTTCTTGCGGGCGGTTCGGTCGGCATGGCCCAGCAGGCTCTTGACTACTCCATTCGCTATTCGGTCGATCGGGAACAGTTCGGCCGGCCGATCGCAAAGTACGAAATGATCCAGCAGAAACTGGCCGATATGTACGCGCGTACCGAAGCTGCCCGGCTCCTGGTCTATCGGGCCGCCGACGCGGCCCAGAAAGCGAGCAGGGGCGGCAAGGGAACCGAGCTTACGCGGCTGGCCGCCGCCGCGATCCTTTTTGCGGCTGAAAGCGCTACCTGGGTTTGCGATCAGGCCATCCAGATCCACGGCGGGTATGGATACTGCCTCGAATTTCCCGTCCAGAAGCTCTGGCGCGACGCTAAGCTCTACGAAATCGGCGCGGGAACCAGCGAAATTCGAAGAATGATCATCGCAAGGGAGATCACCGCCGAGGCCTTCGCCAGGAAAAACGCTCGTTGACACAGGGTTAGAGAACCCGACTCCGCCATTTCCGGGGCGCATAGCGCGTCCCGGGAAAGGCGAGGGGGGGCGTGTTTTTTCTAACGGTATGCAACAGGCTTCTCCAAAGATATGCAACCTGATCAGCAACCCATTGATTAGTCATAGCTCTCAATGCTAAAGCAGCTCCCGCCTTAAATCCGTGGCTGAGCTTGATCTCTTTTGCCCGGCCAGTCCTTTTTTTATGGCAGTTTCAGGGTTCATAATGCTCCTTGCAATAAAATCAGTAAGCGATAAGGCCGGTTGCCTACGGATAGGGTCTTGAGGCTTTGCCCAGGACATCTGGAAAAAGGAGATCCTCTTTTGCTTCTCGTTTACGGAAGTGCCAAGTGAGTACGTTCACCGCAGTTGCGTCCGCTGACAAATCTTGCGGCATAGATGGGTTTAGGCAAGCTTTGGCGTCAAACGATCAAAAACAATGGAGGAGGCCCGGTTGCGTATCCAGGCAAGATCGTCATGCATCCGCATTTTGAGTCAGGTATCCGCCGTGCTGCAAAGCGCCTTTTCAAAGCGGATCGCCATTTCCGGCGTGATGCTGCTTTGCGCGGCAATGACGTTGTGAAGCTGCCGGCGGGTGACGCCAGCCCCCTGGCGGCTTGCGCTAGGTTTAAACCGAGGTCGTCTAGACAGGCCTTGAGCAGTTTGCCAGGGTGTGCGGGATTCTTCATCACTATGGCTTTACCTTCTCCAATGGTAATCGACAACATCCACGTCGAAAGCAGTTCCGTCTTCAAGCCGGGAAATAATTTGGTAGTTTGTGTGCTTCATGAGGATAGTCGTCGAAAAAAATCCTTCCAACTCGCTCTTGAGCAGGTGCAATCGGAAAGTCTGTACGATCATCATGCCTTTAACAGGAGTTTAGCCGCTCAGCGGCAAAAAAGGGATTAAGTGTAGTCTAGTCAATGGGTTATGGCTAGACGGGTTGTAAGACCCCATTGACCACCCTGTGGCCAAATGCCTCAAGGATTTGGGCCTGGATCTTGGTGGGGTCTTCAATGAGCCGGTGTGGCGCTATGTCGTTCTCCGTCCAGCACAGGCAGGAATGCAGCCGCCTCATGTGCTCCATGACCGTTGCGGCCGTGGTCGAAAGATCATGGCGTTGAAGCTCGATCTCGATGAGGCGCAGGTAAGTGAGGGCAACGATGCAAGTCAGAATGTGACAGCGTATTTTGCTGTCCGTCCAGTGCCTGACGGGAAATACGCTGACCAGGTCGTCGTCCTTTGACTGGCGAAAGGCATTCTCGACCATGTAGCGATCGAGGCTTGCCCGCAC
>JBMFHI010000104.1:0-12361 GCA_049976905.1 Syntrophobacteraceae bacterium | reverse complement strand
GGATTACAGGATTAAGAACCGAGACATTTTTTCTGCTTTAATCCTGTTTATTAAATCCTGTAATCCTGTCAAAGTTTTTGTCTTTTCTTTCCTGTCAATCCTGCCCTCGGCACGGGCGATAGTGGGTGCGCCACATCCGCAAATAGTTCTCGATCTCGCTGTCCCACCGCGCATCGCTCCACGACATAACCGGCCGGCACAAAGCCCGAATCTCATCAAGATGAGCCTTTCCTCCTTCGGGCAGCAAAAGGCCGATCCTGACCCGTCGAAGCAATAAATCATCGAGGTGGCGGATTTTTTCGCGGGCCGCCGCATGGGGCAGTTCCGCGAGGAGAGTTTGCGTTCCGGCAATGACCCGCAGATGTTTAGCCCGCGCATTTGCCAGCATAACGGATGCTTGACTGCCGTAGCGTCCCCATAGCCTTTGGTGAGCTTCAAAAGACAGGCCGGCCGGAGTAGCCTGCCCCGTCCACGGCTCAAAAATCGGTGCGGAGGGCTCTCTTAAGCCCTTTGAGGGCAGATAGTCCCTGGCGGCAAAAAGCGCATCCCGGGCGAGAACTCTGAAAGTAGTGAGTTTCCCGCCGGTAACGGTTACAAGCCCCCTGTCTTTCCATATCACATGCTCCCTGGATTCCTTGTCCGCGCTAACCTTGCCTTCGCTCACAACGGGCCGCACTCCGGCAAAACTGGATACGGCATCCGCGCTTGTGAGTTTTAGCGAAGGGAAAATGGTGTTTATCCCTTCCAGAAGATAGGCTACCTCGTCTTCTGCGGCAGCCGGTTCCTCGCTAAGAGCCCTTTTGTGATCGATATCCGTTGTCCCAACCAGTACGGCCCCCTCCCATGGAAAGGCAAACTGTTGCCTGCCGTCGTGGGGGCTAAAAAAGCTCACAGCCGTTTCAATGGGAATTAACTCTTTGGGAAAAATGAGATGGCTTCCTCTTAGAGGCCGCAAATGCTTGTTCTTCTCGGGCGAAGGGTGCAAACCTTCCGCCCACACGCCCGTTGCGTTGATTACCAGCCGCGTTTGGACAAAAACCTGTTCCTTGCTTTCGGTATCTTCGAGGAAAACACCACGGACGTTTCCACTATTGTCCCGCTCAAGGCCCGTCACCCGGGTGTAGTTAAGAGCCAATCCTCCCGCGCGCTCCGCCGTAGCGATAAGACACAGTACCAGACGGGCATCGTCTACCTGTGCGTCTGTAAAGCTAAATCCGCCTTGAAGGTCTTGCGTTGAAACCAGAGGCTCGATCTGCCTGTAAGCACTCCTTCCGTAATACCGATAAGACCGCTTCCCCGAAATCAGGTCGTAAAGGGTCAGCCCGACTCCCATCGTCAACGCCCCTGGCTTTAGGCCCCTGTAAATGGGAAGACGAAATTCGAGCCGCTTTACCAGCCCTGGAGCTTCCCGGATAAGCCGTTCCCGCTCCCGTACCGATTCGCGGGTAAGCGCGAATTTTCCCTCTTTGAGGTACCTCAACCCCCCATGCACAAGTTTGGACGACCGGCTGGAGGTCCCCCAGGCGAAATCCTTCTGTTCGACCAGAAGTGCTTTTAATCCGCGCCCTGTGGATTCCCTGAAAACGCCCGCGCCCGTGACGCCACCGCCCACAACGACAATATCCCAATCGCCTTCGATGGATTTAAGGCTCATTTCCCATAGCTCCCATTTGAGATTTCCACAATGCCGTCACTTCCGAGACTACAAGGCGTACCCGGTCTTCGACACCGATCCCATCTCGTTTCACAACCAGGTCCAAAAGTTCGGCGTAATAGCGCGCAGAAAGCTTTCGGGCCTTCCGAGCGAGGAAATAGCGCACTCCCCATTGCCTGTACATCAAGGCAAAATCGTTAAAGATGACACGAAAAAACGGATTTCCCGAATTGGTCGCCATCTCCAGCTGCAGTTCCCAGTCGTAATCGACGTAAGCTTGCGCGGTGTCTGGAAGGTTTTTCGATAAAATAAGAAAACCTTCCAGATCGGCCGGCCGGTTTTCTACCGCCTTCTTTGCTACCGGCGGCAGTATCACTGAACGGAAATCGAGAAAATAGCCGATAAAACCGGTCGGAACCCGGTCGGCAAGGCGCGTCATGGTTGCAATCACCCCCATGCCGCCTTGCCTCATGTAATCTCTTACCATCGTCGGTTTTCCGTGCTGAATATCCAACCACCCGTCGCGTGCCATCCGCTGGAGCGCTTCCCGCAGTGTCGGGCGCGTTACTCCGATCTTTTCGGCCAACTCGCGCTCGGGGGGAATCGGGCTTCCCGGAGGATATTCTCCTGCCAGTATCGCGCTAAATAGACAGCTTTCCGCATGCTGGGCCGGCTTTATCGGTTTTTGTGAAATCATCGTTTTTTCTCCAAACAAACCCTCAAAAATACTTTCAATCTGATGGCTTTTCTGGTAAGAGGTCTTACCACGTGATCACCATCCTTGTCAAGCTACAGGAGAAAAGAGCTTGGAATCTGCTGTTCTTGCTATTGACTGCGGCACCCAAAGCCTCAGGGCTCTTCTTTTTTCCGAGTCCGGAGTGCTTTTGGATTCGGTGAAAATCGAGTATGAACCCTATTTTAGCGCGAGTCCGGGGTGGGCCGAACAGGACCCGGAAATTTTTTGGAACGCTCTGGTAGATGCCTGCAGGGGCCTTAAGACAAAAAATCCCGCGGGCTTTGAGGCCATACGGGGGGTTGGAGTTACTACCCAGCGGGCGACGATGATCAATCTAGACATTCACGGTAATCCCCTGCGGCCCGCTCTCATCTGGCTCGACCGCCGCAAAGCCGAGGATAGGATTCCGTTTAAAAGCCTAATTTATCCCTTTTTGAAAGTTGCGGGGCTCCAAAAGGCGATCTCGCGTGTTTACAAAGACGGCAAATGCAACTGGATCCGGCAAAATCAGCCTCAATTGTGGAAAAACACGCATAAATACGTGCAGGTCTCAGGCTTTCTCAACTACCGGTTGACCGGTGAATTTAGAGATTCCGTCGCCTCACAGATCGGACACCTTCCCTTTAATTACAGGAAAATGTGCTGGAGCGGCCGCTTCCATCTTTTATCCCTGCTCTTTCCCGTAGAGAGGGAAAAACTTCCGGAACTGGTTCGGCCGGCGGATCCGATAGGCCAAATTTGCCGCCAAGCCGCGGCCCAAACCGGTTTGAAGCTTGGCCTCCCGGTAATAGCCTGCGGTTCGGACAAGGGTTGCGAAACGCTGGGTATGGGCGTTGTCGATAACAAAACTGCCAGTCTCAGTTTCGGCACTACGGCTACCGTGCAGATTACGAGCAGTTCCTATTTTGAGCCCCTATCCATGATGCCGCCTTATCCCGCGCCAATTCCAAATCACTATAATCCTGAAATCGAAATTTTTCGCGGATACTGGATGATTACCTGGTTTAAAAACCAATTTGCCCATAAGGAAGTTGAACTTGCGGCAAAAAAAGGAACTGTGCCGGAAAGGGAGCTCGATGCGCTTCTTGAGCAGTCGCCGCCGGGGGCTGGAGGCCTGGTCGTCCAGCCCTACTGGGGGCCGGGGTTGAACCATCCGGATGCCAAGGGCGTGATTATGGGCTTTAGCGACATCCACACCAGGGCCCATGTTTACAGGGCCGTAGTCGAAGGGCTTGCTTACGCTCTTCTGGAGGGCGTCCAGATTCTCGAAAAGCGCGGGAAAACCCGTATCAGAAAACTTGCCGTATCAGGGGGCGCATCGCAGAGCAATCAGATCTGCCAGATATCGGCCGACATCTTCAACCTTCCACTCGTTCGCGGAAAAACAACCGAAACCTCCGGTCTGGGGGCGGCCATCATAACAGCCTGCGGCGTTGGCATTTACCCCTCCATTTCCGTTGCGATGAATAACATGGTGGCCTATGAGGCGACTTTTGAACCCGACCAGACCAACGCATCGATCTACCGCGAACTTTTCAATCGGGTGTATCTAAAGATCTATCCGTCTCTTAGGCCCCTTTATAAGGAAATAGAAGCCATTACTGAAAAAGGGAACTAAAACAGATGAAAAAGCAAGGATTTCAGCCCGACTGGAGAAATACGCCTCCGGAAGCCTCTTCTTTTAGATCGATTTTTAAATGGGGAGCGCCTGCGGCTTTCAAACACCCAAACGAGCGTCTCTACGCCTTGCTAAAGGAAACCTTTTCGCTAAGCGACCAGGATTTTCAAGGAAGGCAAAACCAGGGGGACGAGCCCGTTGTTGTGGGCCCGGCCGTCCCGGTGCGGCTTTCGGTGGAGCAGGCGCGCCTTTTTGAAAACATCGTCGGTGCAAACAACGTGGCCTCGGACGATTATTCGAGAGTGAAATTTTCGAGCGGAAAAACCATGGAGGAAATCCAGCAGCTGCGCTCCAACGCGGTGGGCCCGATTTGTGACCTCGTTGTGCATCCGCGAAACAAGGCCGACATTTGCCAAATCGTTGCCTGCGCCAACCAGCAGCGAATCCCCGTCTATGTCTATGGAGGCGGTACCTCTGTTACGCTCGCTCCAAGGCCCGTAAAAGGAGGCCTCACCCTTGTTATGGCCACCCATATGAACCGGGTGGTAGAGTTTAACGAAACCAACCAGACCATCACCGTCGAAAGCGGCATCATGGGCCCCGTGCTGGAAGATTTTCTAAACCACGCACCAATCTTGTACAACGCCCGGCATGCCTACACCTGCGGTCATTTCCCTCAATCCTTTGAATTTTCAACCGTTGGCGGCTGGATTGTCACTAAGGGTTCGGGGCAGATGTCGAGCTACTTCGGCGATGCGTGCGACATGGTCATAAGCCAGGAGTATGTCACGCCTGCCGGTTGCCTCAAAACCCTTGACTATCCGTCAACGGCTACCGGCCCCATGGTAAACGACATGCTCAAAGGCAGTGAGGGCGCCTTTGGAGTTCTTGTCAGCGTGACATTGAAAATCTTTCGCTACCAGCCCGAAAACAGGCGTCGCTTCAGTTATCTGTTCCCCTCCTTTCCCGATGGGATCTCCGCATGCCGTGAAATCTCGCAGTCCGAATTCGGAATGCCCTCGGTTCTTAGAATCTCCGATGCCGAAGAAACGTGGGTGGGACTAAAACAGCACGGCATAGAATCAAGGGTTTTGGAGCGGTTTCTAGCTCGAAGGGGATATCTGCCCGGTAAACGTTGTCTTATGATCGGCCATACGGAAGGAGAAAGAGGGTTTTCAAAAAACGTTCGCAAAATGATAGGCAAAATCTGCAAACGCTACGGTGGTATGTCTTTGACAGGATATCCGGTAACAAAATGGGAAAAAAGCAAATTCGCCGACCCCTATCTTCGCGAAGACCTAAACGATTTCGGGATCTGGATCGATACCCTTGAAACCGGACTCACCTGGGCAAAACTCCTTGAGGTGCACGAGCAGGTGCGGGCCTACATCAAAGCCAGGCCGGAAACTCTGTGCATGACCCATTGCTCCCACTTTTATCCGCAGGGCGCAAACCTCTATTTCATTTTCATCACAAGATTTGCCACGCTCGAGGAGTACAAGGCTTTTCAAATGGGCATAGTCGAGCGGATCGTAAGCAGCGGCGGGTCTTTAAGCCATCACCATGGAGTGGGTAAAATGCTGGCTCCGCTCATGGAAAAACATCTCGGCAAAGAGCAGATGGACGTTCTAAGGGTTCTCAAAGCTCACTTCGACCCCCAAAACATTATGAACCCGGGAGGGACGCTGGGGCTGGATTAATTGCTGGGCAATGTTTCTGCTCGTACTCCGCGGCCTTTTGCCTGACGGCTTCCTTAACCTTCGCGATGTCTTCGGCTTTAAGCTCCATGTCGCCGTTTTTTTCGATCCCGAGGTCTGTAAGGACAATATAGGCCTTTATCGGCACGTCGGCTTTCTCAAAACAGCTCTTGGCGCACCCGATCGGGCATCCGTCGATTACCACGACGACCGGCGTGGTGATTGCCGAGTGGATAAATCCCATGAGTTCTCCCCCGATTCCAGCCAGGCAAGACATTTTTCCAAAGCCTTCCCTGGTCAGTTCTACGGCGGCCTGGTTTGATAACTGGCCCACATTGGACCCTCCGGAGCATGCAAGCAGCATGATCTGAGTGCCTTCCCGGGGTGCGGTGTTAAATATCATTTGTTTCCTCCTGTTTGGACATTGCCGGGCGCACAAAATAATTCCAGCTTCGATACTAAGAGCTTCTCATAACAAACCCTGTTTTGAAAATCCACCTTGAGTCTTACCGGAGAGGAAGTTTTTGAGTTTTTTAAAGCCTTCTGATAAGCTGAATCGTATTGAGGCCTCGGGTATTTCCCCGAGCGCCGGTTTTTCCTTTTTGGAGATCACGCATCGAGACGGCATGGGCAAGAAATTGAGGATATTGGGAGTAATACCGGCGCGCTACGATTCTACGCGCCTTCCGGGCAAGGTGTTAAAAAACATAGCCGGAAAGCCTATGATCTACTGGGTGTTTAAAAATGCCCGCAAAGCGGCTGTGTTGTCCGATTTGCTGGTTGCTACGGACAGCGAAAAGGTCCTGCGCTACTGCGAGGGGGAAAAAATCCCGGTCATTCTTACCGGCCGCCATCCTTCGGGAACGGACCGGCTGCGGGAAGTAATGGATCGGGTTGAAGCCGACGTTTATATAAATATCCAGGGAGATGAGCCAACCCTGCGCCCCGAACACCTCGACGCCGTCGTAGCTCCGTTTCTAAGAGAAGATGTGCGCGTCCAGGTGTCCACCCTGAAAGTCGCAATAGAGGAGAGCCAGGCTCAGGACCCCAACAAAGTGAAGGTGGTAACTGACGATTCGGGCCGGGCCCTCTATTTTTCCAGGTATCCGATTCCCTTCGATAGAGAGAGTGCCGGAGTAAAACGCTACAAGCACTTAGGCATCTACGCCTATACGAAAGCTGCCCTTACCCTTTTTCACTCCCTTCCGGAGTCTTCCCTGGAGCTGGCTGAAAAGCTCGAACAGCTCCGATTTCTGCAAAATGGAGTAGAAATTTATGTTGTCGAAACCCCCTATGACACCGTGGGAGTTGACACGCAAGAAGATCTGGAAAGGGTAGAGCTTATGTTTTCAGGCGCAAAACATCCCTAGAGCCCTTATTGCGCGGATTGCGCCTGCTGCTTTTAATGAGCCCCGTTTGGACTATGCCCTTTTCTTTCTTCATTACAGGAATTTGCAGTTGAGTTCTTCCATCAAAGATTCGGCCGATGCGGGCCGCTTTAAAAATACCTTTCGAGCCCTTCGGCACAGAAATTATCGTCTCTTTTTTTTCGGCCAGGGGATATCCCTTATCGGCACCTGGACGCAGCAGATTGCCCTTAGCTGGCTGGTCTACAGGCTTACCGGCTCTACGGTTTTACTTGGAACCGTCGCTTTTTGCAGCCAGATCCCCATGCTGTTTCTTGGGCCCTTCGCAGGTGTTTGCGCCGACAGGTTCGACCGCAAGAAATTGCTGTTCTGGACCCAGGCGCTGGCCATGGTGCAGGCCTTCGTCCTTGCCGGGCTGGTGCTCTGCGGTGTGATCAGGACTTGGGAGATAGTCGCTCTTAGCTGTATGATAGGAGTCATTTACGCTTTTGACATTCCTATAAGGCAGTCCTTCGTACTGGCCATGGTCGATAAACGGGACGATCTTGGAAATGCCATAGCACTCAGTTCCGCAATGTTTAACGGAGCCCGTTTGCTTGGCCCGGCGATTGCCGGGATTCTTATCTCAGCCTTCGGGGAAGGAATTTGTTTTCTTATAAATGCCTTTAGCTTTATCGCCGTACTGGCCGCCCTTCAGGCTATAAAGGTGGCCAAAAGACAACCCAACGGCCGGAAGGGCAGGGTGTTTGGCGAATTCCGCGAGGCCGCCGTTTATGCCCGCAGGTTCGAGCCTATTTTCGCTATTTTGGTCATGCTCTCGGTTTTTGCCCTTGCCGGCTCTCCTTACACTGTGCTCATGCCGGCTTTCGTAAAAAATGTTTTGCACGGCAACGCCGATACTTACGGTTTCCTTATGTCATCTTCCGGCCTGGGAGCCATTGCGGGCACCATCTATCTTGCTTCGCGAAAAAATGCTCAGGGACTTATAAAAGCCATTCCGGCGGCCATGGGGTTGTTTGGAGCCGCGATGGTCGCTTTTTCGCTTTCCCGTGCGTCTAGTACTTGCGTGTTTTTTATATTTTTCGCCAGCTTTTCGATGATGATCCAGATCGCTTCGAGCAACACCATCATCCAGACGGTGGTCGATGAGGATAAACGTGGCCGGGTGATGAGTCTTTACGCCATGTCGCTAATGGGCGTCATGCCTTTTGGAGGTCTTCTTGCCGGAAGCATCGCCGGCAAAATAAGCGTGCGCTACACCCTGCTCGCCGGAGCCGTGATTTGCATGGTCGCAGCCGTCGTGTTCTCCAGTAGACTTTCACGTCTTACCAGGATGCTTCAGCCGCTTTTTACAAATCAACCGGTTAAACGGTGAACAGGGCGTCGAGTTTTTATTCCCGGTCTATCTGCCAATCAATGTAAATCCAGGTCCAGCCTATGAGATACCATGGCAGGACCGGCACCAGCCAACCGAACCAGCACATCAGTAGAGCTATTATCTGATTGAAAAGCGTAAGCGCCCCAAAGTCATGGTAGCCGAAAGCACTGCGGGCATGGCCTCTGTAGTATTGACTTTTACCTACCCTGATTTAGCTTCGACGTGGTATAAAAGTGCTTAAAACCTTTAAGCGATAAATAATCTTAAAACTTAAATAATGAGCCGTTATGCTGCCTGACCAATTAAGATGCAAGCTTCGCGAGATGATCGCCGGTGCCGAATCGCCACGCGAAAAAGCTATCGATGTGATGTATGAAATCCAGGAACTCCAGGGCTGGATGAGCGACGAGGCGATGGGGGAAGCCGCGCAATTGCTCGCTATGTCGCCCCTTGAACTCGAAGAGCTTGCAACTTTTTATGACTACATATACCGAAGCCCCGTGGGTAAGTTCGTAATCAAGGTCTGCGACAGCACGGTCTGCTGGCTCGAAGGCCAGGTGCGCCTGACTGACTACCTCAGTTCGCGCCTGGGGATTGCCCTGGGTGAAACCAGCTCCGACGGACTCTTTACCCTCCTTCCGGTCTGCTGCATCGGCTATTGCGATCGTGCTCCGGCAATGGTTATAAACAAGCGTGTCTACGGGAACCTCACTCCTGAAAAGATTGACAGGATCCTTGCTCAACTGGCTGAAAAGGCCGACTTTGGCGGATCGGAATAAATCATGGCCTCTGAGTATCCACAGGTATTGTTTAAAAACAGGAAGCCCGACCGTGTGGCGACCCTGGAAGAGTACCGCGAAAGCGGTGGTTATGAAGCGCTCCAAAAGTTTATAGGAGGTGCTGTTTCTCCCAGGGAAGTTATTAGACTCGTCACTGAGTCGGGGATGTTGGGGCGGGGCGGAGCCGGATTTCCAACGGGAGTTAAATGGGCCGCCGTGCCCGATTCGGGCGCCTTCCCGCGCTATCTGGTCGCAAACGCCGATGAAATGGAGCCCGGTACTTTCAAGGACCGCGTGCTCATGCACGCCGACCCGCACTGCATAATCGAAGGCATGGCCCTTGCCGCCTATTCTTTTTCGGCTTCCAAGGCCTTCTTCTTTGTGCGGCCTTCCTACGAAAGCGGCGCCGTTATACTCGAGCGCGAGCTCCAAAATGCCAGGCAGGCCGGTTTCCTTGGTAAAAATATTCTTGGAACCGATTTTTCCTTCGATATCGTTGTTCATCGAAGCGGGGGCAGATATATCTGCGGGGAGGCCTCCGCTCTTCTAAACGCTATAATGGGTAAAAGACCTAACCCCGTAAAGCCGCCGCCCTATCCAACCGAAAAGGGGTTGTGGGAAAAACCGACGGTTGTAAATAATGTCGAAACCCTTGCGAATGTGCCTCACATTCTGCGAAACGGCCCTGAGTGGTTCAAGTCTTTGAGCGCAACGGGTCAGGGCGCCGGCACTAAACTTTACGGCATAAGCGGTAGGGTCGCCCGCCCGGGGGCCGTCGAGTTGCCCATTGGAACGAGGCTAAGCGAAATAATCGATGTTCACTGCGAAGGAATGGCGAAAGGTTCTACCTTTAAAGCATGCCTTCCGGGAGGTGCCTCAACCAGGTTCATGACCGCCGACCACTACGATATACCCATGGATTTCGAGGATCTAAAAAAAATCGGCAATCGCCTGGGCACGGCCGCCATAATGGTTTTCGATCAGAACACCTGCCTTGTGGGGGCTACCCTGAACCTGCTCGAATTTTTCGCCAGGGAGTCGTGCGGCTGGTGTACGCCGTGCCGCGAAGGGCTTCCCTACATGCGGGAGCTTCTGCGCAGAATCGAATATGGGGAAGGAAAAGAGGAATACATCCCCAATTTGAGAATGCTTTGCAAGCAGGTCTGGAATTCCTATTGCGCGCTTGCCCCGGGCGCGGCCGAGCCTGTAATTAGCCTTCTTGATTTTTTTGAAGACGAAGTCCGACAACACATTAGCGAAAAGGGATGTCCTTTCCATGCCCAGGCTCATCATTGACGAACGCGAAATAGAGGTTCCGGAAGGGACTAAGGTAATCGATGCCGCGGAAATGCTTGGCATAGTCATACCGCGCTTTTGCTACCATGAGGCGCTGGGCTCGGTTGGGGCATGCCGCATGTGCGCTGTCAAGTTTATCCAGGGGCCCTTTAAGGGCGTGCAGATGAGCTGCATGATCGATGCCCGGGATGGGATGGTCGTTTCCACAACTGATGAAGAAGCCGTGGAGTTTCGAAAAAGAGTAATCGAACTGCTGATGAAAAACCATCCCCTCGATTGCCCCGTATGCGATGAAGGCGGTCAATGTCTGCTCCAGGACGAAACGGTTTCGGGCGGCCACGCGCTGCGACGTTTTCCCGGCCCCAAACGGACCTACCGAGACCAGTACCTCGGTCCCTTTATAAAGCATGAAATGAACCGCTGCATCCACTGTTACAGGTGCTCGAGATTCTACCAGGAATTTGCCGGCTACCGCGATCTTGGTCCTTTGCAAATCGGCGACCGGTTGTATTTTGGCAGGTTTTCCGACGGCTGTCTGGAAAGTCCCTTTTCCGGAAACCTCGTCGATATTTGCCCAACCGGCGTCTATACCGACAAGACCGCCAGGTTCAAACTTAGAAGATGGGACCTCCAAAGAGCTCCGGGCCTTTGCAACCAGTGCTCGCTTGGGTGCAATACGGTTGCAAACGGGCACTACCGGGGAATTATGCGAATAGAGGCCCGCTTCAACCCAGACGTTAACGGCTACTTTTTATGCGATGCCGCACGATTTGGATTTTCCTACGCTAACGGCGATCATGGTCTTGGGAGACGCCCTCTTTCCCCACAAATCGGCGGAAAACCCGCCGGCGCTGCTGAAGCGCTTTCAGTCGCCCGGAAAGCCCTGGAGGATATAGCCGCCAAAAATGGGCCGGGCTCTGTTGCCGTTGTCGGTTCGCATCGAAACAGCCTTGAGACGCAGTGCATGCTAAATCACGTGTGCGAAACCCGTGGCTGGTTGGGGCCGGTTTTCTTTTCTGATCCCGCGATGCGTGAAAAGACCCTTTCCGCCGTAGACCAACTGGACGGCGAAATCGCCGTTTCCATGAAACAAATCGAGAAGGCCGATTTTGTCATCGTCGCGGGCGCCGATCCGCTTAACGAAGCCCCGATGTGCGCCCTGGCCATAAGGCAGGCCGCAAGGAAAAAAGCGGTTGTCGTTACCCTTGATCCTCGGCCTGTCTCGTTGCCATGCGAGTTCGAACACTTTGCGGTCTTGCCCAAAGATATCGAGCCCTATCTGGGCGCGCTGATTTTTAAGGCCATGGGTGAGCATGCGGCCTCCCTTGGACCGGAGGCGCAAAACTTTTGTGCTTATCTTGCCTCGCAACTGGAAAACTTCAACCCTCCGGAGTCCTTGGACCGACTTGCAAAACTTCTGGCATCGAGCAGCAAACCGGTGATAATCTGCGGAACCGATGTGACCCGGGAGACTACGCCCGCTTTTGCCGCCGACTGCGTCCGTCTTCTAAATCTTTGCGCAAAACAGGCCGGTCTTTTTAACCTCCTGCCCGGGGCCGGTTCTTTTGGGGCGGCTCTGCTTTCTCGAACAGAGGTTCCCACTTTTGCCGATCTTGTCGAGCATATTGAAAAGGGCCTGGTTCGGGCCCTCGTTGTGGCCGAAAGCGATGCCTTCCACGGCTGCCCGGACCGTGCAAGACTTGATAGTGCCTTGTCCAAACTCGATTTTTTCCTGGCCATGGATTATTTTCCTACCGAAACGGTGCGCCGGGCTTCTATCTTTTATCCCGCCTCCACAATTTTTGAAACCGGCGCTACCTACATAAACCAGGAGGG
>JBMFHI010000103.1:0-12377 GCA_049976905.1 Syntrophobacteraceae bacterium | reverse complement strand
GTTATCGGCAAGGCTTTGCTGGGCTTGGGGCTTGTGATCGGTGGAATCGTCGTTTTCCCATCACATGCCGTTTTAGGAGAGGCTTTGATCGTGTGCGGGGCTGGGATCTTTCTGCTTATGATAGCTAAGGGGATAGCGGCGGGATTCGGAATTTTTCCCGTTAAGTGTTGGGGATGATGTTGGGGGCGATTGGCAAAAGGTATAAGAAAAAATATTGAATTTCTAGTAACACCTTGATTCTATTAAGAGGGCGACGCGGGGGTCGAACCCGCGACCTTTGGTTCCGGAGACCAACGCTCTATCCACTGAGCTAGTCGCCCATGTTTTGTGTGGTGCGGCTTTTCGGAGTGTGCCTTTCTTGGAGCTTCAGAATTGTGCCCGTTTTTGTGCCCAAAGCGGCCTTAAGATACTCTTCCCGCCGGGTTGCCGCAAGTCTTAAGTCAGCTTCGATAAACTTTGCCGCTCATTGAAGAAAGGAGGGCATCTTTGCGCACTCGGGCTTCATTTCCTCTTTTGTCGCCGGGCGGACCTCTTTTATCAGGATATCGAACTCGGCCCAGGTTCCAACCCTTGGGTCGTTAAAGTCAACCAGTACCGTCTCCGCGCGAAGCTCCTTTACCATGAACTCCACAAGGCAGCCGCGCTTTACCTCGCGGTACATCCTGCCGGGCTTTAACCGCTCCTGCTTATAATCCGACCTGGGCAACTCCCGGATAAGATCGGGGTTATGGACACCGAAAATCTCCTCGGGCGGAACGTAGACCATGACGCGGTCACCGGCCTTTTTATTCATAAGCGCGGTTTCAACGGAGGGATACTGCACCTCGACTCCCATTACGAAGCTGCAGTCCTTCGATTGCGTAATGGGTTCACTGCCGTCTCCGGGGGTAACCTTCATCCCGAATTCAATCGTAACCTTGGAACATTCCTTTACCAGCTCTTCCATAGTCTCCCCGCTCAGTTGTTTTCCTACATTTCTTTATTATAACAGCCGATTGCAAAAAAAGGGATATTTTCTGTTTACTGCGCACTCGATTCTGATTAAAAGTTACGGGGAAATTAAAATAGGTGACGATCGGGATTAAATGGATCAGGCTCTTTCCCTCATAGGCCCGCCAAGGCTTACCTTTAGAAATTTATCCCGCGTGCCGGGGCTCTTTCACGCCATCTTTACACGGCGCGGCGGGGTGAGCGCGCCGCCCTTCGACAGCCTTAATGTCGCCTGGGACAGCGGAGATTTAGAGGAAGCCGTGCGGGAAAACCTCAGCCGCATAAAGCAGTGCGCGGGAGTCGAACGGCTTGTTTCCAGCATGCAAGTTCACGGGGATGTGCTAAATGTTATCGACCAAAAGGCGGTGGAAAAACTTAAACCCCGCCCCCCGATCCTTGTCGGCTCTTTTGCCGATGCTCTTGCCACAAGGCTTTCGGGAGTCGGCCTTCTTATTAAGACAGCCGATTGCCAGTCGATCCTGCTCGTTGACCCCCAGAGCCGCATAATCGCCAATATACACAGTGGCTGGAGGGGAAGCATCGGCAATATCGCCGGGAAAACGGTGCGCTCCCTGGAGCGCCTGGGGCTAAATCCGGCAACAACTTTAGCTGCCGTTTCGCCCTCTCTTGGCCCCTGCTGCGCTGAATTTGTAAACTTTAAGCGGGAGATTCCCGAAGAGTTTTGGCCCTTTATGTCCGGGCCGCTTCACTTTGACTTCTGGGCCCTCACACGGGCGCAGCTTGCGCAGGCCGGCATCGAAGAGCAAAATATGGAGTTTGCGGCAAGATGCACGGTGTGTGAAAAATCGGAATTTTTTTCCTACCGCGGCGAAGGTAAAACCGGGCGCATGGCCTCGGTAATAGGCTGGCAGCAGCCTTAGAGGGTTTTTGGGGAGGGCTTTTTGGAAAAAATCATCGAAGATGGATGCATAGTCGCCCAGGAAAGGGTTTTGGGGCAGATATACAGACTGAGGCTCCATGCTCCCAAAATCGCCCGCACGGCGCGTCCCGGGCAATTTGTGATGCTGCGGGTGCGCGAAGGAACCGACCCCCTGCTGCGTCGTCCTTTTTCTTTTAGCCGGATATACGCTTCCCAGGGAGACTTCGAAATACTTTTCCGCCTCGTTGGCCGTGGCACCATGCTGCTGGCAGGGCTTCCGGCGGGTTCGAGCCTAAGCCTTGTGGGACCTCTTGGAAACGGTTTCGAGCTTCCAGCCGATCCGCGCGCACCCCTGGCCTTTATCGCGGGCGGCATTGGCATTGCGCCCCTTTTGGAGCTTATCGCGCAGGTCATTTGCGCTCGTGGGCAAAAGAGCGCCGGAGAGCTTCATCTTTTCTACGGCGCGCGAAGCGCCCTCGAGCTTTTGCCCGAAGAAGAACTTAGAATCGCCGGCCTTCAGAGCCATTTTTCAACCGACGACGGCAGCTTTGGCTACAAAGGCCGCATAACCCGGATGTTTGAAGACGTTTTGGTCGAGGGCGCCTTCCGGCCCCTCCAAATCTATTCCTGCGGACCGCTCGCGATGCAGTATAACGTCGCAAAATGGGCGCTGGCAAACGATACGCTCTCGCAGCTTTCCCTTGAGTCTCTTATGGCATGCGGAATCGGCGCCTGCCTGGGGTGCGCCCTTCCGGCCCCAACCCCCAAAGAGCCTGGCGAAGAGCGCTTCGTGCACGTGTGCGAAGACGGTCCGATATTTTCTGCGGGATCTATTAAATGGGAAAAAATTCTGGCACAGCAAACGGCGCCCCCAACCTGGCCGTTCAACTAGGGCCGCTTCGCCTTAAAAACCCGGTCATGAGCGCATCGGGGACCTTCGGCTACGGCAGGGAATACTCGAGTTTTCTCGATTTGCGCGGCCTTGGAGCTGTCGTTGTAAAGGGGATATCGTTAAAACCCCGCGCAGGCAATCCGCCTCCAAGGATCGTAGAGACCGCGGGCGGCATGATGAACGCCATCGGCCTTGAAAACGTCGGAGTCGAAAAGTTCTTAGCCCTAAAGCTTCCCTTCTTGCGGGAACTGGGCGTGCCGGTAATAGTAAATATTTTCGGCAACACCCTGGAGGAATACCGCGAGCTTGCCGGCCGCCTCGATAGCGCCGGGGGGCTTGCCGCAATCGAGATAAACGTAAGTTGTCCCAACGTAAAAAAAGGCGGCATGGTCTTTGGCACCGATCCGAAGATGACCGAAGCTGTCGTGCGGGCTGTAAAGTCGGTTACAACGCTGCCGGTAATCACCAAGCTTACCCCGAACGTAACCAGTATTTCCGAGCTTGCAAAGGCGGCCGAAGGGGGCGGAAGCGACATAATATCGTGCATAAACACCCTGGCCGCCATGGCCGTGGACATTTTTTCCAGAAGGCCGCGCCTTGCAAACGTGGTGGGAGGGCTTTCCGGGCCGGCCGTTAAACCGGTGGCCATAAGGTGCGTATACGAAGTAACACGGGCGGTGAAGTGTCCGGTCATAGGGATTGGGGGCATCACCTGCGCAACGGATGCCCTCGAGTTTTTGCTGGCCGGAGCGCGCGCTGTCCAGGTGGGAACGGCCAACTTTACAAATCCCGCGGTTATGGAAGACATAATAGAAGGAATCGGCCGTTTTCTTGAAGTCGAGGAGATCGAAGATATAAACAGCTTCATAGGAAGCCTCGATACGAGCTGCCTTTTCCCCTTTTCCGAGGATTCCTGCGCGATAATCAAGGCGGATATGGCCTGAGGCAGGGAGGTAAAAAAAAAGCTGCCGGGCCCATGTTTTGAGCCCTCAGCAGAATGTAGAGCAGTTCCGTACACGTCTTAAAGCCTCCGGCTGCCTTTCCGCAGCCTTCAAAATACTGCGTTTTCCCCAATTGATCCAGGCCGCTCCGTTTATATCTTCTGCCCAGTTGAAACCGTGGCGCCTTAAATCTTAGTCTACCAGCGAGCCCGCTTAGAAATTTATATCGAAAATGTCATCCGCTTCTTAAAACTACCCGGGGGCGCTTGTCCGACAACTTTTTTCCCGATTCAAAGGACGGCCAAATCATGAAAAACACAATCATTTCGGCCACGGCGAGCTATTTGCCCGAAACCGTGGTCCTAAACGAGGAGTTGACCCAGTTTCCAGCAGAGGCAAGACCCAGAATAGCGGCCAAAACGGGTGTTCTTTCCCGAAGGGTTGCCCCGGAGCATTGGTGCACGAGCGATCTGGCGATCGAGGCCGGGCGGGCGTGTCTAAAAAAAGCGAATTTTTCCCCGCAAAAAGTCCAGGGCCTTCTTGTCTCCACCTCCTCTCCCGATTGCATGCAGCCGCCGACCGCGGCCAGGGCGCAGGCGGGCCTTGGCGTCACCAATGCTTTCGCCTTCGATCTCAATTCGGTCTGTTCGGGCAGCGCTTACGGGATTTGCATGGCCGATGCTCTCATAAGATCGGAAAGATTTGAAAACATTTTGTTTATCGCCGCCGAGATGTATTCAAAAATACTTAACCCCAGGGATTTTGGCACCGCGCCCTATTTCGGCGACGGCGCGGGGGCCATACTGTTTGAAGCAGGAGAAAGCGACCGGGGCGTCATTGACTCCTGCCTTGGAACAGACGGTCACATGAACGCCGAACTTGGAGTTTTCGGGGGCGGAACGCTTAACCCCTTTAGAAGGCTTGCAAACCCCAATTCGATCTATCTCAGGATGAACGGGCGCGCGATCATGGAGTTTGCTCTGCGAAGAGGCTCGGAAATCATAAGGAGGGTTTCTTCCAAAACAGGCATAACTCTTGGCGAAGTCGATTGCTTTATCTGCCACCAGGCAAACGTAAATATTTTAAAGCAACTGGCGGCCATCCTGGATGTTCCCTTCGAGAAGTTTTTCGTAAATCTTGACCGCTACGGCAATACGGCAAGCGCTTCCGTCATAATAGCTCTTGACGAAGCCATCGAGTCCGGGATGCTTTGCGAAGGCAGCACCGCAATCACGGTCGCCTTCGGCGGCGGGTTGAGCTACGGGGCCAACCTGATTCGGTTTTAACCGCCGGCCCGGCCGATGCGCCCATCTATCGGCTTAGCGGAGTTAGCCTCGCGGCCCCGATCAGGGCGGCGCTGTCTCCAAGGAGGCCACGTATAATCTGGGGACTTTGTCCGCCAAGCATCGAGCAGTTTGCCGCAAGGGTTTTTTCAAGGGAGCCGATGAAAAGTTCGAAGGCCCCGCCCACGCCTCCGCCTATTACGGCGCGCCTTATACCCAGGGCGGAGAAAAGATTGGCAAGGGTCAGCCCAAGCGCCCAGCCCATTTTGTCAAAGAGTTCCAGGCAGAGTTTGTCGCCATTTTGGGCGCATTCATAGATAGCCTTGGCGCTTAGTTTTCCGGTTTCTTCGAGCTCCCGGAGGGGCCCCTCCTTAATTTTTCGAGCGCGCATGGCTCTTTTTGCTCCGGCCACAAGGGCGCGGGCGGAGGCAAAACTTTCCAGACATCCCTTCGATCCGCAAGGACAGGCAGGCCCTCCGGGCTCTACGATCATGTGGCCGATTTCGGCGCAAAAACCAAGGTGGTCGCCCTCAAACAGCTTCCCATCCAGAAAGAGGCAGCCTCCCGCGCCCGTGCCAAGCACGATCCCCACCCAGTTGGCAAAGCCCCGGGCCGCTCCCGCAAAGCTTTCGCCCAGGCCGAAGACGTTTGCATCGTTTTCCATGCGAACTGGAAGGCGCAGAGCATCCTCCAGATTTTGTCCAAGCCGGTATCCGTTAAGGTTGGGAAGGTTTGGGGAAAAGACCACAAGGCCCTTTGAAGAATCGATTTTTCCCGCCACCCCCAGGCCTGCGCCAAGCACCTTAAAACCTCGCTCGGCACCCGAGTCGATAAGTTGGCGACAGCAAAAAACGAGTTTTTCCAAAATCGCTTGCGCATCGAGGTCGGCGGCACGGGCAAGACGCAAATCCAAAATTTTTCCCGACCGGCCGACCAAGCCAGCTCTGAGGTTTGTGCCTCCCAGATCTATTCCAATGGTAGCAAGCTTTTGAGACTTTTCCATACCGGCCCTTTCAAAAATCGGGCAAAGGCTTGGGGAGGTTCTGCCGGCTGCTTTTAAATCGGCCTGAACAGAAAGGCTTCGGGCACATAGAAGACATAATGGGCTGCGAGGATATCAAACTGTGAGTCGGTTTGGCGTTCAATCCCGTCGAGAAGTTCCTTTAGGGACAGCGCGTTGCCTACCGTTTCCAGGAAAAGGCGCGGGTCGTAGTGCTCGATTCGAAGCGGGAGCAGGAAACTGCGCATCGAGCCCTTCCAGGAGACGTCGAGCTGTTCGCGCTCCTCGTTTATGATTTTAAAAAACCTTCTTACCAGATCGGTTCGCAGAACCGGGGAGGGCGCGCCGGTGGCGCATTCCATAAGACCTGCCAGCCGGTAGAGCCGGCGCATTTTTTTTTCCTCTTCGCGAAATTTGAAAAGCCACAGGCTCGTATAATAGTAACCGCCCTCAAGGGTTCGATAACTGGGAACAAGGGTCATAAGGGGCCTTTGGGAGGCCGATTTTCTGCGTTGGGACTCGAGTTTTTCCGATTCTTCCCGCGTGCACAAAATCGAGCTTTCAGGGAGCCATTCACCCTTGCGAAATTCGAGCGGCGACAGTGCAATAAGGTTGTGTCCCGGCTTGAATCTTGAGGAAAGGTCTATGATATCGGCCATTTAATTTATAAAGACACCCCTGTAGAAATCGACGTTATCGATAACCGAACCGGCCCCTCTTGCTATTGCGGTAAGAGGGTCTTCAGCAATATTTACTTTAAGCCTTGTTTGCTGGGATAAAAGCTTATCGAGGCCCTTTATGAGTGCCCCTCCGCCGGCAAGCCAAAAGCCGGTGTCATGAATATCGGCTGCAAGATCGGGCGGAGTTTTTTCGAGTGCCCGTCTTACCGATTCAACGATCGTATCCACCGGTTCCTTTATGGCCATGCGGATTTCTTCATCCGTTACCGTAAAGGTCTTTGGAATGCCCGAAAGAATTTCCTTGCCCGTTATTTCGATCGATTCGGGCCTGTCGAGGGGGACCGCGGAGCCTATCCGAATCTTAACCGATTCGGCCAGGACTTCGCTTATGATCATTTGGCGCTCTCTTTGAATGTAGCGAAGGACCGCCTCGTTTGCTTCATCTCCGGCCACGCGCACGGATTCGCTGTAAGCCACGGCGAACATGGATATTACCGCCACCTCGGTCGTTCCGCCCCCGATGTCGACCACCATGTTTCCTCGGGGCTCATCGATTGGAAGCCCCGCGCCGATAGCCGCGGCCATGGGTTCTTCGATAAGGTGGATGTAGCGCGCGCCGGCCTGTTCGGCGGCCTCGATCACGGCCCTTTTCTCCACGGAGGTGATCCCGGTGGGGACGGCCACGACCAGCCTGGGCCGAAAAAACTGGTGCCGGTTTAGAACTTTGGACAAAAAGTGTTTTATCATCACGGCGGTAACTTCAAAATCGGCTATGACGCCGTCTTTTAAAGGCCTGATGGTAACGATCCTGTGTCCGTGTCTGCCGATCATGTGCCGGGCTTCCAGACCAACCGCAATGACCTGGTTTGTGTCCTGGTTTATGGCCACAACCGAAGGCTCATTGAGAACAATCCCCTTGCCGCGCATGTAAATGAGGGTATTGGCGGTCCCAAGATCCATGGCCAGGTCCTGGGCGAAATATGACAGAAGCCATTCGAGCATACATGACCCCTTCTTTTTTTATCTTTTAAGCAACTTTTTAAAGGGTGCCTCGTCGAAGACAGCCCAGGGCGATACATTTAAACCACAAGAGTCTATAGGCAATGAATCGGCGGGTCAACCATTTATGATACTGCTTTTTCCGGTCGCGAGCCAAATGCGGCAAACAGACGACTGCTGACAAGGGGCCATAGCTCCTCCAGTTTGGCAGTATCCTGCGGGAAACCTGCGGAAGAGATGTAGGGATGAAGTTTTACTCCCTTGATGCTCTTTAAGAAGATTTTGCCAAAGGAGGCAAGCTCGCAGAGCTGGCTTTCGGCCTCGTGGATACCGGTTTCCGCAAAAAGCAGGCCAAAGCGGTTTTGAGAAAGCTGGCCTATGAGCACCCCCGTTGGCAAAGCCTTGCAAAGCGAGGCGGCCAGTTCGCGCTGAAGCTGCCGTATCCTTTCGGGCTGGACCTTGGTGGTAAGTATCTGCCAGGGTTCAAACTGAACGAGGGCCAGGGTAAAGGGGGCGTTTGACTTCATCGAGGCATGAAAGATCCCCTCGATTCTTGCCTCGAAGGCCGGAGGGCTAAATAGCCCGGTGCAGATATCATAGGAGTGCAGGGCTTCGTTTTCCTCCTTGCAGTAAACCTGTTCGAGCAAAAGCAGCAGAAAGTGGAAGGCGTGGGCCACTGCGTGCTCGGAGTCCACATTCCACTCCAGGGGCTGTCTTGAGAGAAAAACTACGGCCATCTCATGGCCAAGAGAGGTTTGCCCGCGCATTCCCCAAACCGTACCCTGGTGGGGCAGGTTCTCTCCGGGAGAAAAGAGGTAGTGGTCCGATGTGGCGGGATTCATGCGCATGATAAGGAGGTTTTTCGGATTTTGAAGAACCCAGCCGATAAGCCCCCTGGATGCTGAAAAACTCTGGGTCATAAGGCCGCTTGGCGTATTGGCCGTTGCGCCGATGACTCTATAATTTTTCCCTCCGGGTTGCCTTAAGACCAAAAAGCCGTAATCCATTCCAAGAAGGCCTGCCCACTCGGCGGCAAAGGTCGTGCAGTAGTTGTCGAGCTCGCATCCCTTGAAGGCGATTTCGTCCAGCCGATGGATTACATCGAAAACCCTTGCGAAGTTGTCATGGCGGCTTTCGGCCCTGCGATTGGTTAAAAGCCCGCCCAGAATGTCTGCAAACTCCTTTATCCACTTTTGCTGCTTATCGTTAAATCCCCAGCCGTATTTGGTATCGACGTAGAGTATGCCGGCTCCGCCCGCGACCGGGGCGGCATAGAGCCCCTTTATGTGGGATTCTCCCTCTCTGTAGAAGGGCAGGGTCAGCGATATGGACGAGGTCGCCTCGTGGAGTTTGTCAAGGTGAATGGTTTGTCCGACTTTTTGCACCTGGGAAAGTATCCCGCTGCCTTCAAGAGGCAGGGAGACTTCGCGCGGAATGAATTTTGACAGGCTTTGGATTGCCGCGATATTGAGCCTCCGGCTCTTTTCGTCGAAGACAAAAAAAGCCGTGGTGTAGGCTTCAAGAACGTTTGAAAGCAGACTGACAAGCGGTTGATAGGGGTTTATATCCATTTAAATGCCCTGCATTTGCCCGGCCGTTTTGCCCCGGATAACCGTTAAACTTGTGATATAATAAAAAATGACGGTGGGCTTTTCTACCGGATAGAGGGAGTTGTGTCAATAGAGTTGCGCCTCGGGAGGATTGAGTGGGCAAAATAGCGATTTTACCCGATATTCTTTGCAATCAAATCGCTGCGGGAGAAGTGGTCGAAAGACCTGCGGCGGTTGTAAAGGAGTTGGTTGAAAACAGCATCGACGCGGGGAGCACCCGGATCGCGGTAAGCCTTCTCGAGGGGGGAAGGCGCGAGATAAGCGTTGTTGACAACGGCTGCGGGATGAGTTGTGAAGACTCGCTTTTGGCCCTTGAAAGGCACGCTACCAGTAAAATCAGATCCATCGAGGATCTAAGCTCCATTTCCTCTCTTGGCTTTCGGGGAGAAGCCCTGCCCTCGATTGCGGCCGTAAGCCGTTTTGAGTTAAACGCCTGCGAGCATGGGGCCCTTAGCGGAACCTCCATTCGAGTCGAGGCGGGAGTTATAAAAGAGGTGCGGGAAAAAGGGCTTCCGCCCGGCACCCAGATCCTGGTAAGAGATCTTTTCTACTGCCTGCCCGCGCGCCGCAAATTCCTTCGAAAGGCCGAGACCGAACTTGCCTACATAACAGATAATTTTTTGCGGGTCTCTTTGGCCAATCCCGGCATCCACATGCAGTTAAAAAGCCAGGACCGGTCGGTCTACGACCACCCAAAATGCGAAGGGCTTCTCCAAAGGGCTGCGCATGTTTTGGGCTCTCAAATCGCAGGGGCCTTTTCCCCGGTGGATTTTACCTCCGGGGGGGTGTGCGTTTCGGGTTTTCTCTCACCCCCCGATATGCAAAGGACCAACAGCCAGGGCCTTTTTCTCTATGTAAATGGCCGGAGCGTCCATGACAGGCTTCTTCAAAGGGCGGTGCTGACCGCCTATGAGGCGCTTATTCCTCGCGGGAAATTCCCGGTCGCCGTGCTTTTTGTAACCCTTTCGCCTGAGCGGGTCGACGTAAACGTGCACCCGGCAAAAAGGGAGGTTCGCTTCCGAGATCCGGGCGAGGTGACATCAACTGTTCGAACAGCTCTTCTGGAAGCCCTCTCGAAGATCAAACCAAAATTTGGCTCCTATGCGCCCCAACGGCAACCCGAAATTTTTGCCCGCCAGACGCCGGTGCCCTTTTCCGGAGCGCAGAGGACCAATGCGGACTTTTTTGCCCGGCGCAGGTCAGGCGGGTTTCAACCCGCCGCCCCAACAACCCGGGGCCTGCCAGCACAAAGCGTTGCCTCTCCCGCGCAGCCGCCCCCCTTTGTGGAAAAATTTTCCTTTTCCAGCCTCACTCTCATCGGGCAGCTGGCTAATTCCTTCCTTTTGCTCGAATCCCCCGATGGTCTCGTTCTAATAGATCAGCACGCGGCTCATGAGAGGATAGTTTTTAGCAGCCTGAGCGGTAAGAACAAAAAGGCCTCCCAGCTTCTTACCCTGGCCGCGGTCGTCGATCTAATGCCCAGGGAAGCCGTGCTCCTTGAAAGTTTACTGCCCGCGCTTTCGTCGCTGGGTTTTGAAATAGAGCCTTTCGGAGGGGGAAGTTTCGCTATTCATGCCACGCCCGCATGCCTTGCCGGGTTTAAGCCCGAAGAAATAGTTCGCGATTATCTGCGCTACGCCGAAGAGGAATGCCCTGCAAACGAAGGCGAAATCATGCTGGGGCTTGCCAGAACCGCTTCCTGTCACGGCTCCGTTCGAGCGGGCCAAAAGCTAAAGATTGAAGAAATAAAAAGTTTGCTCGAATCTCTTGATTCCATCGACACCCCCTTTACCTGCCCCCACGGCCGGCCTCTTTCCTATACATTGACCTATGACCAGATTTTCCGATTCTTCCAAAGAACTTAAGCCGGGCGGAGCTCTTCCCGTACTGCTTCTAGCCGGCCCTACGGCCTCGGGCAAGACTTCGCTTGCAATCGAAATCTTTGGCGGCATCAGCCCCGGGTTTGGACTGGAGATTGTAAACGCGGATTCCATGCAGATCTACCGCCGCATGGATATCGGGACGGCAAAACCAACCGCTTCCGAGCGCAGTATCGTTGCCCATCATTTGATAGACATTGCCGAGCCAAACGAACAGTTCGACGCCGCGCGCTATCTTCGCCGGGCTCATCCGGTAATCGAGGAGCTTAGAGGCAAAAACATTATCCCCCTGGTCGTCGGTGGAACGGGTCTTTACCTGAGAGCCCTTACCCGAGGTCTTTGTCCGGGGCCGCCCTCGGAGCCGCAAGTAAAAGAGCGCCTTATTTTCCTGGAAAAATCCCTGGGCCTTGCACACCTCTACGGAGACCTTTTACGGGTTGACCCCGCATCGGCGGCAAAAATCCACCCAAACGACCGCCAAAGGATTCTTAGAGCTCTGGAGGTCTTCCATGTCGGAGGGATCCCTCTATCAGCACTGCAAAAAAGCCACGGCTTTGCCCGTGAACTTTTTCCAACGGTAAAAGTTTTTATCACCCGTGAGCGCGATGCTCTCTATAAGAGGATTGAGCAAAGGGTTGATGCCATGATGGATGAAGGGCTAAAAGCAGAAGTCGAGGGACTTCTCGAAATGGGTTTTGGTCCAGAGCTAAAAGCGATGCAGGCGATCGGATACAGGCAAATGGCAGCTCACCTCACGGGCAAAATGTCACTCGATGAGGCGCTCTTCGAGATAAAGCGGGAGACCAGACGCTACGCCAAAAGACAGATCACCTGGTTTGGCGCGGACTCAGAGTATCAATGCTTTGACGCAGAAGATGCGGGGGGGATAATTCACTACATAAGGCAAAGCATCGCAAGGCGGCTGGAGGAGGCGCGGGCGGGGTTGCCCAAGATAGATACACTAACCTCAGCGTCCCACTAACGCTGCTGCGGGCGAGTCAGCACAAGTTTCGAGCGACCCAGGCCTCCAGTTGACCAACCTTGCCGGAAATGGTGACCGGAGGGGGCTCTGTGCTATCGTAGTAAGCAAACGTCCTTGCGCTCCGCCCGCTCGCCCTTCTCATGGGAAGACGCAAAATGGCCCCTGCTCTCGAATCCCTTCAGGAACAGACGGCATTCGCGCCGTTTAAAAGACCCGTTTGGGCGTTGCCACTCCAGCAAC
>JBMFHI010000102.1:0-12558 GCA_049976905.1 Syntrophobacteraceae bacterium | reverse complement strand
CCCCCCTCACAAAGTCGATCGTCCAACCTACACCGCTATAGATTTCATAGCCCAGCGAATCGGCGCAAACCTGCCCGGACAGATCCACTTCCAGGGCGGAGTTAATGGTCACCATCCTGTCATTTTCAGCTATTACGGCAAAATCATTGGTATAGTCTACAGGATACATGGCCACCATAGGATTATTGTCTACGAAATCGTAGAGTTCGCGCGATCCCAGGCAAAAACTCGCAACGATTTTACCCGGATGCAGGGTCTTTCGGGCATTGGTTATTGCCCCCTTCTTTACCAGGTGAAGGTAGGCATCGGTTAGCATATCGGTGTGGACGCCAAGGTCTTTTTTGCCTTCCAAGGCGTAGAGCGAGGCAACCGAAATGCTACCCACACCGGCGCGAATCGTCGAGCCGTCTTCGACCAATCCGGCCACATGCCTGCCTATATCGATGGCGATTTGGTTCATTATGGGAAGCTTTACTTCGAGAAGCGGCTCCTCGTACTCGACAAAGGCATCAATGTGGCTAACGTGAATGAAGGAATCTCCAAGGGTCCGGGGCATTTTGGGGTTGACCTGGGCGATTACATACCTCGCGCTCTGGGCTGCGGCCTTTGCAATGTCTACAGCTACCCCGCAGGAACAAAAACCATGGTCGTCGGGAGGGGTAACCTGGATGAGGGCCACATCGATAATCATTTCACTGGAGCGAAACAGGCCGGGAATATCCACCATATTTATCGGCGTGTAGTCCGCCCGCCCCTCGGCAACCGCCTCACGGTTGGCCGAAGCCACGAAGAAGGACTTTAGCCGGCACTGATCGACGCCCGCATCCGTAAACCGCGCCTCCCCTACGCTCAAGATGTGAAGAATCTCAAGATCCGAGAGCTTGTTAAGCCTTTTTTCCAGAGTCCTGGCCAGGTGCTGGGGCTCGCCGCACCCCGAACCCATAAAAACCCTGTACCCGTTTCTGATTACATCAAGGGCTTCCCCTGCGTCCTTTTTCGCCCCCTCGTAGATCGGACGCCACTGCCGATTAATCCGTGAAGCCATTCGCGGAGATGTTATCTGTTCTAGCCCCATAATCCATCCTTATCGGCGGGCGCGGCCGGCCGCTCCCACCCTGGCAGTTTTTACGGCTTCCCCGCTCTTTTCCCGGTTCAAAAAAAAGATCAGAACTATGGCCGCGGGAACCATCGCAATGCACAACACCTGCCCCACCGTAAGATAATGGAAAACATATCCGAGCGGCGGGGGGTCCGGTTCTTTGAAACACTCGATTATAAACCGGAAGACGGCGTAAAAAAGCAGAAAAAAAGCCACCATCATCCCGTCCTTAAACTGTCTTTTGCGCAACTGCCACATTATGATAAAAAGGAGCAACCCTTCGGCGAAGGCTTCATAGAGTTGCGTGGGATGGCGCGCAACTGCCCCCCCCGCCCACGCGGGCGCGTTGGGGAAAACCATCGCCCAGGGAACGTGACTTGGCAGGCCGAGCAGTTCGCCGTTTATAAAATTGCCTATCCGCCCCAGTCCGAGCCCGATCGGAGCGGTAACAATGGCCGAGTCGGCAATGACGGCGAAGGGAATTTTTCTTCGCCTGGCAAAAAGCCACACGGCGAAAACGCATCCGATCAGCCCGCCGTGAAAAGACATTCCCCCGTGCCAGGTAGCGATTATTTCCAGAGGATGGTGCAGATAATAGCCAAGATCGAGGTATTCGTAGAAAAGGATGTAGCCGAGACGACCACCCGCGATTACCCCTATGGCGAGATAGAAAACCAGGTCCTGGGCCGTCTCGCCCACGAGCCCCACCTGCTTTGAGCGCTCCTGCTTCTGGATCAAAAAATAGGCGGCGATAAAACCCAGAACATACATCACGCCATACCATCTAACATGAACCGGACCTATCGAAAATATGATAGGATTAATCTTTGGATAAGGAATCATTTGATGACCTCCAGAACATACACGCTATCATACCAGGAGGCCCGGGTCAATCAGAGGCAGGGCACCGAAGGCCCCAAAGCCCTTAAACACCTTGGGCCAAAAATAGAAAGAAAGGATCAAATCATGCACGACCATCACGACCATTCCCATGACCATTCCCACCAGCACGGCGAGGAACCCCTTGAGACCGCCAGATTTCGGAAAATGGTTCAACACTGGATTAGCCACAATGAGGATCACGCCGGCTCATACCGACAATGGGCAAGCCGGGCAAGGGATGCCGGCCACGAGGCCTCAGCCGCTATCTTGGAGCAGATAGCGTCCGAGGCTGTCAAACAAAACGAAAAATTCGTTCAAATAATCGAGCTACTCGATTCATCCAAATAACGCGCTGGGAGAAAATCATTGGTAGCCGGAGCGGTCCTTGCCGGGGGCAGGAGCCTGCGGTTTGGGAAAAACAAGGCATTGGAGATGTTTCGAGGCAAACGGTTTATCGATCTTGCCGTCGAATCGCTACGCCCTTTTTGTAGCCCGGTCATGGCCATTGCAAATGAGATCGCGCCCTATCTTGATAGCGGCGCGTTGCTGGTCCAGGACATAATCGCACAACAGGGCCCGCTTGGAGGCATCTATACAGCGCTTCTTTTCAGCCCCTCCGAATGGGTTTTTGTAAAAGCTACCGATATGCCCCTTTTAATTCCTCAACTGGCCTCTCTTATCGTTGAGGCCGCAAGAGGGGATTTCGACGCGGTGGTTCCAAAAGTGGGCGAGTTTTTCGAACCCCTGCTGGCGGTCTATAACCGCAGGTGTTTGCCTGCAATCGCACGCCAGCTCATGGGGTCCGACAATCGCCAGATCGTGGCATTCTTTAAAAAAATCAAGCTGCGAACCATTACCGAAAAACAATGGCAAGAAGTGGACCCTGAGGGTCTAAGTTTTAGAAACGTTAACACAATGTCGGACCTGGCCGAAATCGATGGAACTTAAACATGCCAAGGAAATAGCAGCTGGACTTGCCAAAAGACTCGAGACGGAAATGGTAGGCACCGGCTTTGCCACCGGCAGGGTCATGGCTGAAAACATGCGCGCAGAGCGCGACATCCCGGAAAAGCCCACATCCAAATGGGACGGCTTTGCGCTTAGAAGCTTCGACTGCGAGCATGCCGGGGCAGTAAGTCCGGTGATTTTACCTATCGTTTCGCAAGAGATAACGGCTGGGAAAATAGCGCAAAAGGCCCAAAGCCTAACTTGCGCAAGGATAATGACCGGGGGAGTTCTCCCCGAAGGCATGGATGCGGTCATCGCCTTCGAGAAGGCAAGGATATGCCGGGAGGGGTTGGTTTTGACCGCTCCTCTTCGGCCCGGTTCGGGCGTAACCCAACCTGGGAGCAAGGTTACGCGAAACACAGTGCTTCTTGGGCGAACCGATGTGCTTACGCCCGGGCGTATCGCGCTTGCAGCCGCCCAGGGATGGCAGCAGCTTTGTGTGGTGCGCCGCCCGAGGGTGGCGATCCTTGCCACCGGAGATGAACTGAGGGGGTCGGGTGCCGGGGAACAGGGGGTTTCGATCTTTAGCCAAAACACCACCCTTTTGGCCGCTCTGGTAAGGATTTCAGGAGCAGAACCCGTTGAGCTGGGAGTGGCCCCCGACGATCCCCAGGTGATATATTCCCGGCTCAAAAAGGCTCAGGCCGACCTTGTGATTACAACCGGAGGAATGGGTAAGGGAAGCAAGGATTTTACGGGCGAGGTATGGAAAAGGCTTGGTCTTAAAGTGATTTTCGACCGGCTAAATATTGGCCCTGGAAAGGACAGCGCACTGGCGACGGGAAACGGCTCGCTATATCTGGGGCTACCCGGAAACCCCGGGGCGGTAAGGATAATTTATGAGGAAATCGCGACAGTGCTGGTTCGAAGCTTTTTAGGCCTTAACTCAGGGCTCGATTTCGCTTTCCAAGCCATAACCGAGGGCGCGATGCAAAAAATAGAAGGCTACTACAGACCATTCGAGGGCGTTCTAAAAATAAGGCAGGGCATTTGCGCCTTTATCCCCCAAGGTTGCCCGGAGGCCGGGCAAGAAGATATGGCTTCCTTTTTCAGAAGCCCCTCAGCCTACGCCCTGCTGCCGCCAGGCAACTCCCACGTGGACCGGGGCCAAGGAGTTTTGGTAAAAATCCCCGATCTATCGCTCGAAAGCCGAGCCATGCTGCCCTGGGGCGAGTAATCACTAAAAAGACTCAAATTACCCCCAGTCCTCTTTAAGTTTGATCTAAAAATCGGAATCTGGTATCCAGTAAAGGGATAAGGACTACGAAACCAATCTTTCATCTAACCTCGGCATCCGCGACAGCACGGTTTCGGATCTCGGGCAGCCAAAGGCCAATATGCTCAAAGGAACCGTAATTGAAACCGGCTATTATAAAATTCTCGAAACTCGAATAGTCCCCAAGCTTATTGACCTTGACCTCACCCCCAATCACATCACCTACGCCGGTTTGCTCGTGAGTGTGGTCGCGGGGCTTTCCTTTGCCTATCTGCCCTTTTTGGGCGGCCTGGCAACGCTTCTAACAGGCCTTCTAGACAGCCTGGACGGCGCTTTGGCAAGAGCCACGGGGAAGAGCAGAAAATTTGGCGCCTTCCTCGATTCGGTAACCGACAGGTACACCGAACTTCTCATCTATCTGGGAATCTGGTTTTACATGCAACGCAGCGATCCCGCTTCAGCCTACAGGCTGCTAATCATGCTCATTCTTTTCGGCTCTCTAATGGTAAGCTATACAAGAGCCCGGGCCGAAGGCCTTGGTGAAAGATGCATGGGAGGAACATTCCAGCGAGGAGAGCGGATCGTACTGCTGGGAGCTGCAGGAATCCTAAACCCACTCATTAATCTTATCGCTGCCGGCGGCTCGATCGATCTAGCCCTCAAAGGCGTACTCATAGTGCTTGCCCTGGGCACCAACCTCACGGCCATGTGGCGCTTCATGCATGTTCTCAATAAGCTCAAAAAGAAAGTCTAACGCTCATTCTCAAAGTGGGGAATGAAAGCAAAAAGTGGCCAGGATTCAAACAGGGTTGGCAGCCTTCTTCAAAACCACCATGTCGTCCTCTCTGTAAATCTCAAAAGAATCTCCCACCTTGAAGCCGAGCATTTCGATCAAAAGCGCCTTGTTTAGCGTAACGCTTCCGCTCTGGCCGATGGTGCGAAAATTGCCGGTCTTGATCACCACGGTAGGGTTGCACACAGGGGGTCTAGGCCTGGGCTCACGCTTGCGAAAAACCGTTCTTTCCTGTGTTTGCGCAACCGGGACCACCAGGGGTGACTGAACCGCGGGCCTGTTGAATTCGACCTGTGGAATTTCCCCAAGCTCCATCAGCCCTTTGAGGTAGAGGTCCTGGACCTCGCTTTTAAACCTCAAGCCAAACACCTTCTGGACCGACTCCAGAGATCTTCCGTTTCTGATCTCGTTTACCACAAGTTTTGGATCGATATTCTTATACTCGATCTGCATACCTTTCCCTTTTCGCGCAAAGATGCGCGCAGCAAAAGTTAATAGAATCTCCCAAACAGGGAGCGAAACTTCATTTCTGTTGACCACAGAACATTGTTGGAACGGGTTTTTCGAAACCTGCGCACTCAGGCCTGAAGACCGGATACAACTTCAGGGCAACAACATTTCTCTGGGGAACCTGGATAAACCCTAAATAGCCGCATTCTCGTTATCAAGGAAGTAATCCGCCACGATTTGAAAAACGGTTTTGTTTTAAAAGAGAAATCCTCCCAGGAGAGACTTTTATTATAGCAGCTAAATTGTGCATGAGTATAACGATTTTCAAGGCCGCAATTAATTTTTTTTCACCATAACAACCGATCGACTCGGAAGTCTTAGGCGGTAGTGTGGGTTCGCGACCTCTTTTTAACGGAAGGCTCGGGACCCGGCTGCTGCACAGCCAAATCCAATGCCGCGAGCGTTTCGAGCTTTTTTTGCTTTCTTTCTTCGAGGAATTTAACCAGTTTTTCAGGAAGGCCTCTTTTCTTGGCGGCTTTACTTCTGGCCTTTGTTAAAGACCGTGCCGAAAGAGGCTGCTTCATGGAAAATCCCCATTTTCGTTTGTATTCTCGAGGTGTTAGATTGTGGGTGCCCAGATGCTTTGTCGTAAGCTGCCTCATCTGCGTACCGCACTCGAGGCAAACGATCTTGTCGTCTTGGATGGATTGGAGCGCTTCGCCAACGGTCTGCGAGGAGCTAATCTCCCCGGAGACGCTACAGTCAAGGAACATCCCCTTTTCCTCAGCCAGTTGAATCCTTTGAAGAGTAGAGAAGGTCTTTACCAGTGACTGCTCGATCTGTTCGGCCGACATCAGCCCAACCGAGGCCTGGGCCTGAACGATCTCGGCGGCTATGTCCAAAAGTTTTTTCATTTTTTTCTCCCGGTAAAACAACCCGACCCCAATAATAGATACCACCCTTTGAACGAAGGAAACATTTAATAGGCAATATAATGAATCAAGTCAACCGCAATTCGTTTAAAAAACCTCGATCCTGCAAATATCGGTATATTTACACATATACTTTAAAGAAAAATGGGAACCCGGCGGAATCTTAAAATGAGATCGCGCACGGAGAAGTCGGTTCCTGTTTCTTGGTGGAGAAAACTCCGAAATAACGCTATGATAGAGTCATACTCACAATTCAGGCCGGTTGGCATGGTTGCCTTTGAGCTCTATGGGCTGTCGACTTCAAAATGACCGTATCGACCCCTCTAGGCTAATAATAAATGCTGCGCTTTAACCAACATGTGGTATGATTCTTAGAGACAAAAGATTTTTTGTTTCCGTTCATGTTGGTAATTAATTTAACTATTCGGATTGAAAGAACCTACACAGTATCATGCTACGATTTTTACCCGCTCCGCTCCAAGGTTTGATCTTGTTTATCGCCCTCGCCTTCAACACCATCTTCTGGTCGTCTCTGCTCTATGTAGTTGCGCTGGGAAAGCTGATTATCCCAATCCACGGCTGGCGTATTCTCTGTGGCAGACTGGCCAACGCAATCGCGCAGAACTGGGTGGGCATCAACGCTCTAGGTTTGAAGCTGAGCAAACATATCGGCTGGGATATTCGGGGCCTCAACGGCTTGCAGCCCGATGCGTGGTATCTGCTGTTGGCAAATCACCAGTCCATGGTTGACATTGTCGTGCTGCAGAGTATCTTCCACGGCAAAATCCCGCCGCTCAAATTCTTTCTCAAAAAAGAGTTGATTTGGGTGCCTTTTTTGGGAATCGCCTGGTGGGCCCTGGATTTTCCCTTCATGAAGCGAAAGTCTTCAACCCACAAGGACCTGGAAGCTGCCCGCAAGGCCTGCGACAAATTCCGCCTGCTCCCTGCAACCATCATGAACTTCGCGGAAGGAACTCGTTTTAGCACGGCAAAACGCGAGGCCGAGAGTTCGCCCTTTACCCACCTGCTCAGACCCAGGCCCGGCGGCACGGCTGTAGCGCTCTACGCTTTAGGGCAGCAACTTCGCTCCATCCTGGATGTAACAATCGTATACCCCAAAGGAACTCCGGGGTTGTGGGCCTTTTTGTGCACCAGTTCCATTGAAATCAAGGTGCGGGTAAAACAGATACCCATCACTCAGGAGCTTCTCGAAACCGTTACGGATCCCGCATTGCGGGCTCATTTCAAGGATTGGATGAATACGCTCTGGAGCGAAAAGGATAAACTCATTGAGGCACTGCTGCACCAGCCCGCCGGCAAGTTGGATGGCGTCTAAAAGAAATCGGCCCGGCAACAAAGGAGTCGATCACGAAAGGAAAGCCTTGCCAAGGCTGCCCGCACAAGTATCTCACCAGGCATTCAAATAAACACCTAGTGGACACATTGGGCACAAGGGTTTCTTGCGGCAGTAAAGATGGCCTGTTCGAACCAAAAGGGCGTGGAATTCCTGGAAAGTCGCGACATCGGGTTCAAGGGCTTCCATGAAATATTCTCGCAAATCGTCGTAGGAAATGTTTTCTTCAATCCATGCGTGTCTGGAAAAAATACGCCAGGTGTAGGCGTCCACGACAAAGGAAGGCCTGAATGCGGCATAGAGAACGATGCTGTCAGCCGTTTCCGGACCGATACCGCGGATTGTTAGCAGCTCCCGCCGAAGAGGCTCCATATCCTGGGCCAGAAATTGTTCAAGGCAGCCGTGGTGTTTTTTTTGGAGGTGATCGCAAAAGGCCATGATCCTTGTGGCCTTTTGCCTGTAGAAACCGGAGGGGCGGATTAGGGCTTCCAGATGCGGCCCGTCAAGGCTGCAAAGAGCCTCAAAATGCAGAAGGCCGTTTTTTTCAAGGTTTGCGATAGCCGCGGCGGCGTTTTTCCACGCGGTATTTTGGGCCAGTAGCGCGCCAAGTATTACTTCGAAGGGGGTCTGGGCCGGCCACCAGTGCTGAGGTCCAAAGGCCGCGAAGAGTTTCTCGTAGATTTCCAGCAACAAGGCTTCTCTTTGCGCTCTCAACCCAGTCCAACTCCCGCTAACGCCGTTCCACATTTTGCGCAAACCCCTCCCCGCAGACCGCGCCTTTTCACCGAGTAGCCAATACGGCCGATCAGCAAGGCCCCGCAGCAATGACAGAAGGTGTTTTCCCCATCGTCTCCGGGCGCATTCCCCGTGTACACATAGCGCAAACCGGCCTCCAACCCGATTTGCCTAGCCCGTCTAATCGTCTCAACGGGCGTGGGACCGCAGGCCTTCATTTGATAGGCCGGATGAAAACGACTAACATGCCACGGGGTCTCGGGTCCCAGGCCGACAAGAAATTTTGCGATTTCCTTAAGCTCCGTCTCCGAGTCGTTTAAGCCCGCAATAATGAGGGTGGTAACTTCAAGCCAGATGGATTTTTCCTTCATTCTTTCAAGGCTCATGAGCACGGGCTTTAAACGGGCGCCGCACCGGTCCCGGTAAAAAGAATCGCTAAAGGCCTTAAGATCGACATTGGCGGCTCCCAGCAAAGGGGCCGCGGCCTCAAGGGCCTGCGCGCTCATATAGCCATTGGTTACGAAAACATTTTCAAGCCCGCGCTCCTTTGCCAGCACAGCCACATCCAGGGCGTATTCCATAAAAATCGTCGGCTCCGTGTAGGTATAGGCTATCGAAGAGCAGCCTTCCTTTTGAGCCTGCTCCACAACTTCTTTGGCAGGTACCTCCCGGCCGTAGATCTCGCCCGAAATCCGTGGCGACTGGGATATATCGGCATTCTGGCAAAAAGAACATTGGAAATTGCACCCGGCAGTTGCAATCGAATAGCTTAGAGACCCAGGCAGGAAATGAAACAGAGGCTTCTTTTCAACCGGGTCCACATGGGCGGCGACAAGTTTTGCGTAAACCCGGCTAAAGAGCTTTCCTTCCCTGTTTTGCCGCACACCGCATTTTCCAAACCCTTCCGGATCGATAATACAGTGCTGAGAGCAAAGAAAACAGCTCACCCGGTCATGCTCAAGCCGGTTGTAAAACATCGCCTCTTTCATGGCAGGTCCTTCAAAGAGAGTCCCTAGCTATCCATCCCCTTTTCCTGAGCCCTGAGGGAAGGCCGCCACCACCCCAGGGAATGGCCGGAGACATTGGCGCCGGCCGAAATTTTTTCGAAAACGGGAGTCTGCAAGGTGCGAACGCGGCACTGCATGTCAACTCGCATCGCAATAAAGTGGCCGAAAGGATTGCGCTGCACGAAGGGGTTTTTTTCCACAAAGTGAAGATAGGGAAGCAACTGGACCGGAAAAGAAAAACAGGTTCGCCATTGGATGGGAAGGGGAGTGCAAAGGATTTCCTCGCTCATCCGGCTCAACTGAAAAACGCTAAAAAACCTCGCCCGACTGTAGACCGATTCCCGCCAAAATCCCTTCAGGCCGTAGTGGAGCCCGCCGAGGGAAAATCTATTAAGAGCGCCAAGCAGTACATTTCTGCGGGCGACCCGGAAGGCTTCCCTTAGCGCCGCATAAGGGTCTTCGACAAATTCGAGGGTGGTTATAAGGGCAACCGTGTCGAATTGATTGTCTTCATAGGGCAGATCCTCGGCAAAGCCCTGGGTGAGTGGGACTCTATACCCAAGCCTCTCTCTTGCAAGCTCGAGGCTTTCTCCCGATGGCTCAAGGCCGGCCACGCTATGGCCCTGGGACCTGAACCATTCGAGAAAAACACCTGTACCGCAGCCTACTTCGAGGACGCGCTGGGGTAAAAGAGGGGTCCAGACACGCCCAAGAAGCCCCTGCTCGAACTCCAGCGCCTTCCGTCCCCTGGCGGAATCAAACCAGCTCTCATAGCTCTGAGCATCAGCAAGGCTAAAAATATACCCCACAACGAAACCCTTACGTCCAGTATTTCAATCCTCGCCCGTCCATGACGAGCAAACCGCAAAGACTCTATTCAGTTTTTAAAACAGCGCCCCTTGCACCGGAGCTAACCTGTTTTGCGTACCTGGCAAGGTAGCCGGTCTTTATTCTTGGCTCTCTGGGCCTCCAAGCTTCCTTTCGTTTGGCGATCACCGCCTCTTCGACCAAAAGCTCCAGCTTCTTGCCCGGTATATCCACCAGGATTTCATCGCCTTCTTCGATAAAGGCGATCGGGCCTCCCACGGCGGCCTCGGGAGAAATATGGCCGATTGCGGCCCCCTGAGTGCCTCCGCTAAACCTGCCGTCGGTTATAAGGGCCACGTCCAGCCCCAAACCGCGTCCGATAATCGCCGCCGTCGGGGTCAGCATCTCCTGCATGCCGGGGCCGCCCTTGGGGCCTTCGTAGCGGATAACCACCACATCACCTGCCACGATACGGCCCTCGAGGATGGCGCCTGCGGCTTCGGCCTCACTTTCGAACACGCGCGCCCTGCCCTTTCGAACCAGCATCTGAGGAGCAACCGCCGACTGTTTTACCACCGCGCCTTCCGGAGCAATGTTGCCGTAGAGTACCGCTATGCCGCCTTCCTTATGATAAGGATTATCGAGCGAGCGGATAACCTCCGGATCGCGGATACAGGCATTTTTGAGATTTTCGCCTACCGATTTCCCGGTTGCGGTAATGGGGGTCGGGTCAATGAGTTCGCGGCGCAAAAGCTCCTTCATAACAGCCTGGACGCCGCCCGCCGCGTTAAGGTCTTCCATGAAGTGTGCCCCACCGGGCCGCAGGCTGCACAGGTGAGGAGTCCTTGAGCTTATATCGTTAAAAATACCGAGATCGAGACGGATCCCCGCCTCGTTTGCAATCGCCGGTACGTGCAGCACCGTATTGGTCGAACAGCCAAGGGCCATATCCACCGCTATGGCATTGCGGAAAGCAGTCATGGAAGCTATAGCGCGGGGCTTTAGATTCCTTGTCACAAGCTCCATGATCTTCATTCCAGCCTCTTTGGCAAGGCGAATTCTTGCAGCAGTTACAGCCGGAATGGTCCCATTTCCGGGAAGGGCAAGCCCTAAGGCCTCGGCCAGGCAATTCATGGAATTGGCCGTAAACATCCCGGCGCAGGAACCGCACCCCGGGCAGGCCTGCTCTTCGAGTTCTTCGAGTTGCCCGGGGCTAATCTCGCCCGCCCTTAAGGCTCCAACACCCTCAAAAACCGAAATAAGGTCAACCGGCTTGCCACCCACGCGCCCAGCCAGCATGGGCCCTCCGCTAACAAGCACCGTGGGAATGTCGAGCCTTAAAGCGGCCATCATCATCCCCGGTATTATCTTGTCGCAGTTTGGAATAAGCACCAACCCGTCAAACGGGTGGGCCGTAGCCATAATTTCCACCGAATCGGCTATCAACTCACGGCTTGCCAGCGAATAGCGCATTCCCGGATGATTCATGGCTAAACCATCGCAAACGCCTATCGTACTGAATTCCATGGGGGTTCCCCCGGCAAGCCTTATACCCGCCTTTACCCCCTCGGCGATCTTATCGAGGTGAATGTGGCCCGCAATGATTTCATTTGCCGAATTGACCACACCTATGATGGGCCTGTCCAGTTCCGTTTGAGTGTACCCCATGGCTTTAAAAAGTGAGCGATGAGGAGCCTTCTCGATGCCCTTTTTCATTAAATCGCTACGCATTTTGTTTTTTGTCCCTCCAGCCGACGGCTGTTTGCATCCGGCGCACCCGGATTTAGTCGCGCTCAATTCATTGTGACTTTAAAATCGCAATAAGTAAATTATCTCAAGACCTGTTGGAAGCAAAAAGACCCAGGGGCGAGCTGGGAGAGGATATAGTGAAACCGTTGCGCACCGGCGCTGCAAAAGCAAGGCAAATTTCCGCAATAGGGCGGAATTATTCCGCCCCCGCGAAAGTTTTGATCCGAATCGTTCCTAATCCCGCTAAATTTAGACAACAACTAAAACGGAACAGACCCGACCCTTTCCCCAACCCCCACTGACACCAACCTTTGCAAGCTCTCGGCTCTCCACGATTGTTCACGGTAGTCCCCCGGGTTTTGATTGCCCGCTCCCCCCCCTGCTTTTCATCATCTTGGAAATGGTAAAGGCCACTATCAAAATCCCCAAAATCATGGGGACCCAGTCATATTTAAAAAGTCCGTAGGAAAAAATCACTACTCCGCCAATCAAGCTGAGCCATTGCATCGATGGACCCATAATAACC
>JBMFHI010000101.1:0-12603 GCA_049976905.1 Syntrophobacteraceae bacterium | reverse complement strand
ACTATAATATATCAGCTAATTTACGGGACGTCACACTAGATAGAAAACCGCAATTTGTTGCAAGCCTGGAGGCTGGAGGGTTCGAGACGATTCGATTGGTCGCTTCGGGGCAGAATTTGCCCAGATGATCGGCACTTTTTGCACGAGGCGTTAAAAAGCGACCACCTGTAAGACGACCTGGACCATGAGCAGCCGCTATTTTGCGCCTAAATCCTGCACCAAACCAGATACAACCCCCAAAAGTTGTCCCTCCGCAAAACCGCGCATGCGGCTCCTTTGCGCTTTGAGCCGAACTCAATTTACAAAAATTAACAGTTGGGCCATATATTTTTAGGCCGTATTTTCCGCAAATCGTCCGGTTATTGCTCACCTATTGGTAAAAAGCACGAGAGCTTTAAAAAGTTCGACCCAAAAGGAGACTCCCATGAGCGTTTCAGCAGTCGGCAGCAACAACTGGTTCTACACAAATTATCCCTCCACGCTTAACCAGCAATCCGCGGGCGGCAACGCCTCTGCGGGCGGCCAGGTATCCGGCAACCAGTCCAGCTCTGGTGGAAATGACACCTTGATGGAAAGCATCATGCAGGCATTTAACCAGGTAGGGCTTTCGATGCCATCCCAGCTAAGCGGTTCGTCGGCAAGCGCCACTGCGACCGGCTCCAATAGCGTCTCACCAACAGGCACGGCCGCCGCAACCAATTCCACCTCTTCAGCGGGGGCAACAGGTTCTTCGGGCCATTCCCGACATGCACTCGGGAAGTTTATGCATGACCTTTTTTCGGCCATAGAATCCGAATCCGGTTCGCAGGCGAGCTCGACGGCCTCCACCACCTCATCACCCTACTCGAACTTTTCAAGCAAGCTGGAGCAGTTGATTTCGCAACTGGGAAGCGATACAGGAAGCACTTCGACTTCAACTACTTCCTCGCCCTCATCTGCCAACGACTCCCTTGGCACACTCCAATCGGACTTTAGCAACCTCGTTTCAACGCTTTCCACAAACGGCGCCGCCAATTCCTCGACCACAGCGAGCACGGCATCGGCAAGCACCCCGAACCTTACGACTTTTCTCCAGGATTTGCTGAATAACCTTGGGACTTCCGCCACAACCTCGGCAACCGGAAGCTTTATGAACGTTTGCGCTTGACAGCCAATCCCTGAAGGCTATATGTATTAGAGTTTACTGAATTATATCATGAATGGGCTCCACAGGAGTCCGGGGCGCAAAGCCCCAGGAGGCCTGACGTAATTTTTTTCCGTAGCGGAATGAACCAGGTAAACACCGATAGAGGGGCGGGCGATTTTTTTTCGTTAAAAGCTACTCTGCCTGATCAAAATCGTCAGCATAAAAGATTATAATCAAAATTGTCATTATTGTCTGATTCGGGATTGCCGAATATGTCCCAGGGGGCTTATCGGTCGGCAATCACAATTTGCCCTTTTCATTTCGAAAGAGGCCGGCTCAGGCCGGCGGGTATTATGCAGGAGTTTAAGTTACATGGCAAAGGAGAAAGGTTCTCGAGGCTTGTGTGTGCAACCTGAGAAAGTTAATAAGGAGGGTCCATATCCCACCATGTGCAAGGAAGGCAAAGGCGTGCGCAATTTTGCCTGCCCGCATTACGACGATTGTCTGGATAAGGCCGCCAAGGGAATGTGGAGCGGATTTACCTGCAGAGAATGTTTTTCTTACGTACAGAAGGAAGAGGAAAATCAAAACTGAGTGCTGGAGATTAGAAAATGGCGGGCTGCGCTCTGTTTTTTGGCAGTCGTTTCAGTCTGCGTAACCAGCTATGTAGCCTTGGACAGGCGCGCGGCGTTTTTTTGCGCCGCGCTGGGGCCCGGGACAAAAGAAATTTTCGGTCTTTTGACCCGTCTGGGGATATCCACGCCCTATCTCGTGGCGGCGCTGGCCGGGTTGGTCTATTTTAGATTCATAGGCAAAAATAGAGAATTGGCCAATGTGGCCGCTTTCCTTTTTCTTGCCGTGGCGCTCTCGGGTCTTGCCAACGACCTGATAAAGGTGCTGGTTGGAAGGAGCAGGCCCGGTCTTCTCCTCTCCCATGGCTTTTACGGCTTCAAACCCTTTACGTCCAAATATATGTACGCATCCTTTCCTTCAGGCCACTCGAACACCATCGGTTCTTTTTGTTATGGACTATACCTGGTAGCGGATCGTTTCGCGCTGGCGCTTTTGTTTATCGCCCTGGCGGTAATGGCAAGCCGGGTCGTGGTCGGGGCCCATTTCCCAAGCGACGTATTGTTTGGGGCCTACCTGGGAGTGGTGATTACCGGACTTCTGGCGGAGGGTTTCGAAAAAAAAGGGCTAAAAATAAGAGGCCGTTTAAGAATGAGCCATTCCCAAGGCTCGAAGGATCTCGCCCGCTAAAAGCTGGTTCCACGCGCACCCGTGCCCGGGTTAGGAGAGGCGAGCCGGGAAATCTTTTATTTTTCGCGCAAGTTGCCTCTGGGCGCCCCGATAGAAATGATCGACATCAGGAAGTATTTCGACAACCGTGGAGTGCGGATCGGGGCTTGCTGCAAGCCAGGCCGCGAGAGACTTTACCGAGCAGAACTGGTCTTTGTCTCCAAGGGTGATCAATGTGGGCGCGCGAGGCGGCTTTAGCCCTTGGAAAGAAAGAAAATCAAGGGGCGGAGATATGAGGACCAGCCAATCCGGATTAAGGCCCGAGCGAATCGAATCCAGAATTGCCCATGCCCCGTAGGAATAACCGGCAAAAGCGATTGGTCCAGGAGAACGGGAATTCATAAATTGGGAGATTTCCAGAAGATCGAAGCCGTCTTTTTCCCCCTGTGCCGGATTTGCGGTCCCGGCCGTTCTGAAATTGAAGCGCAGGGTCGCCCAGCCTAGAGCTGAAAAAGCCTTTTGCGCTGCCTGTACCACATCGTTATGCATGTTGCCGCCATAGAGGGGATGTGGGTGGCAGATGATGGCATTTCGGCCCTGCGGTCCCTGCTCAAAAAGCCCTTCAAGAAATGTTTTTCCGTTTTCGACGGCGATATCGACCCTTTCTTCAGCCATCAGAAGCTCCTTTCAGTCCGCAGCCGCTCAGATATGTGTTATACAGCACTCTGTTGGGAGAGCGAAAGATGGTTTTTGCCCCCCAATTGTCCCCCTACCGGCTTTGATCTTGCGAAAGGAGGCCCGATGTCTCTATTCAAGTCAGCTCTTGTGCTAAGCGGAGGCTCGGCGCGTGGACTCTCGCACCTCGGAGTGATCCAGGAAATCGAGAAAAGAAATCTGAAGTTCGACTTGATAGTGGGTACGAGCATGGGGGCTATGATTGGCGGTCTTTACGCCTTTTTCGGCAATTGGACCGGGGTGGTGGAAAACTTTAAGAACCTGTTCGAAAGCAGGCCCTTTCTCAAAGCTGCCTCAACTACGCGCGGAGAGGAGGAATTTACTGGGCCCGAGGGGTTTTTTAACCGCTTTATCTGGCTTTTCAGGCGCGGGGTGTTTTTTTCACGCACCATGTTTCATCTGGATCTGGTGGGAGACGAGCTTTTCGATGAACTCATGGCAATGCTTATCCCCGACGTCTTGATTGAAGAGTTGCCCGTTAGATTTGCGGCTGTAGCCATGGATCTGCAGAGCGGAGAAGAAGTCGTATTGACCCGGGGAGGCTTAAGAACCGCTATTTCGGCAAGCATTGCCATACCCGGGATCTTTCCTCCGGTTAAGTCAGGAATGCGCACGCTTGTTGACGGGGGATGGACGGACAATATCCCGGTTGCGCCCGCGATAGCCCTTGGCGCGCACTTTGTCCTGGCCGTGGATGCGGCTCTAGAAATTCCCGCCATGACCGGGGGCCCCAGGTCTGCGATGGAAGTGCTTTTCAGGTCTAACGAAATAACGCGCATTCTTCTTACCAGGCACAGAAAGTCGGCCGCCGATGTTGTGATTGTCCCCGAAATCGGCGACATGTTCTGGGCCGATTTTTCTTCCATGGAACATTGCATGGCGGCCGGAAGGAAGGCTTTCCAGGAAAACGCTTCGGCCATAGCAAGGCAAATGCGGTTGCGCCGGCTTCGCACGTTGGAAGGGATACTCCATCCCGGCAGAACCCACCAGTGGAATCACCCGATGGTTTTCGAATAACAAGGTCGAAAAAGCAAGCCCACCGGCCTGCGAGACTCTCGACTTTCCCTTGACAAAACATTGGGCAGCTGCGAGATAGTAGTCCATTGTCTAACCGCTAAATCAACTGTCATTTCAAAAACCTCGTCATGAAAGGGGACAGCCGATGGCTAAAAGAGGCTTTCTAGCCGTTTTTATTGTATTTTTAGGTTCTTGGCTTCTACTCTGCGGTCTGGCCAGGGCCAGCGTCAGCACGGATGCGAAAGTCCAGGCGTCGATCGCGGTCTTGAAAGAAATGATGGACATGCCGGAAAATTCCATCCCGCCCTTCCTTTTGCAGCAGGCTCATGCAATCGGGATTTTTCCCGATATGCTAAAGGGCGGCTTTCTCCTTGCGGGCAATTATGGCTTAGGGGTTGTAGTGGAAAAGGATAGCGACGGAAGGTGGGGCAATCCCGTGTTTTTCCATGTGGTGGGGGCAAGCTTTGGATTTCAGGCCGGAGTCCAGTCAACCGATGCCGTGCTGATCTTTAAGAGTATCCGCAGCGTGCAAAAGCTGTATGAAGGCAGAATAACCCTGGGCGCCGACGCTTCGATCGCCGTAGGACCCGTTGGCAGGCAGGCCGATGCCGATACCGATATTTTGCTTAGATCCGAAATCCTTTCCTATTCAAGGAGCAGGGGCCTTTTCGGGGGCGTCTCCTTTGAGGGCGCCGTACTGCAGATGGACTACGGGGCGACCTCGGATTTTTATAACCAGCCTGGCCTTTTGCCCCCACAAATACTGCACAATCAAGATGTCCGGGTTCCTCCGGTCGCGGGCGAACTGGATAGAGCCCTCGATTGGTACTCGTCGCACTGAGCCGTGCGGTTATTTTTCGATCGGGAAAGTGAGTTTTGCCCCGTTCCACCCGATCACCAGGACCATGGGGACCAGGGAAAAAACAAGAAGCAGATACAGGTAACCGGCCTCGCTCGGGTGAGTGAGGAGGCCGGGGACCCTTAGCCGCCAGAGGAGGGCCGCAAGGGAAACGGCCAGCATGGTGATCGAAAGGGCTATCTTTATGTTGATCGCACGCATGGGTCGGCCTGTATAGTTTACCAGCCAGGTCGTAAAGCCGGTCGCAATGACGATGGGGGTAAAGATTACTCCGCCCGCGAGGCAATGCAATGCGGTGGTGTCATAGGAAGGCCAGCCGGTTATAAGATAGAGGAGGGTGAAAAAAGCCGCTGAGAGCATGAATACTATCGGGAAATGCACGCTCATGGGGTGGGGGTGTCTTCGAAGCAAGGGCAATTTTTTGAAAAGAGGTTCAAGAAAGGTTTTTCCTTCGTTTTCGGATTTGACCTTTAAAACGCCCACCCTGGGATATCTTTCCAGAACTTCCGGCCCATGCGGCGCTGCGCCGATATCGACGCTGAGATCCTTGCCCGAAGGGTGTCTTTTCATATGACTGCCCGTTTTCCAAAGTTTGCTTTGGGTAACGTCGTAGATCCTGCCCCGGTAGGCGATATAGACGGGCCTGCCTTCCTTGCCGTCTTTTTCAGCGAGCTCTTCGAGGCTGAGTTCAATGTCGGGCATTTCAACTCCTTAATATACAATGAAGAGTGATTGGTGGACTGCGATTGATAAAAGCCCTCTGCCAGCGGATGGTTATTAGAAAACAGTGATCAGTAAAAACCATCGACCGGAGATTATACTGACAATCGTCAGTAGATAAGCTTTCCACCCAAAATAATACAGAGATTGGAGAATGGCCAACAGAAAAGCCCTCAACCACAGGGCCTAAATTAGTAACTGCTCACTGGTCACCGTTTGCCAACCAGGAGGTTCTGTCTTTGAAAGCAGTTCGCATTTTCGTGCTTTTGGCAATGCTTTTTCTTTTCCCTCCTTTAACTTGCGCCGGTGCGGTTATGTTCGAGAATGCATCGGAAGCCCAACTCGCCAACGGGCTGAAGGTCATCATGCTTGAAAACCACCAGGCTCCGATCGTCTCTTTCCAGGTCTGGTACCGGGTGGGGGCTGCCAATGAAACAACGGGAAAGACCGGGCTTGCCGCTATGGTGGAGCGCATGATGTTTAAAAGCCTTGGGGACATTAGCGCGCAAAAGTTTATCGAAACGATCCGCCAGATGGGCGGCAGGGCAAGTGGGGCCGCCTCCCACGATTACACATGCTATTGCGATACGCTTGTCGCGAGCCGCATTGGGGTGGCCATAGACTTTGAAGCCCAAAGGATGCGCAGCCTAAAGGTCCGGGACGCCGATTTTCGAATGGAAAAATTGGTTGTTCGCCAGGAACGCCGTATGCGCATCGACGATAACCCTGAGTCCTATCTTCTGGAACAGTTGTATGCGGCCGCCTTCCAGTCCGAGCCTTACCATTGGCCGGTCATGGGCTGGACTGACGATTTGCGGAGGTTGACTATCGCGGATGTCAGGGCCTTTTATTCCAAATATTATCACCCGGCCAATGCATTCCTCGTTGTCGCGGGCGATTTTGAAAGAAAAGAACTCTTATCCCGGTTGGAGGAAAGCTTCGGAAAGATCCCGCCCGGTGAGCCGGCCGAAAGTTTTTTGATCGAAGACCCACTCCAGCAGGGTGAGAGGATGGTGGCTATAAGGCGCCCGGGCCAGGTTGCACGCATGGTTGTCGCCTGGCATGTCCCCAATCTGCAAAGCACTGACAGCTACGTGCTGGAGGTGATAAAGGCGCTTCTTGCCTCCGGGAAAAGTTCGAGGTTCTACGACGATTTGATACGTCAGGGCGCGGAAGTGCTCGAAATATCGGCCCATTACCACTTGACCTCCAGAAATCCCGGCCTTTTCTCCATTTGTGCTTCCTTTCTTCCTGAGAAAAAACCCGAAGAGGTCCAAAAGGCCATCTGTGACGAAATGGAACTGCTAAAGAAAAACCCCCCGAGCTCCATGGAGCTTCAAAAAGCAAAAAACCAGCTGGAAGCATCCTTTGTCTTTAACAACGAGTCGATTATTTCCATGGCGAGCAAGCTTGCCGAGTATGAGATAGCGTTGGACTGGGCCTCTATCAGTGCCTACATCCCTTCGATCAGAAGCGTGACGGCCCAGGACGTTTCCCGGGTTGCCGCCAAGTATTTCAGGGAGCAAAATCTAACTGTTGGAGTAGCCACCCCACCGCCCCCGGTCAATGCGGGCGGAAACGATTAGAGCCGGATTTAAGCGAGAGGTCTCTATGAATATAAAGAAAAGCTCCATTGTGATCGTGGCAACTGCGTTTTTTTCCCTGCTTACCTGTTCCTTTTGCCGGGCAATGCCCGCGGTAACAAAGGTGGAGTTGCCAAACCATTTGAAGTTGCTCATATTTGAGGATCATTCGATACCGGCGGTAACCCTGGAACTGCTGATCGGCGCCGGTTCCTCTCTGGATCCGCCGTCCATGGAAGGCCTGGCAAATCTTACGGCCAATTCGCTCTCTCTTGGGACCAAACATTTTTCATTCGCTCAAATCAACAACACCCTCGATTTCATGGGAGCCACCTACGGAGTCGAGTGCACCAGGGATTTTGTAACAATCGACATGCAGGTACTAAAAAAGGACCTCTATGCCGGAGTCGGCCTGTTAAGCGAGATAGTCGAACACCCCGTTTTTCCCGATGATGATGTAAGCCAGGAAAAAGACGAGATTCTCGGGCGGCTGCAAGTCGATGAGGATAATCCCTTAAGGATTGCAAACGCAGCTTTTGATGAGGCCCTTTTTCGGGGCAGCCCTTACGCCGCTTCGGTCCAGGGCGGAGAAAAATCGGTTACGGCAATTAACCGAATGCAACTCTGGGCATTTTATGACTCCTTCTACCGGCCCAATAATGCAGTACTGGTGATCGGAGGGGATGTAACCCCCGAGGAAGTCAAAACCAGAATCGTTCCCAAATTGCTCGGATGGCACGCGAGGCCGATCCCCAAAAGATCTTTTAAAACTCCCTTGGCCCGCAGGACTCCCAAAATCATTATCGACAAACCCGTTTCCCAGGCTGCCGTCATGATCGGCTGCCTGGCAACGCCGCGATCGGGCCCCGACTACCTTCCTTTTCTGGTGCTAAATCAGATCCTGGGCTCAGGAGATCTTTCAAGCCGCCTCATGAGGGAAATCCGCGCTAAAAAAGGACTCGCATTTACGGTCAAAAGCCGTCTGGACTCCTATAATCGCTCGGGTTCCTTTAGGATTATCCTTCATACGGCGGATGCATCTGCGATACAGGCCGCGACTTTGGTGCAAAAGGAACTCGAAAGGCTCAGGATCGAACCCGTTTCAGACGCGGACCTAAAATCCGCAAAGGAGTTTCTGGCGGGAAACTTCCCGCTTAAATACAGCCTGGCGGGCGATTTTGCAAAATTTCTGGCTGAGGCCCACTTCTACGGCCTTGGCCTTGATTGGGTCCAAAATTATCCCGCCTTGATAAACGCGGTAACCGCCGATGACATCCAACGAGTGGCGCTAAAATATTTTTCCTCGGATAATGTCGTTGTCATTGTCGGCGACTTCCAAAAGATAGTCGGAGGGGGGAAAACCGCATCCGCGCCTTAACAGCTTCGAGATGTTTTCTAACGCGAAGACGCGGAGAGGATACAACCTCGGGTAGTTTTTAAATGGTTTCGGAAAGCAGAAATGGCGGCCAAATCCAAATAAGGGCCGCCATTTCCAAACCAGCCTCGCAAAGAGGGACCTACACCGCGGTCTTTGCCTTTACGGCCGAAACCGCTTTTTGCTTTACCGCCAACATAGCCACGAGCCCCAGGCCGTATCCGATAAGAACGGTCCACATGCCGGCCCAATTGCCGCCGGGCGTAAACGGGCCGCCTGAAGCGTCCATAGCGGCGCCCATGACAAGGGGAAGAAAAAATACCCCGATATTGGTCGCCATGGTGTAGACGCCCGAGGCAAGCCCGACGTTTACAGCCGTTACGCCCGGTAGACTCGTCATCAGCGCCATTCCCGTGGCCCATGGCGCTTCAAAGAAAAATCCGAAAACCACGGCGAAGATAAGCAGCTGCGGTATGGTTAAGCTTTTGGATTCCATGTAGAAAATCCAAACCATCAGGGTGAGGGCGCAAAAAATAATGGAGCTCCATTTTTTGCCTGCGACACCCGCAAAGGAAGGTAAAATAGCCAGGCCAACCCCCATGGCGATGGCATACAGACCGGCCACTGTGCCGGCAAGCTGGGGTTTTAGTCCATGCAAAACGATCATTTGCCCCGGCAACAGCCCCATCGTGCAAACGGTTATGCCGCCAAGGCAGATGGCGTAGAGGGCCACCAGCCAGGCCGAACCGGTCTGCATCACGTTTTTGAGCTCGGCGCCGAAGGCCGCCCGTTTGCCGGCTCCCGCTACGGCCTTATCCTTTGCAAGAACGATCCACAGGAGGGTTACGGCAACCATGACGATGCTCCAGAGGGTAAACACATGTTTGGCTGCGACGGTAGCCGCGGCCAGGTCGGCTACGGGCGGACCGTAGAGTCTGGCCGTAACCAGTATGCCCAAACCGCCGCCCACAAAAAATGAGCCGGCTCCCATGCCGATGTAGGTATGCGCCTTTTGAGCGCCGAACCATTGAATCATCATGACGGGCAGGCTGGCTGTGAGGATACACACGCCGCCGCCCGCAATAACGGTCAAAATAGCCTGGCCTAAAAAATTGGCGGGCATAAACGGGCGAGGCACAAAAGCTATACACGCCAGAACGCCGGAAAGGGTCATCATTTTCCTGACCCCGTAAGTGTCAAGCCAGCGTCCTTTAAGAAGCGCAAGAATTATGGCCACCAGTCCGGGAAGAGACAAAAGCAGGCTGGCCTTTGCTTCTGTCATGTGAAAGACCTTTTCCCAGTACACATGCTTTAGCGGCGCCTGGGCGAACCAACTGGTCCAGATCCCAAGAGACATGAGCATATAGGCCAGAAGCATGACCCATTTGTAGCCGTCGGACTGCGCGGATTTTGGCTTTGACACGTTCTACGCCTCCTTAGTTATGCCTTGGATGAGTAAGAGGAAAAAAATGATAAATCGTCTTCACCTTTTCCAACTCAGATCGGGAAAAAATTGCAAGGCTGGAAAGGGGGAGGATTCGATTGGGGCCAAGATAGCGAAAACACCAGTAAAAGGCAACAGGCTAAATCCAGTCCCACACATTTTTAGCCGCTCGCAAAGGAAGGTGCAGAGCACATCCACAGGTTGGCAAGTCCTTCTTTGGGCTCGCTCAAAATATCTGCCGCGGGTTTGAACAAACTATTCCCTGGCTCAACAGAGCAATTTTTAAAGACGTTATCGGTCCAGGGCTTCAATAGCCCAATAAACTTTTTGAAAAGTGGCTTTGTTAAATTTCTTTTCGGAGCAAACTTATTAACATAACAAAGATAGTCAAAAGCGGGCTGTGAGGTTTCCCAATAAGGATAGGAACGCTATGAAAGCTGCCTTTCGATCCGACCCTGGAAGAAAACGAGCCAACAATGAAGATTGTGTGTTCAGCGATGTTGGAGCCGGGATTTTCATACTGGCCGACGGTATGGGCGGCCATCAGGCCGGCGAGGTGGCAAGCGCCATAGCCGTCCAGGAAGCCTACGCGCATTTAAAAGAGAAAGCATCGCCCAGAGCGGTCGCTGACTACAGGGAATGCCTTCGAGGCGCTTTTGCCAAGGCCCATGACACCGTCAGGCAAACGGCCCTTGGCGATAAAGCCCTTACGGGCATGGGAACAACTCTGGTGCTTGCGCTTGTCCGGGACGGCATAGCCTATATCGGCAGCATCGGGGATAGCCGGGCTTATAGTGTGCGTAATGTCATCGTGCAACTTACCAAGGACCAGACGGTAGGGGCAATGCTTGCCGCACGTAAAAACCTGGAACAAAACTATATTGATTCAGTCTACCGGCACATGCTTACCCAGGCGGTTGGCATCGGTAATGATTTGAAGCCTGAACTTATCGAACTGAGTTTGAAGGAAGAAGACATTTTGCTGCTTTGCTCGGACGGCCTTACCAATATGCTTTCGGATGAGGAGATCAAGACCGTTTGCGCACTATGCCGCAAGGATGTGGATTGCATCGTCGACTCGCTTGTAAACGCTGCAAACGACAAGGGCGGCTTTGATAATATTTCGTTGATCGCTATAAAGTTTTAGGCGATCCTTCCGAGGAAAGTTCTCTCACCACGTCAGGGGTTTAGGTTGTTAATCAAATCCGGGGCTCGGAGCCATGGATTTTCAGGCCTCTTTGCAAGTTCTTACTCCCACGTCGATTATTGCTCACTTCCATGGCGCATTGGCATTAAAATAAGTTATTATGGTATTGTGATGCGCAATCGGGCGAAAACGAAGCAAGCCCCGAGGCAGGTGCGCGAGAAGGCAGACCTCTTGATTGCTGCCGGCGCCCGGCTCCCTTATTTTTAGAAAGAGAGGTCGATTGGCGGTATGAACGAAAACGAAGAATCCAGGGACGAATTCGCCGAAGAGGAAAGTTTTGCCGATCTTTTGCGGCAAAGCACGCTAAAACCCCTTCGATTTAACCCGGGGCAGAAGGTGAAGGCCAAGGTCGTCAGCATTTCCTCCGAGTGGGTCTTCATAGATATGGGTGGAAAAAGCGAGGGTTACCTCGACGCAAAGGAATTTCTCGACGACGAAGGCAGGCTCTCGGTTACCGAGGGCGAGCTGATCGAGGCCTACTTCCTTTCGGCTGACGAAAACCAGATGCGTTTCACCACCCGGATTTCCGGGGCCGAAGCGGGACGCTTCTACCTCGAGGAAGCCTGGCAAAACGCTATCCCCGTGGAAGGTCTGGTTGAAAAAGAGATAAAGGGGGGTTTTGAAATAAGGATAGCGGGGGGGCTTCGCGGTTTTTGCCCCTTTTCGCAAATGGGGCTGCAAAGAGAAAACCCCAAGGATATAACGGGCCGCCATCTTGATTTCCGCATCACTCAATACGATGAAAAGGGCAGAAACATAGTTCTTTCCAACCGCGCGGTGATGGAGGAAGAAAGATTGCGGCAAAGGGAGGAACAAAAAGGCCTTTTGCTCGAAGGGACCAAGGTCACCGGCACGATCAGCTCCATCCATAATTTCGGCGCCTTTGTAAAGGTCGGCAGCATCGATGGACTTATCCCGGTTTCGGAAATCGGCTGGGACCGAACGGAAGATATAAACGAAGTGCTCAAGGTGGGCCAGGAAGTCGAGGTAATCGCGATGAAACTCGACTGGGAAAACGACCGGCTCTCCTTTAGCTTGAAGCGGGCGCTTCCAGACCCCTGGGAGAGCATAGAAAAGGATTTCCCCCCGGGTTCGCGCCACACCGGAACCGTGGTGCGCCTGACAAATTTTGGCGCCTTCGTTTCTCTGGCCCCCGGTGTAGACGGTCTTTTGCACATCTCAAAGCTTGGGGCGGGAAAAAAGATAAGGTATCCGCATGAAGCGGTGTCCAATGGCCAGGAGATAGAGGTAAAGATCGACTCGATAGACAGGGAAAACAAGCGCATTTCGCTTTTGCC
>JBMFHI010000100.1:0-12677 GCA_049976905.1 Syntrophobacteraceae bacterium | reverse complement strand
GCTGGTAAAACAGTGGATGATTTTTTTCGCCGGCTACGGGCCGACCCAGTTGCCCCTGGCAATTGCGGAAGCGGTATTCACAGCAGCCGTGCTACAGGTTATGTTTAAGCGCAGGCCTGATTTGCTCTCTGGAGTAGCAGGGCGCAACTTCGCTCGAACGGCAAAGTCAGAGGAGAGATAAACCGTGAAAACATCCGAGGAAAACACGGCTAAAAATGTTCCATGGTTCGATCCTTTTACCCGTTGGATGTTGATGATTATGTTCGGCGTGCTTGCCGCGATTTTTATCGTCGCCAGGTATATGGATATGCACAACATGGCGGGCGGGGGCACCGATGACATGGTAAACCAGATGGCCTCTCTGGCCGCTCATGTCAAATCTCATCCCTTCATAGAGCTGCCGGGAGACGCCGAGGTGGGAGCCTTTTCGGTTGCCAATTTCTTTGCCGGCATGATCGTGGGACACAACTGGAAACAGCTGTTCGAGGAACCGCCAAAGTAGAGGGCAGGGAGGATAGAGTTCGCTATGGACGTTTTCGCGCATAATACGATGGGCGGTCCCGCGCCCTACCTTTGCCGACTGGATGGACGCATAAAGACCCTGGTGCTTTTGACTGCCATAGTTATCGTGAGCTGTCTTACGGGCTGGCCTTGCGCGGCCGGGGCTTTGCTAACCGCCCTGGTGCTTATGTCGACTTTGCGGTTGCCGGTAAAAAAAGTGCTCTGGCGCATGATCGTTCCCTTTGGCGTGGGGTGGCTGGTGTTGGCGAGTTTGGTGTTTAGCACCGGTCATACGCTCTACTTTAGAATAAATTTGTGGCACTGGTCCCTGTCCGTTTACAGGGAAGGGATATCTCTTGGTTTTCTGATCATGCTGCGTATTCTCGCAACGGTTTCTCTGGCCATGTTGCTCTCCTTTTCGACTCCGATGGTCGAGATTCTGGCCACGCTGCGGCTGGTAAAAGTCCCGGCCCTGATTATCGACCTGGCCGAGATGATCTTCCGATATGCGCTCTCTCTTGGCGAATCGAGCGCGACCATGCGCAAAGCCCAACGCGCCCGGGGCGGCGAAGGGCTGCCGTGGTATCGACAGGCAAAAGACGTGGGGGCCGTTGCCGGCAATCTGCTGGTTAAAAGTTTCGACCGCAGTGTGAGGATTTACAAGGCGATGCTTGCCAGGGGCTATGACGAAGAGGCTCAGACTCAGCCCTATTTTACCGGCCCCATTCCGGCCAGGGATATTTTCACCGGAGTCATGGCCGGTTTGATTCTTGTAGCCTTGCTCGTTTTTAATTTTGCGCTCGCTTCGAAGGGCTGGTCACACAATTGGATCTGATAGAACTCTCAAAAGTTGAGTACCTCTACCCGGACGGCACGAAGGCTCTCTCAGGCGTAGACCTCTTTGTTGGCGCCCACCAAAGGGTTGCCGTTCTGGGTCCCAATGGAGCGGGCAAATCGACTCTTTTCCAGATGTTTAACGGTCTTCTTAAGCCAACGAGTGGAACCGTTTGGGTAAAAGGCAGGGTTGTTGAAAAAAACTATCTCAAGGAAGTGCGCCGCATGGTTGGAATGGTCTTCCAGGACCCAGACGATCAGCTGTTTTCCGCAACCGTTCGCCAGGAGATAGCTTATGGGCTGATCAACCTGGGCATGGCCGCAAACCGCATTGAAGAATTGATCGCATGGGCACTTGAAGTCGTGGGGCTTTCGGGATTTGAAAACAAAAGTCCGTTTAATCTGAGCGGAGGCGAAAAAAAACGGGTGGCTCTGGCAAGTGTGCTCGCCATGCAGCCGGAGGTCCTCGTGCTCGATGAGCCCACGGGAGCCCTTGATCCCATTGGGGCGGCAAAAATTATCGGGCTGCTCAATCGAATCAACCGGGAGCTTGGAATAACTCTGGTTTTTGCCACCCACGATGTCGACTGCGTCCCGCTCATGGCCGACAACGTTTATGTCATGGATGCGGGCCGGATCATCGTCTCGGGTTCTACTGCCGAGGTATTTTCCAGGAAGGATTTAATTCGCGCTCACAATTTGAGGCTGCCTCGCGTAGCTCATCTGGCCGAACTGCTGGAACGCGACGGCGAGGTTGGGTTTGCGTCGAGTCCACTTACCATAGGGCAGGCCAAAAAAATGCTTCTCGACCGGATCGGGCGAAAGCAAACGGAATGAAATAAACCGCGGCGGGACGCGCCGCGGTTTATTGTTGGAAGGGTTGCAAATTATCCTTGTATCAGGTTAACCACGGTTTGGAGTATGTTGTCGCCGGTTGCTATGGATTTCGAGTTTGCCTGGTAGTCGGCCTGGTAATCGATCAGGTTCACCATCTGTTGGGTAAGGTCCACGTTGGACATCTCGAGTGCTCCGGATACTATTGTGCCTGCCGTGCCCGAGCCGACCGTTCCCAGATTGGCCGCTCCGGAGTTGACCCCGGTACTAAACAGGTTGTTTCCGTCCGAGACAAGAGCGCTGGGGTTGGAAAATGTGGTAACTCCGATCTGGGCAATTGAGGTCTGGGTCCCATTCGCCTGGAGGCCATATACAACACCGGACTGGTCTATCGAATAGCTGGTATAAGTTGTTGGTGGTGTTGTTGTTGGGGGGTTAAGATTTATGACGTTGCCCTTAGCGTCGAGCACATCGTTGCCGCCCATATCCGTGAGATTGCCGGCCGAGTTAACCTGGAACGACCCGTCCCGGGTATAGGAATCAACGGTTGTTGTTGGATTTTGGACTTCGAAGAACCCACCTCCCTGAAGCATTACATCCGACCACGTATTGGTCTTTTGTTCGACTCCGGTTGATTGGTCCGCTGTCGCGCCAAGTATTGTGGCACCTACTCCCTGCGCGGTATCGTCACTGTAAGCCGTCTGCATCAATCCGCTCACCATGTCGCCAAAATCCAGGCTCTGCGATTTATATGCGGTCGTGTTTGCATTGGCGATGTTGTTGCTTGTCACCGAAAGGGCCTCGTTAAAGACGTCGAGCCCCGACAATGCCGTATACATCATATTGGCTGCCATCCGCTTCTCCTTTGCTTATTGACGGGTATACAAATTAAATCATTAAAATCGCTATACTCCTTTCGGATGCATGCTAATTAGAGCTTACCTGCAACACGCTCGACACCGGAATCTGAGTAGCGTTCGCGCCCGAAAGCGTGTATGTGGGGGGATTGGCGCTAAGGTTGCATGAAGAAACCAACCCCTGAATGGTAGTGGGAACCGAAGCGGCTGCCGAAGACCCATCGGTTGGAGTCGCCGTTACCGTCACCGTATACGATCCGTCGGCCACCGTGTTGCCGCTCGAATCCGTTGCGTTCCAGGGCAGCGTGTAGGAGCCTGAGCTCTGGGAGCCGAGGCTGCCCGTATAGATCGTGTCGCCATTTGAGTTTGCTACGGTGTAGGTGACAGTTGAGGGCGCCGAAAGAGTGTAGTTTAGGCTGTTTGTGACGCTACCCGAACTGACGTTCATCGTATTGTCCTGGGCTGTGATATTTTTGCCGACAAGAGAGGAGATTTGACCGTTATTTATACCTCCCGAGTACTGTTCGATGCCGTTTAGTGCCGAGTTGGCCTGAGTCAACTGTTCAACCGTCGTGAATTGGGCAAGCTGGGAGGCCAGTTCGTAGGACTGCATCGGATTTGTCGGATCCTGATTCTGTAACTGCGCTGTGAAAAGGGTAAGAAAATCCTGCTCGCTGAGCGCGCCGTTAGTTGCAGAACCGGTAGTACTGGTGCTGTTGGAGGCAAGATAGTTGGAGCCGATGCCTGGCAGCAATTGCGTGGTGTTTGTCGATGATGTGCTGGTGGTTGTAGACATCTCTATCTCCTCGGAAGGTCTTGAGGTTAGAGCTCCATGGGCTCTTCCGGCAAATCCGGTCAATGGTTTGAAGCCTCACTTGCCCATTGAGCAATAGTCGGGCCAGAGCGCAATGATCTTAAAAAGTATGTGAATACAAATGGTTATGGATATGCCCTCTTTGAACCCGCCGAAAAAATGAGGGATATTTTTCCTACCGGCCTGCACATTTTTCCAGTTCATCCCGGGTCCAATTATTTTTGCTGCCGAAAGGGTAGTTTGGGTAACTATGGCGTCAAAGGCTTGACCGCAAAATGAGAAACACCCGTTGCCCCACGGGTCGCTCTGCCGGGTGTTTGACGCTGGTTTGCGGCTCTGATTGCCCTTGGGGCTTATATGTTTGGCTACTGGCATGTTCATTGCTCACTAATTTATACCGAAGCGTTAAAGAGATGAGCTGCGCGTTGGATCTCCTGATGCGAGCCTGAATATGTTGGATGGATAAACCGATTTTAAAGGAAGGTTCCCAAAATGCGTAGTGACGATGCGCCACAAGAGGTACAGCCCAAGTCCAATAAGCTCCTTATCATTATACTTGCTTTCGTCGTGTTGTTGGGCGCGGGCGGAGCCGTGGCCTACATGAAATTTGGGGGCGCTACGCCTGCAAATGCCTCGGTCGAAAAAGAGAAAACTCCGGTTTCCTATACTTTGCCGACTTTTCTTGTCAACCTCGCCGATCCCGGCTCGAAGAGATTTCTTAAGGTTACGATAGACTTGCAACTCGACTCCAAGGCGGCCGCAGAGCAATGCAAGACGCTCGATCCTGAAATTAAGGACAGCATTTTGACGATCTTAAGCAGCCAGGAAGCCGGCGATATTGTCTCCGCCGATGATAAGCGTCGCTTGAAAAAGCTTTTAAAGCAGACACTGAACCATCTCATCACTAATGGAAAGGTTCTTCAAGTCTATTTCACCGATTTTCTCATCCAGTAGGGGTCCTTTGCGCCGGATGACGGCAAGGGCGCGGGTGTGGCGCCCGATAGGTTGAAATGAACAGAGGAAGTTAGCGCCTCCCATGGAAAAGATACTCTCCCAAGATGAAGTCGATGCCCTGCTGAAGGGATTGTCCGACGGCCAGATAGAAGGGACGCAGGAAACTGCTAATGCGCCGGATAACGTTCGCAATTTCGATCTGGCAAATCAGGATCGGATCGTACGCGGACGAATGCCTACCCTGGACATTATCAACGACAGGTTTGCCAAAATCCACCGCATATCTATTTCGGGGGCTTTGCGGAGAGTGCTCGACATAAGCGCATGCCAGGCTGAGATGATAAAATTTGGCGAATTCATCCGGACCCTTCCGGTTCCTACGAGTCTGCATATTGTGAAAATGGAGCCGCTAAGAGGCCACGCTCTGTTCATGATCGAAAGCCGTCTCATTTTCAATCTTGTCGACTGTTTTTTCGGAGGCACGGGCAAGGGCAGCTACAAGATAGAGGGGCGCGATTTTACTTCGATCGAATACCGGGTCATAAATAAGGTGGTAAAACAGGTCCTGTTCGACCTCGATCAGGCCTGGCAGCCGGTCATACCCGTTTCTTTCGTCTTTGTACGATCGGAGATAAATCCCCAGTTCGCAACGATTATCCCCCCGACCGACGTTGTCATTGTGGTGCGCTTCGAACTGGAGATGGACCGTTTGATGGGGAGGATGGCCATTGTATTGCCCTACTCGACAATCGAACCGATCCGATCCAAACTCTACGCCAGCTTTCAAAGCGACCAGCTCGAGATTGACGAGGCGTGGATATTGCGCCTTAAAAAACTGATTGGCGATGTGTCCGTCAATGTGACTGCCGAACTCGGCAACACACAGTTAAGAGGCGAAGACTTAATGAATATGGAGGTCGGCGACGTTATTCTTCTCGATAATGACGCCGCGAGTCCGATTTGTGTCAAGGTTGAAGGGGTGCCCAAACTGACGGCAATGCCTGGAATTTGCCATGGAAAGTTTTCGTTCCAGGTCGATGGTGAGATATGAAGGAAGGCAACAATTACATCCGGTCGACGCAACTTAATGCAAGACGCCATAAGGAATGAGAAAAATGGACAACGAGCAGGCTCAATTCCCCAACCTGGAAAAGGGGGTAGGACAAAAAAGCATGAGGGACCTCGATTTCCTGTTGGATATTCCTCTGGAAATCTCGGTGGAGCTTGGCAGAACAAAGATCCTGGTAAACGAGTTGCTGCAGCTGGGGCAGGGGTCTGTTGTCGAGCTCAGTAAGCTGGCCGGCGAACCCCTCGAGATTTACATAAATCAGAAACTCATTGCGCGAGGCGAGGCGGTGGTGGTCAATGAAAAATTCGGCGTAAGAATAACCGATATTGTCAGTCCTACCGAACGGGTTAAACAACTGGCCTGAAGTTGGGCCGTGCAAAGGGGCGTTGCATGGGCTCGGCGGCGGCCGCGCCGGAAGCGGAAAGTTGGGGCAAATGACATCGGAGATGCTGTTTTTAAGAACGTTTGGCGCCCTTGCGCTGGTTGTGGGTCTTTTTTTAGCTATTGCATACGCCCTCAAGAGATGGGGAAATCTGTCCAGACGACCGGTTTCTCAAACAATGGAGGTCGTATCGAGACAATCGTTTGGACCCAGGCATCATCTCATAATGGTTAAGGTCTGCGGGCAGCGCAATGTTTTGGTGGGCATTTCGCCTCAGAATATGAGTCTTCTCTATCTAGGCGATCCCGCGGCAAAAGACGGTAATCCTTCCAGTGACCCGGGCGAGAATCCATGAATAGTTTATATGCAAATAAAGCTGAGCAGTTGTCAAGCCGGGCCATATTGCCCGCCATCCTTTTTGGGGTTGCACTCTTTTCTTTTACTTTCCATCCCCTGTTGGCGCACGCTGAGGGTATCGACTTACCGGCCGTGCATTTGAACCTGGACGGCCTCAAAGGCCCTCAACAGGTCTCCGGCGCTTTGCAGGTAGTATTTCTTTTGACGATCCTCTCCCTTGCGCCCGCTCTGCTTATCCTCATGACCAGCTTTACCCGTTTTGCCGTCGTATTTTCATTTCTGCGATCCGCGCTGGGTACCCAGCAGGCTCCTCCCAACCAGGTGGTGATCGGTCTGTCCCTTTTTTTGACTTTCTTCGTCGTGAAGCCCGTGTGGCAGAAGATCGACCGGCAGGCCCTCGTGCCTTATGAACAGCACGCCATTTCCACCGACCAGTTCATCGATCGTGGCATAACGCCTCTTAAGGATTTTATGCTAAGGCAAATAAGCGAGAAAGACCTCGCTGTTTTCGTCTCCCTGTCCCAGAATACAAGACCGCAAAACGCTCAATCGCTTTCCATCTGGACCGTGATTCCGGCCTTCGTGATAAGTGAGTTGAAAAAAGCCTTTCAGATTGGCTTCATGCTCTACGTTCCCTTCATAATAGTGGATATGGTGGTGGCCAGTATCCTTCTTTCCATGGGCATGATGATGCTGCCCCCCGTTATGATATCTCTGCCGTTTAAGCTCATGCTTTTCATAATGGTGGATGGCTGGCCCCTGTTGATCGGCTCTCTCGTAAAGAGCTTTCACTAAATGCGGGATTTGGTGGTTGGGCTGAGTTGGTGAATCCGAATTTTTGAACCCTGCAAAGGGGATTTTTATGAGCTATGAGTTTATAATCACTTTAGGTAAACACGCTATACAGACAATGCTCATGGTCTGCATCCCCGTGCTGGGTTTCAGCATGGTGGTAGGCATTATCATAAGCGTGTTCCAGTCAGTAACCCAAATCCAGGAAATGACCATAACGTTCGTGCCCAAAATTGTCGTAACCTTTTTGGCTATGCTCATTTTCGGCTCCTGGATGCTTTCAAAGCTCACCTCCTTTTTGCACCAGGTCATTATAAGCATTCCCAGAGTTTTAGGCTGAGCGCAGTGGTTACTTTCGATGTCAATATAGCCGAGCTTGCCACACTTTTGGCGATCATAGTTCGTCTGGGCGTCGTTCTTTTCATGCTGCCGATTTTTAATTCCACCCATGTGCCCCGGGCATTTAAGGCCCTGGTTGTGGTTTCCTTTTCCGTGATGCTTTTCCCAATTGTCCATGGCTATACCAGACCGCTTCCCTTCGATCCAGGGGCATTGGCGCCCATAATAGTGGGTGAGTTGATTTTTGGGGTGCTCTTTTCTCTTTCCATGCTTCTAATTGTGAGCGCCTTTCAATTCGCCGGCGATCTGATCAGCTTCATGATGGGATTTGGCTTTGCCCAAACCGCCTCTCCGGATGGCAAGGCAAATGACTCGGTACTCTCCGCTCTTACACAACTAATGGCTTTCATTATCTTTCTATCCATTAACGGGCATCTTACCGTCATCGCCTTGTTGGTCCACAGTTTCAAGACAATTCCGGTGGGCTCTTTCGCTATGAGTTCGGATCTTTTCAAAAGAATGGTCCTTCTTTCGGGTACGCTCTTCATTCTGGCGGTAAAACTGGCCGCTCCCGCCCTGGCAGTGCTTCTTCTTACACATATTGGCCTTGGGCTCATGGCCAAATTCGCCCCTCAGATGAATGTCATTGCGACGAGCTTTCCTCTTACCATCACTATCGGTATGGTTTTTTTCTCAATAACCCTTGTTCCCTGGGGTCGGCTCGGCATCCAGTACTTTGACAGGCTCTTTGATTTCTTAAAGTATTTCTCTCGATAAAAAATCCGGCGTCTCGCCAAAGAGCTGTATTTGGAACGGTTTGAGCATCGCAAAGGGGTGTGGCCAAGCTTGGCCGACATCGGCCAATAAATTGACATTGGCCACGGCTGCCTCGTGAGGATGCCCGCACTCCAGGGTTTCCAATTGTTTGCTTTAACACAGGAAAGAGTGGCAAATTGGCGCAGGGAAGCCAGGATAAAACGGAGGCGCCCTCCGGTAAGCGGCTCCAGGACGCACGGGCCAAGGGGCAGATCCCAAAAAGCCGCGATCTTACGTCCGTTGGCGTCCTTCTTACCGGCGGGGTGGCAATCTATTTATCCCGCAATCATATATACGCCAACTTCGCGCGGATCGTCAGATACGTGTGGTCAAAAAGCTCCTTTACGCATCCGGCAATTTTTGACACTCCCGGTTTTTTCCTTCACCTCATGCTCCTCTTTTTATCCATGATTGCACCCGTTGTGCTTGCCATCGTGGCAGTATCCATGATTCTTAACCTCGCCCAATTAAAGGGGTTTCTGTTCTCCTTCAAGGCCTGGAACATAAGCTTTGGCAACATTAATCCCCTTGGCGGCCTCAAAAGAATGTTTTCGCTCAGATCTCTAAATGAGCTTGTCAAATCCATTCTCAAAGTTGCGATAGTTTCCTATGCAGTCTACTCGGTCGTGTGGCCGGAGCGCACCCTTATGATGGGATTGTTCTGGCTGGACGTACCGCAATATTTGAGTTTCATTGGACGGTTCGCCCTGAAGATCCTCTTTAGGGTCGTGGGCTACATGCTCGTGGTAGCAATCCTCGACTTGTTATATCAGAGGTGGCAGATCACAAAAGATCTTAAAATGACAAAACAAGAAGTCAAGGAGGAGAGCAAACAAAGCGAAGGCAATCCGCAGATCAAGGGGAGAATCCGCTCCCTTCAAAGGTCGCTTGCCAGAATGCGCATGCTTTCCAAAGTAAAGAAGGCGACCGTGATCGTGACAAACCCAACGCATTTTGCCGTGGCGCTGCTCTATGAGAAGGGCATGGAAGCTCCGGTGGTGGTTGCAAAGGGTGTTGACTTTCTGGCCCTTAAAATCATCGATACCGGCAGGAAACAGGGTGTTTCCATCGTGTGCAATCCTCCTTTGGCACGTGCCTTGTATAAACAGGTAAAGCTCGATGAAATTATCCCTACCGAGCTTTACAGGGCAGTGGCGAAGATATTGGCTTATATCTATCAGCAGAAGCAGCGGAAGTAGAATGGATACTAAAACCAGCATTCCACAGAGTCTTTTGAAAGACCGGCTGAAGATGATTTCCGATGGAAACGCTCTTCTTGGAATCGGCCTGGTAGCCATCCTCTCCGTCATGCTTTTGCCCCTTCCCAGCTCATTTCTTGACGTACTCCTAATTGTCAATATTTCCGTGGCCTTCGTTATCCTGCTAACCGCCGTATATAGTTTGAAGCCTCTCGACTTCGCCATTTTTCCTTCACTGCTTTTGGTGACGACGCTTTTTCGAATCTCCCTTGCGGTAGCGGCCACAAGGCTTGTTCTGCTCAATGGGGATCAAGGCCCAGAGGCCGCGGGCCTTGTCATTCACGCTTTTGGCAGTTTCGTTGTCGGCGGCAATTATGTGGTTGGTTTCGTCGTATTCATAATACTGTTGATCGTAAATTTTATGGTCATTACCAAGGGCACCGAGCGCATCTCGGAGGTTGCCGCAAGGTTTACCCTGGATGCGATGCCCGGAAAACAGATGAGCATCGACGCCGATCTAAACACCGGACTCATAAACGAGCAGCAGGCGCGAAAGCGGCGAGAGACGATCCGCCAGGAAGCCGATTTCTACGGCACCATGGACGGCGCGAGCAAGTTTGTGCGCGGTGATGCGGTTGCGGGTGTTCTTATAGCTATCATAAACGTTCTTGGCGGGCTGGCCATAGGGGTATTACAAAAGGGAATGCCCCTGTCCGAAGCCCTCCATGTCTATACTCTGCTGGCCGTGGGCGATGGACTGGTAGAACAGATCCCCGCGCTGGTTATTTCCTCTTCCGCAGGAATTCTGGTTAGCCGCGCGGCAAATGAAATGGGTATGGGCAAGGCGTTCGCAAAAGCGTTCAGCATTAACCCAAGACCGCTTTACATTACTGGCACCATGCTGCTTTTGCTGGGCATTGTTCCAGGTTTTCCGGCAATACCGCTCATGCTGGTTGGATCGAGCATGTTTTTTCTGGGCCGCCATGTTTCCAAAAAGCTCCAGGAGGAGCGCGATAAACCGAAACCTGCCGAACAAGATCCTGCTAAAAAAACAGGACCCAAATCGGATATGCCTCCCCTGCTAGACGTATTGGAACTCGAACTTGGCTACGGGCTCATTCCTTTGGTCGACGAAACACACAATGGCGATTTGCTCCAGCGCATAAAGGCCATACGCCAGCAACTTGGTCTCGAATACGGGATAGTGGTTCCCTCGCTACACGTAAGGGACAACCTGCAGTTGAAGCCCTCCGAATACAAGCTGCTTTTAAAAGGCAATCCCGTGGGTAGGGGCGAGATTATGGTCGGACACTACCTTGCCCTTAGCACCGGGGATAACCAGGTGGAATTAAAAGGTGTCGCGACCAGGGACCCCGCTTTCGATCTGCCCGCGGTGTGGATTCCGGAAAACAGGCGCGAGGAAGCCTCAAGGGCCGGCTATACCGTGATAGATCCATCGACAGTTGTAGCCACCCATTTGACCGAGCTGTTCAAAAAATACGCCGACCAGATGCTTACCCGGCAGACCGTACAGCAGTTAATCGATAATCTGGCGCTGCATCAGCCAAAGCTCGTCGACGAGTTGGTTCCAAACCTTCTGTCGCCGGGCATAATTCAAAAAGTGCTTCAGAACCTTGTGCGCGAAGGGGTGACCGTGCGCGACCTGCAGACTATCTGCGAGACTTTGGCCGATTACGGCGCGGTGACCAAGGACCCCGATGTTCTAACAGAATATGTTCGTCAAGCCCTGGCGAGGACCATAACGAGGCCCTATGAAACCGAGGGCCAGAAATTCCCCGTGCTTTCGCTCCAACAAACGCTTGAAGAAAGACTTTCTCGCGGTATCCAAAAATCGGACCACGGCAGCTTTTTGAGCCTCGATCCCGGATTCCTGCAGCAGTTTATACAGGCTACAAGCGACGAGGTGAAACGGGCGATAAGTCTTGGTCACCGCCCTGTTTTGCTCTGTTCCCCTATGATCAGGCGACATTTAAAGAAGCTTCTGGAAAGATTTTTACCCGATGTGGCAGTTATCAGCCATAACGAATTGAGCAATACGCTCGAAATTCGTTCGGTAGGCATAATCAGGATGGACCATGCAAGTTAAGACCTTTTCAGCCCCTACGATGGAAATGGCTCTGGCCCAGGTCAAAAAAGAACTGGGGCCCGAGGCCATTATATTGAGCACCAGGAAGGTCGCCGCCGGTCCCACCGAGTCGTGGATGGAGATAAGCGCGGCCCGGGAACCTCTGCCCATGCCCGATGAGGTAAAACCTGTGGTCGATTGCGCCTCGTCCAAAGTCATCGATGATATCCAGGAGATAAAGAGCTTTCTTTCACTGCTTATCTCTTCGAAGGATCAGTTGACCCAACTGCGAACCAACAGGCCCCTGGCCGAACTCTATCATTCGCTTCTGGCTAAAGGCCTTGACGAAAAACAGGTGTTTATTCTCCTAAACAAAGCCTTGTCGGATCTCAATGGAGAAACGGTGGGCAGGGCCGCAATTTTTAACGCCTTCTGTAAACGGTTGGTCACAAAAGTTAATTGCGCCAGGCCATTTAGGGTCTTTTCCAATTCAAGCGGCCCTGCGGTCTACACTTTTGTGGGACCTACGGGAGTTGGGAAAACCACGACTCTGGCAAAGCTCGCTGCTTATCTAAAAATAAAGCGCAGGGTAGAACTGGCAATTATATCGCTGGATACCTACCGCATCGGCGCAATCGAGCAGCTAAAGACTTACGCCCAAATTTTGGAAGTCCCCTTCTTCGTTGCTCAAAGCAAATCCGAACTGCGCAACGCTCTAGAGGATTTGAGCCATTGTGACGCCGTACTGGTGGACACAACAGGCAAAAACTACCTCGATTCGGACCATGTGAGCCATTTACATTCACTTTTTGACGACCGCCGCGGGTTTTCCCATTTTCTCGT
>JBMFHI010000099.1:0-12677 GCA_049976905.1 Syntrophobacteraceae bacterium | reverse complement strand
TTGAAGGTGAATTGTCCCCAAAGGGAGGATACGCCGCTCTTTTCACTCACGCCATACACAACTTTCGACAATAGCTCGCATTCTTTATTGCGAAACATATCGGGGTACCCCCCCAATCCGGTCGTTATGCTTCAATTGACGGCTTACGAGGATACGCAGCTTTTTTTGTATTTCTCCACCATTCGGCTATATGGTATTTTTTTCTACATAACGGGGTCTGGTCTGTTCCGCCCTCCAATCTATACACTCAATTCGGCCAAGGCAGCGTTGTCTTCTTCTTTATGATTACCAGTTTCTTATTTTCATCAAAACTTATAAATTCGAGATTAAAGCCGATAGATTGGGTACAATTGTATACATCTCGTTTACTTAGATTAGTACCATTATATATTTTTTCTGTGTCTATTTTATTTGGAATAGTGATTGTACTATCTAATTATGAATTACATAGTAGCCTATTAACTGTAACTAGAGAGATAATACAATGGATTTCATTTACCATTATTGGCACACCAAACATAAATAGTGTATTTAATACCGGTATAATAATTGCAAAAGTTTATTGGTCACTGCCATATGAAATATTTTTTTATCTTGCACTACCATTTTTATGCATACTTATATCATCACGTCCTTCACCATTATGCTTAACTATAAGTATTTTTACATTATTGATTGAAATTTTAGTATGGCATTTTCCTAATCATATTCTCATACTTCCATTTGTATGTGGGATAGGAACTGCGTTTATCGTAAGAATTAAGTTTATTTGTGATAATATACGCGGTGTTATCGGATCTATTATTTTAATATGCTCTATACTTGCCGATATTGCATTCTTTCACAACGCATACAATATGGGAGCGATTGTTCTACTGGCTATAGCCTTTTCTATTATTGCCAGTGGCAATACGCTATTCGGTATTTTTAGTAATAAATTATCGAGGGTTCTGGGTGAAATATCGTATAGTACGTATCTCCTACACGGTATTACATTATTTATAACCTTTAAGTTTATCGTCGGTTTTAGGCGAGCGGCCACTTTTTCCCCTCTTGAACATTGGCTAACTATCCTTTGCTGTACCACATTTTTGATTCCGTTTTGTTCTCTTACTTTCTATTTTATCGAAGCTCCTGCCATGAGGGCTGTTCCATCGGTTGCCAAATTGGCTAAGAGATTGCTTACTCGCCAGGCGTCATTGGGTAAAACCGTTTTGACTCCTAAATTCGATACGGTCAGCCAAGTACCGCCAGGTGATCTCTGAGCCCTCAAAAGGGCTGGAACCACTTTTCTGACAGCTATCTTGCCCCGTCGGGCGACAGGCTCGGTGGCGTGAGTTTAAAATTTAGGATGGCGTCTGGAATCGGATCTCTTATTCCTGACAGTTAACTGAGGTTTCAAGAAGGTGCTATAAATCCTTAGGATAGAGAATGCCATAATGCTGCAATTGCCTCTAACTCGAAAGAACCACAATCAAGAAAATTTCAACGGTTTTGTTTTAAAACCAGCCGCCGGTCTAAATATCGGTTATCTTGCCTGGACTGTGCCCTTAATTCTTGCTGTGATTGTAGGGCTTTTTACGATCAATGGTCGTTTTATCCAGGACGACCAAATCGCAATCCTCAAAAATCCCATCGTGGTTAGCAAGTCCATTTCCTGGTCGGAGCCCTTTCGACGCGACTTTTGGGGTAAAACGGTTGATGGGCCGATTACGACCTGGAGGCCTCTTCTGCCGATAATCTGGAGGATTCTATGGCGGATAGAACCCGGTTCTCCATTCCCTTTCCGCCTCTTGACGCTACTGCTGCACCTTATGGCTACCGGCATAGTTTTTCTACTAGCCGATCAACTTTTACACAACCGCCCCGTCTCCTTCCTAACCGCTTGCCTGTTCGCCGTCCATCCAATTCATGCGGAAGCTATCGGCGAGATAGTCGGACAAGCTGATATTCTATCGACTGTCCTGGGCTTGCTCGCTGTCTATATCGCTTTTTCCCGCAACCGTAAAAGCACCCCTTTTCTTGTGACGGCACTGCTCATTGCGGCCAGTTTGGCCAAGGAGTCCGCAATCGTCTTCTCCGCTTTGGTCGCAGTCTCTGCACTGATGCCTGGAGAAGCGCCCTTGCACAGACGAATTTGTATTTCCTCTTGCGCGGCCCTTGTAACCGCGGCAACTGTTTTCCTTCAGCTCTCATTTAAGCGGATTGTGCCAACTCCGATAATTAATATTGCTTTCCGGGCGCATGGAGGTGAAAAAATTCTGCATTCCCTCTATATTATCGGTCGGGCTATGTCCATGTGCTTTGTGCCCGTCGGGATGTGTGCTTACCACGACTATGCGGCCATTGATCTAAGCCTTGCGACTCTTTTACCCTACGCCATACCCGGAGCTCTTTTTCTGTGCATCGGCATTGGTGCCTTTTTGATATCGTTACAAAAAAAGAGTGCAGCCGCACTAATTGGCACCGGCCTCCTCTTTGGCCCCATTATTATAAATTCGAGCCTGATCCTGCCGATTGCCTCCGAACTTGCCGAAAGATTGCTCTACCCGGCTTCTGCCGCTGCCTGTGCACTCATGGCTTTAGCTGTTTACAGGATAAAACTCTCCCGGTTACGTGGTGCTCTTGCGGCCTTGCTGGTCCTGCTCTTTTTAGCCCTGAGCTGGTCGGCCCAAATGCCGTGGAGAAAAGGCGCAGACCTTTATGCTTACGCCCTGAAAGCTGAACCTCTTTCCGCTAGACTAAACGTCGTTAACGGCATGTTCGCCCTTGCCAAAGGAGACCTGGATTCAGCAGCCTGGCTTTTTATGGTCACGACATATGTCCTGGAACATTTTCCTAACCGTGTTGATCCCCTGCCAATTATTGAGCTCGAAAAACTGCCGGTTGGTTCTAGATTGCTGGAAGGCCCCGCCCTATTCGCCCCTGAGGATAGGTGCGGATTTTTGGGAAACTATTTTATGTTTCTAGAGGTGGAAACACCGCATTTGGCTCCGCTGGTGCGAGATTTTCTCCTAAAGACCTACCCTGCATGCGATAAAATGCAGGGTAGTCCCGATTTTAGGCAAAAAATTCGCATCCTGCCCAAGTATGTTCCCGACGCACCGTAAAACTTAGGTGCCGATCCTTACCACAAAAGGCACCAACCCGATCATTTGCCTGATCATTTGCCTTGACATAAGGACAGGCACATGCGTAAAATATCTCTTTATGCCGGAGTGGTGAAACTGGTAGACGCGCTGGACTCAAAATCCAGTGGGGGCAACCTCGTGTCGGTTCGATTCCGACCTCCGGCACTTTGTTTGCGGGCTGTGCCCGCTTTTTTATTGAAGACCTTGTGGGGCGTCCCGTAAATTCGCCGATATTTTCCGCTACGCTGGTGGGCACGAAAATCGGTGCCCACTCTACGCTTTGAGTCGATTGGAATATCATAGAACTTAAGGGATGTTAGACTAGTTGTGAGAACCGTTTTCCCGGATATGGGCTAAATCGTGCCCCTGCGGGATTGCATTCCCAACTATAGGGCGCAAAAGTGGCGCAACAAAGGCACGGGTGTATTTTTGCGCAATCGATTAAGCCTCAAAACTCTTTCTTCGGAGTTTGCGCCAAAATGCCTCTTTTCTTTACCCCGTTTATATTTGCCCTGCGGCTCTTCATGGTTATCTTTAAACCTAAAGAAATCAGCGACTCTTTTTAAGTTGCCATAGAGTAGGCATATAGTTTATATTTTTAGTTTATATACTGGAGATTTAAGGCTGTCTGGAAGGCTTAAAACGCTTTAAAATTCATCACGGCGCCGGTGAGAGCGCCAGTGTCCGTTAGAATCGCGAAAGGCTAAACGACAAAGGGGAGAGCGCCTATGGCCAGGGTAACAGTTGAGGATTGTTTGAACAATGTTGACAGCCGTTTTGCGCTGGTCCACCTAGCGGTTCGCCGCGTATTGCAACTGCGCCACGACGCATTGCCGACAATGGAAAACGAAAAGGACAACAAGGAAGTCGTGCTGGCGTTGCGGGAGATAGCCGCAGCCACAATCACTCCGGAAAATATCATGCAGTTTGAAGAGACCAGGCCCGCGCAGGTACCTGAACCTTTGGTCCAGGTCGAAGCTCAGAGAGCCGAAGTCGAGGAGATCATCGAGGAGGCTGGTTCCTTAGCCGTTCCCATGGAATATGGCGATTCGGCTGAATTAACCGTGCAAGATCGGCCTTCGGAGCCTCTGCCGGAAGACTAGGCAAGAGGCCTTTCCCTGGGCTTATCCAGGTTGACAAGAGCAAAAATCGTGTTTAGGAATAACTGGCTTTTGGTAATCAATTCCCCGCAGGAAAGTGATTTGGCTTCAGGAGGGAACGGCTTTACATGGGTAAAAGAGATTATTACGAAGTTTTAAGTGTGTCGCGGCAGGCAGCCGAAGATGAGATAAAGAAATCCTATCGACAACTTGCCCTTAAATACCATCCTGACCGCAACCCTGGCGACAAAGAAGCCGAAGAAAGATTCAAGGAAGCTGCGGAAGCTTACGAGGTTTTGCACGATTCTCAAAAAAGACAGCTCTACGACACTTATGGCCATGAAGGACTACGCGGGGCGGGCTATAGCGGCGTTAGAGGTTTTGACGATATTTTCAGCTCTTTTGGAGATATTTTTCAGGATTTTTTCTCTTTTGGCGGATTTGCGGGACAGACTCGCCAGCGTAGCGCGCAAAGGCCGGGAGACGACTTGCTGGTCACGCTAAATCTTAGCTTCGAAGAGGCTGTTTACGGAACGCAAAAAGATGTCGATATAAATACGATGACCGCTTGCCCCGAATGCGGCGGCTCTGGGGCCGAGCCGGGGACTAAGCAGACTACTTGCCCTGCCTGCCAGGGGTCGGGCCAGGTGGTGCAGTCGCAGGGATTTTTCCGCATCAGCACCAGTTGCGCGCGATGTCAGGGAACCGGCAGGGTGCTGGTGTCGGCCTGCAAGCAATGCCAGGGCCAGGGAAGGCTAAGAAAGAAAAAGAGCGTCCAGGTAAAGGTGCCCTCCGGTGTGGATTCGGGAACGAGGCTAAGGCTTAGAGGGGAAGGCGAAAGCGGTTATCGCGGCGGGCCTTCGGGGGATCTCTACGTTAGAGTCGAAGTGGCGCCACACCCCCATATAGAACGTGACGGCGACAATCTCTACACCAAAATATCCATTTCCTTCCTGCAGGCCATTATGGGAGATACGGTGGAGCTCCCTACCCTGAATGGGGAAAAGACCCTCAATATTGCGCCCGGCACGCAACCCGGCGAAGTCGTGCGCTTTGCCGGCGAAGGCGTCCCCAGGCTTCGAGGATACGGCCGCGGCGATCTTTTTGTCGAGGTCGCGGTGCGCATCCCTAAACAGCTGACCCCGCGCCAGGAAGAAATTCTTAAGGAATTCATGGAACTCGACAGGGAAAAAGAGACGCATAAGGGCAAAAGGTGGCCGTGGAAACGACACAAGGAACATGAAAAGGACGCCATGTCCGGCCTTGATCAGGAGGCCAATCCATCCTAGGAGCCGGTATGCCGACTGCACCTGCAAAAAAACAATTCGAAGAGTTCCGGGCCTCGGCTCTCTACTGCCCAAGGTGCAGACAAGCCATGCCGGTCCACTCTCGACTTCTGTTAGTGCTCGTCGATGGCGAACTGCACGAATATTTGTGCCAGGCATGCCTTACTTCCCTTGGCACCAGGACTATTCGCAATAAGGAGCAGGGCGGCATTATCCTTGCCTTATTTTTTACAAAAAATTCACAGCCATGCGGACTCTTAAAAAATAAACAACAAAGAGTAGAAAAAAATCCTGAATGGATATAATTAGGTTCGCGTCCGGGAAACCTACGCTGTGGGCTACGCCGGGTTTTGTCCGCTCTAGAAGGTTTGCCCCTGTGGCGCGCGCGTATGACTCAAACCACACAGCATTTGGATATACTCTGTTGTTATCCGGGAAGCCGCCTCTAAAAGCGTGGTTTTTCCTTTTAAACACAAAAGCGGGGCCTATAACGCTTAGGTGCAATGAGGGCAAATAGATGATCGAAGCCGAAGGACTGACAAAATTTTATGGTCCGCGCAGGGCCATAGGCAATGTTTCCTTTCAGATCGAAAAAGGCGAAGTGGTTGGCTTTCTTGGCCCTAACGGAGCCGGGAAATCCACTACCATCCGCATACTTACCTGCTACATGCCTCCATCGGAGGGTACGGCCACAGTCGAGGGGATGCACATTTTAGAGGATTCGCTTCGGATCAGGCAAAAAATCGGCTATCTTCCCGAAAGTGTTCCTCTCTACAACGATCTAACCGTGAACCGGTTTCTCCGTTTTGCCGCCGGCGCCAAGGGAGTCGAGGCCAAGAGGATGCGCTCCGAGCTTGGGCGTGTAATTTCTTCCTGCGGCCTGGAAAAGGTGGAAAACCGGATTATCGGTCATCTTTCCAAGGGATTCAGACAGCGGGTGGGCCTTGCCCAGGCACTTTTAAACAACCCCTCGGTTCTCATACTCGATGAGCCAACCATCGGGTTGGACCCGACGCAGATAGTGGAGATAAGGCGCATCATCGAGGAACTGCGCGAGGATCGCACCATCCTTTTGAGCAGCCACATCCTGCCGGAGGTGGCCCAGATTTGCAAAAGGGTAATCATAATAAACAAGGGCGAAATCGTAGCCACGGACAGTCCGGCAAACCTGACGAGCCAGCTTCAGAAGACCTCGACTATCCTAGTGGAGCTAAGTGGACCGAGCGCGGAGTTTAGGCAGGCGATCGAAAACATGGACGGCATTCAGAGGGTCACGGTGGAAAACAATGGAACGAGCCGGTTCCAAATCGAGACGGCCCCTTCCGTGGATATGCGCCCGGAGATTGCGGCCCTGGCAGTGCAAAAGGGGTGCGGACTTCTTGAACTGAGATCCGTGCAACTTAGCCTGGAAGATATTTTCATGCAGCTTGTAACCGAAGAGTCGATCCAGGAGGGAGCGGAATAATGAAAGGTTTTTGGCCAGTTTTTAAAAAAGAGCTCTACGCGATGTTCATGTCGCCCATCTTCTATGCGGTAGCTTTCTTTTTCCTTCTTTTATCCGGTGTTTTTTTCTACCTCATCCTTCGGCAGGTAATAATGTTTAGCTACCAGGTGGCGCAGAATCCGGAGGTTGCGGGAAACGTGACCATGCCCGAGCTTTTTATGCGTTCATTTTTATGGAACATAAGCGTTATTACCCTTTTCGTGGCACCCCTTTTGACCATGCGGCTCTACGCCGAAGAACGAAAAACCGGCACACTGGAACTGCTCTACACCTATCCGGTAAGCGACCTTGCAACCGTGGCGGCTAAATTCGCGGCATGTATGACAACCTTTAGCATCCTCATCGCAGCCACTCTTCCGGGCGTAATCATGCTGACCTCGATTGCAGGCTCATCCTGGAAGCCCATTATTTGCGGATACGCAGGCCTGTTGCTAATGGGAAGCGCCTTTATATCCCTTGGAACCTTCGCCTCGACTCTTACCAAAAATCAGATTGTCTCCGCGATTATCACCTTTGGCGTACTGCTGGTTCTCTGGTTCATAGGAGAAGCCAAGGCGGTGGTCAGTCCGCCCTCAGTAGCAAGCGTGTTTGCATACTTTTCCGTATCCGATCATTTAAAAGGGCTGGTAAAGGGGTTGCTCGACTCCAGGGATATTGTGTTTTACCTGGTATTCTCGGCCTTCTTTCTTTTTCTTACGCTAAGGCAGATGAGCTCTTATCGCTGGAGAGGATAGTGTAAAGCGCGAGGAAAGTGCGCGAACCCGGCCTCGCACGACCGAAGAAACGCCACTTTTATGGACCTCGGTTGCATTGTAGAAACCAAAGAACTACGGAGAAACGCAAATGGTGGCAAAAAGCGGCCGCAAACTCAAATGGGCTTACGGCACAAACACCGTAATTACAAGTGTAATTTTTTTGAGTATCCTTGTTTTCATTGTTCTTATCGCTCAGCAAAAGCCACTGAGGGTAGATCTTACGGATAACGGCGTTTTCACCCTGTCGCAGCAAACAAAAAATATTCTTAAAACGATAACGAAGCCCGTATCGATCAAGGTTTTCATCGCAACCACCGGTTCGGGCGCTGAGGACAAGGGCAAGATAAACGACCTTCTAAAGAGTTACACCTATTTAAACAAGAATATCAAATACCAGATGATCGACCCGGCAACGCATCCCCAAATGACCAAAAGCTACGGAGTTAAAACCTATGGGACCCTGGTGCTGGAAGGATATGGGAAAAAGCAGCTCATCCAGAGCCCGGATGAACAGTCGGTTACAAACGCGCTTTTAAAACTTCAGAGCAAAGTTCAACAGAAGGTTTACTTTTTGACCGGCCACGGGGAGCATTCCCTTACTGTAAACGGCAACGACAGCTTTTCGGTTGCCGAGGATGCCCTCCATAAAGATTTTTACAAGGTTGGCACGCTTAACCTTCTGGAACAGGGAGATATACCCGCGGATGCCGCCGCCGTAATTATCGCGGGGCCTCAAAAACCGATACTGCCCCAGGAGCAAAAGATTTTAGCCGCCTATCTTGCAAGAGGAGGCAGCCTATTCCTGATGCTCGATCCCCTCACCCAAACGGGCATGACCAATTTTCTCAAGGGCTACGGTATTGATTTGGGAAACGACATGGTTGTTGACCGTTTAAGCCGCCTTTTCGGGGTAAGCCCCACTATTCCCGTAGCGACTCAATACGGGGAAAATGAGATTACAAAAGATTTCAATGAGGCCACCTTCTACCCGAACGCAAGATCGGTGGTGCCGGCAAAAAATCCGCCGAGCAATGTTGTGGTTCAAACCGTGGCCTCGACTTCACCAAGCGCCTGGGGGGATACAAACCTGGATGAACTAAAACAGGGCAAGGCCACCTTCGATAAAACCAAAGATTTGCCCGGTCCGGTTCCGCTGGTTGTTCTGGCCACCATCAAGACGGCGCAAACTCCTCCGGCCAAGGACAAGGATATCGCGCCTGCGCCTGCGACCAAGACGGGTAAACTTGTGGTTGCCGGCAACTCCCTGTTTGCCGCCAATCCTTACTTTAACCAGTTGGGAAACGGGGACTTGTTTTTAAATACCGTAAACTTTCTTACCAATCAAACGGATCTCATAACCATTCAAAGGCCCAACGTGGTTAAACCTTTGATGCTCACACGATCTCAGGGTTTGTCGTTTATGTGGACGGTCGTGATACTCATGCCTCTTGCCGTGCTGGTTTCGGGGATAGCGGTCTTTAGGATGAGGAGGTCTCAAAGATGAAATTTCGGACCACCGCCCTATATTTTCTTATCCTGGTCGTTATCGGAGGAATTTATGCGGGGATGAGGTTTGACAAGCAAAAGAGTGCCAGGAAGGCAAAAGAGTCCAGGCGCGTTTTCACTTTCGACCCGCAAAGCGTTACGAAAATAGAGATAAAATCAGGGCAACATTTGGCCCTAAGCCTCAATAAGGCCGGTGCATGGAAAATTTCTTCCCCCATAGTGGCCGATGTCGACAATACGGAGCTAACCGGGCTTCTTTCCACTCTGCAAAATGTGGAGATGCAACGAAAGCTCGGGCAAGAAGCCGGCAATCTCAAGGCTTTTGGCTTGAATAAGCCCTCTCTTAGCGTGCGGTTTTTTTCCGCAGGCAAATGGTTCGAGCTGGAAACAGGCGCTAAAAGCCCCGTTGGATCCGACAGGTATGCCAGAGTCGGCAAAAGCGGTGAGGTCTTCATGATATCGAGCCAGGCTTACGATGATTTAGATAAGAATCTTACCGATCTTCGCAGAAAAGAGCTTTTCACCTGGGCGCCCCAACAGGTAAAAGCTTTTCAGATCACGTGGCGAAACGGCGATCAGGTAGACCTTGCGCGCGAAGGTGATACAGGTATTTGGAAATCCAAGACTAAGCCCCAACTAAAGATCAACTCGGATAAGGTCGATAATCTGCTCCAGGGGCTACACTGGCTGCGGGCAACTAATTTTGTCCCCAAGGCCGCCATGTCGGCTACACCGGATGTAGATGTAAAACTGGAGCTAAAAGACGGAAAAACCCCGGAGCTAAAGGTTTCACTTCCCGCTGCGGGGGCCAAGCAGGCTTTTGCGACTTCCTCCGAACTGCCAGGTCCGGTGCTGCTTCCAACTTACTTTCTCTCCTCCATTCCGCACTCGGCGGACTCGCTCGTTGACCGTTCGCTTTTATCTTTGGAATCATCGAGCATAAACAGAATTTCATGGAAAACCACAACCAGCGGCGGGACTCTGGTTCGCATGAAGAATAAAAACTGGGGAAATGTCGTGGGGGGAGCCTCTCCCAAACCCATTAAAAATTCCTGGCCAGTCGATAGTCTTTTGGCATCCATGCGCACCGAGGAATATGTCGGACCGCCAAGTCCTGCCACTCCCCCGCAAGGCAGTGTCAATTCGGTTGCATTCTTCGCTATCTCGGGCAAAAAGTGCGCACTTAGCTGGAACACGCCGGCCAAGGGCAATACCGGCGCCGTTGACGCCTGGTTGGAAAAAGACGGCTCGACCATGAAGGTACAGGTTAAACAAAGTGACATTGAACGCATCCAAGCCTTTCTTGACTCGCTTAGTCCGCCAAAAGCCGCGAGCGCCAAGAAATAGCGGATGAGCCTTCGAACTTTTGTTTTTTATCCTGCTGCCGTTTCCCGGCAGCAGGATAGAGCATCCCAAAAGACTGCCAAGCGGAGGCCGGCCAAATTCAATGAGTGCTGTAAGCCTTGAAACTCTAGCGGCTCAGCAAAAAAACCTTCAAAGTATTCTCGATAACTTGCTTGAAGGGATAATCGCCCATGATCTAAAGCGGCGCATTCTATTTTTCAACCGAGCCGCTGAAAAGATCACGGGCTATAGCCGTGAAGATGTCATTGGCAGGGACTGCCACCTGGTTTTCGGCTCTCCTTTTTGCGGCAAAAAGTGCTCTTTTTGCAACCACCCCCTGGATAGACTCCAACATCACTCTTACACGATAAATATCTCCACGCGTTCGGGAGATCTGCGATATATCGAGATGTCTGTCACCGGAATGTATGATGACCAGGGCTCATTTGTCGGAGTTCTTGCCGCTTTCCGCGATCTTACCGAAATTTTGAGATTGCAGCTGCGCCTTGGCGAGCTTACCAGCTATTCCGGCATTATAGGTAAAGACCGCAAGATGCTCGAAGTCTACGATCAGATTCGCAATCTTTCGGCAACCGATTACCCCGTGCATATAACCGGTGAGACCGGCACCGGGAAGGAACTGGTAGCTGCGGCGATCCACAACGAAAGCGCCAGAGGCGGCGGGCCTTTCGTGCCGGTAAACTGCGGCGCGCTCCCGGAAGGATTGCTTGAAAGCGAACTTTTCGGCCATGTCAAGGGGGCTTTTTCCGGGGCCATCCGCGACAAAAAGGGCCGATTCGAACTAGCCGACGGGGGCAGCCTGTTTCTAGACGAAGTGGCCGAACTGCCCAGGCACATGCAGGTTAAGCTCCTGCGGGTGCTGCAGTCGGGCACCTTTGAACGGGTCGGCGGGGAGAAAACGGTTTCGGTCGACGTTCGTATAATCAGCGCCACCAACCGCAATCTCAAAGCGATGATGGAGCGCAATGATTTTAGAGAAGATCTCTATTACCGGCTAAATGTCGTACCGATAATGATTCCAGCCTTACGAGAGCGAAAAAACGACATTCCACTTCTGGCTTCCTATTTTCTCGAGCAGGCCGCGGATAACGGGCAGAAAACAGCAAGGATTTCGAGCGGTGCCATTTCGCTTATGATGGACTACAGCTGGCCTGGAAACGTACGCGAATTGCAAAACGCCATCCATTTCGCGCTGGTTAAATCGCTAGGCTCAGAAATTGATGCGCAGCATCTTCCCTTGGAGATTCGCCAGAGCGGTTGTTCGGCTCTAAAGACTGGACCCGGACGCAATCTTTCCCGGGAAGCGGTTTCAGCGGCTATCGCCCAGGCGGGCGGAAACCGCTCCCAGGCTGCAAAGCTTCTTGGGGTCGCACGGGCTACGCTCTACAGGTTTTTGGAAAAGCAGACACAACAAGGACATCGAGGAGAAAAACAGCCATGACGGCCAAAACAGAGGAAACTCCGCTCATAACCCCCACCAGTACAAAGAAGGAAATATTGGATGCCTACAATAGCCTTCTTAAAACCCTTCAGACCAAGGCACAAACGGAACTAAAACCCGAAAGGGCCAAAGCTGAGCGCGAAAAGCAGGAAGTTTTGCAGACCGCCGAAGCACTAACTCGCCACAATGTGATCAAAACCGTAAACGAGCTGATACACGAAACCACCCAGGCATTGTCGGATATCGCCTTGAAACTCGAAGGGGAAACCGAACGTTACAATAAGCTCAAGAAGGCGATTGAAATAAAGGATGCCGAGTTGCTTGAGCTCTTTGAGATTGAAAAGTCGGCCTTCACACTGGCCGCTCTTCTAGAAGCCCAAAAGCAGCAACGGGCGGTTTTTGAAAATGAACTGGCACTGCGCAAGCAAACCCTCGAACAGGATATCGCACAGACCAAGGCCGCCTGGGAGAGTCAAAAAAAGCAGTATACGGAAGAGATCAGAGACCAGAAAGAGCAGGAGGAAAAAAGGCGACGCAGAGAAAAAGAGGAATACGAATACAAACTGAATCGCGAAAGAGCTCCGGTTTC
>JBMFHI010000098.1:0-13087 GCA_049976905.1 Syntrophobacteraceae bacterium | reverse complement strand
GTCCTAGTCATTTAATATGGGTCCAGTAACGTACAATGTGGATCGAGAAACGCGTAATGTGGGTCGGGACCCCAGGATAGTTCCAGTCATGTACCTCCGGCTCTGCCGGAGGTACATGACTTTCGTTCATTTTTAAGGTGTTCCTCGACGGTCTTGATAAAGCTGACCAGACCGTACAATTCGAGCAGGGAATTTTGGAGCGGCGTCGCGGTCAGTAACAGTTTCGGCGAATGATTGAGTGCGGCCTTAAGTTCAATGGCGATTTTGTTGCCCGCCTTGTAGACGTTTCGCAACCGGTGGGCCTCGTCTATCACGACAAGATCCCAGTCGATGGCCCGAACGTACTCCGCCTTATTTCGAGCAAAATAATAGGAACAGATGACGATATCCCCGATATTAAAGGGATTCTTGCGGCCACCTTTTAGGGCGCCGTTAAAATTGCGGGCTTCGAGAATCTGTGAGGGAAGATAAAATTTGTCCTGAAGTTCCTGGTACCACTGCTTCCTCAAGCTGGAGGGAACCACAATCAAAATCTTACGCTTCCGCTCCGCCCATTTTTGGGAAAGAACGATCCCGGCTTCTATGGTTTTTCCCAGGCCGACCTCATCGGCCAGAATCGCCCCCTTGGACAGGGGAGATCGGAAAGCGAACAGCGCGGCATCGACCTGATGAGGATTGAGATCAACTTGCGAATCCATGAGAGCGGCTGTGAACCGCTCCACGCTATCCGATGGACAGCGTCTGATCAGTTCGTTCGCATATAATTTGGCGTGGTAATCGGTTATCATCTTCTCTGGTGCCGATTCCGTCACTATTTCCGATACCATATCCGGTCGCGTTCACATTGCTCTGCCTTGCTGGGGATGCGCCGGCATCATATGACAAAAAGTCGTGAAATGAAAAGGGATAGTGCCCATTGCCCGCGTGATTCTTCTGTTGTCGACAAATAGAAATGTCCGGTCCTTATAGCAAAGGACGGACGACCTTAATTTATTAATTTAAACTTCGATATTATGGACTTAGGGACCCCTTTAACCTCAATGGCGTTGACTTAGGGTCTGCTTAGCTCACGCGAAGCCGCGAAGCCGCAAAAATTGAAGCCGTAAAAAGCGCTATTTCGGACCGGTCTTCGAGAGCTAATTCAAGCCTGGAGCGCTCAGGTGAATTCGCACATATTTCGTATTGTGCTTCTTTCATCTCTTCTTTCGCGCCTTCGCGTGAGCCTGAATCAACAACTTTGCCCTTTAACCTTGCCGAGGTCATAATTGTGCGCGTTTGCCGCTCCTAATTGCCTTTTCTATTGCCGCTTCTCGGTTCCATTTCTCGTTGCCGCTTTGGACCTCGCCCCCCCCTCATGCTATGAATACCTTGCTTTAAGCTAAAACTCGCGCAAGCCGGGTTCTTTGAAAACCAAATAGGCAATAGACACCGCCCAATCACTATTAACCGATATTTTCCTATCGCTATTCTTCTGGCGGTCGCCCCGCTGTTCCTTCGTTGTTCCTTCGCTGTTAATTCGCTGTTAATTTAGTGTCCTAAATCCTAAATAGTCCATTAAATCAATCACATACGATAACCATAAAGAAAAAACCCCTGTAAAAACAGGCTGGACCCCTGTTTTCTGATCCTGAGGTATTCTAACAAGGATGCTCGGGGAAATATCGCAATGCCGCAAGAAAGATAAACGGGCAGCTACCAGTTAAGCAAATGGCCGCCGAAAACGAATAGGGCAACTTTAGGAGGCGCCTCAGGCTAAGCCTGGGCCTGCGCGTCAAAGTCTATTTCGATAAAGAGCGTTTCGCCCATGGGCGTCATTTTACAGTGGGGATAGCGCTTGCGAAAGATGTGGAGCATGGAGCGGTTTTCGCGCAACACATAGGCCGAAAAGCCCCTATAGTCGTTTTTCCTTGCGATGTTTTCAAGAATTTCGACCATGCGGGACCCGATGCCAAGCCCCTGAAAACCGTCTCCTACCACAAAGGCCACCTCCGCGCTGCCGTCCTCGGATTCGGCATAGGAGGCGATAGCCATTATCTCCTGGCGCCCGCCCGCCGAGGCAAGGCCGATAATGGACATGTTTTTGCGGTAATCGACGCTGGCCCACTGCTCCTGAAGCGATTTGTGGGAGAAAAGCTGCTTATGGTAAAAGAAACGGTGATAAATGGATTGGGCCTGGAGCGAGTAGAAAAAATTGCGAAATGCAAACTCGTCTGAAGCAAGCAAGGGGCGAAATTCGATCGTTCTGCCGTCTTCTAACTGTAAGGAGGTCTTGTAGTCCTCGAGAAAAATCAGATCCTCTTGCTGCGGCGTGATCTGATCGGAGAATATGTAATGATGTTTTTTTGCCTCCTCTATCAGTTCCTCGCGAAACTTCGGGTGAGCGATCTGGGCCAGTTCCATTACCCGCTGGTAGATGCTCTTTCCCTTAAGTTCCGCAATGCCAAACTCGGTAACCACGAAGTTTACATCGCCTCGAGTCGTGGCCACCCCTGCCCCCTCGCTCAGGTGGGACACTATGCGCGAGGTCTTGCCGTCAAGGGCCGTCGAGGGAAGGGCTATGATCGAAAAGCCCCCACGGGACATGGCGCTGCCGCGGATGAAATCAACCTGGTCGCCAATGCCGCTATAGAAAAGATAGCCCACCGAATCCGAACACACCTGCCCGGTCAGATCGACTTCCAGTGCGGAACTGATGGAAATAAGGTTTTCATTTTTGGCAATGACCGCCGGATCGTTTACAAAATCGGAGCTGCCAAAATAGAACATGGGGTTGTTGTCGAGAAAATCGTAGAGTACCTGCGAACCCATGCAAAGAGAAGCCACGGCCCTTCCGGGCATAAGCGTTTTTTTTCTGTTGGTTATTACCTTCTTTTCAAACAGGGGCAAAAGCGCGTCCGTTATCACCTGCGTGTGAATGCCAAGGTCGTTTTTGCCCTCCAGGTACTTAAGGATTGAGTAGGGAAGACGCCCGTAGCCCAGTTGAAGGGTAGAGCCGTCGCTTACCAGCTGCGAAACATAATGACCGATCCGTTTGGTGGTCTCCTCATCGGCTGCGAAGGGAAGGTATTCGCCAAGGGGTTCCTCATGCAAGACCAGGTAGTCGATGTTGCTTACGTGAACGAAGCTGTCTCCAAGAGTTCTGGGCATGCGCGGATTTACCTGCGCTATGACCATTGTCGAGTTCTGCATCCCGGCCCGTGTGATGTCTACGGAAATGCCAAGGCTGCAGTAGCCGAACCTGTCGGGCGGGCTGACCTGGATGAGCGCTACGTCCAGCCCGATGAGCTTGCTTGAAAAAAGCTCCGGGATCTGCGAAAGGTAGGCCGGAACGTAGTCAATGTTTCCCTTGAATACCGCCTTTCGCATCGAGGGGCTTATAAAAAAGAGCTTTAGTGAAAAGCGGTTTAAGAAGGATTCATCGTCTACGTATTCGGAAAGCGCCCCTGAAAGCATCTGGTAGACCAGGATATCCTGGAGCCTTTTGTCTTGCACCATGGCTTCGATGAGGTGTCGGGGTTCCCCGCAACCGGTTCCGACAAAAACACGGCTTCCCTTTCTTATTGCCGAAACGGCCCGCTCGGAACTGACAACCTTTTGCGGATAATGTTCGTCCAGCCAATCGACATAGTCCATTTTTTGCTAAATTCCTCCAGGTTGAGTCGGCGGCAGCTTTACCCTCGCTAATGGCCCCGCTTTGCCAGGCAATGAGTATAGGCCTTGCATTGTTATTCTTCAACACCTCTTGATGGAACTTTTTAGCCTGCCCTACATTAATGATTTGTGAGCACGGCATATGTTCGATAATCCGGGGTAGGGTGGACAAAAGCGCCATTTCGGACTGGTCTTCGAAGGCTATAATTCAAGCCGGGAGCCCTCAGGTAAATTCGCACATATTTCGTATTGTGCTTCTTTCATCTCTTCTTTCGCGTCTTCGCGCCTTCGCGTGAGCCTTAACCAACAACATTGTGAGCTGACCTGGGCTGAGCTCAGCTCAGCTCAGCCCCTGAGAAATCCTTAAAACCAGCTCTTAACGCCTGGGCAAAAAAACCGCGCAAACCGGAAAACCTGCTTCGCCCATCTCCGCGATAAAAACCTTTAAAAGACGGCTCAGCGCATTTTTTTCCCTCTCGCTTTGCACTTCTTTTCCTGACAGCCTAATCTTCGGCCATCTCGGGTTTCCAACACTGCCACACCATTCCCACTAAATCCGGACTCGGTTTCAGGGTCGGCTTTCCCGGCCTCCAGCCCGAAGGCGTGGCTTCCTGGGTTTGCCGCACATGCTGGAAAGCCTTGATCTGCCGGATAAGCTCTCCCACGTGCCGACCAACGGGAGGGGTAAGTATCTCCATGGCCTGGATTACGCCATCGGGGTCGATCAGGAAACGACCCCGGAAATCGACTCCCGCCTCCTCTTCGTAGACGCCGTAGACCTTCCCGATCGCTCCCCCTGCATCGGAGAGCATGGGGTAAGGAACCCCTCCGGGCGTCATTTTAGAAAGCTCCTCCCTTTGCCAGATCTTGTGGGTAAAACGGCTGTCGGTGCTCACCGAAAGGATCTCCACACCCATCTTTTGAAGTTCGTCATATTTAACGGCAACTGCCGTCAATTCCGTGGGTCAGACAAAGGTAAAATCGCCCGGGTAGAAACAAAGCACCACCCACTTGCCCCTGTAATCGGAGAGCTTGATGTTTTTAAATTCGCCGTTTTGATAGGCTGAAGCTTCAAAATCAGGGGCCGGCCGCCCCACCCGCGCCCTTATAACAGTTGCCGTCGCTGCCCCGGCGCTTTTGGTTTCTTCCCTTGACTCGCCGATAGGCCCCTTTGCCGGTTCGACGCATCCACTGCCTGCCTTTTCGCTCATGCCGGTTATCTCCCGTATCAAGTGTTGGCAAAAAAAAGGGGCTAAAAATCCCGCCCCACATCTTCACTTCACGCAAAAAAGAAAAATTACTTTCCCGCGGTCTGCTCGAAATCGATGATCATATCCGCTTCATTGCCGCAAACCTTGCAAGTCCTGGTTTCCTTTTGCCTCTTTTGAACCTCTCCAGAGGGAGCCTGCACTTCTACCCACTGGCAGGACACGACCATCTCAGCCTCATTTCCACACTTCTCACACATGCAAACTTCTACCTTCTCAGCCATAATATCCCTCCCTGCGCTCCTCGCAAAGCAAATAGCCCGTAAGGTGTTTGTGGAAGCCGCTAAGACTATGTTAACCCTTTAACCACTAGTTATCGAAATCCGCCTTGTCAAGCGACAAAAAAAGAACATAAAATCCTCGTTTTGTAGTAAAATCCAAAATGGATCCATGAGCGTCCTTACCCGATTTTTAGAGTAACGCCACTGGCGATGCGCAAAACAAGGAATACTGGAGGTCACATGCTTTTTTGCTTTAATTCCGGAGAAGTTTTTCAGGCAGCGATCAAAATCGAGGAAAACGGATTGAACTTCTATACCATGGCCCACAAAGCCGTAAGTGATCCTGAGATTGCCCAGCTTTTCGCCTCCCTGGCAGATGAGGAGGTAGGTCATAGAAAGTACTTCGAATCGCTTTTGTCGGAAATGCCCGAAGAGCTCAAGCGTCCCACGGTAAGCGATCCTGAACAGGAAATTGGGATGTATATCGAAGCTCTGGCCGATCAACACGTCTTCGGCCCCGGTGCAAAACAGGCCGACATACCGGCAAATCTTGCAACCGTCGAAGATGCGCTAAAGCTCGCGATACAGTTCGAGAAAGACTCCGTTGTCTTTTATCTGGGCATGCAGGAGGCTACCTGCGAGGGCAAGGCAAAAGATGCCGTAGGCCTGCTGGTTAAAGAGGAGTTGGCCCACGTGCGCAGGCTCTCTCTCCACCTCAGGAAATGTTCTGCGGATGTCATGGCATGTACCCTGAACTGGTCTAAAGCTTGATTGCGTGCCCTTGCGATCGCAATAGCCTTCGTTTGCCACAAGGGCTGGAAAAACTACCGTTCGGCAAGGGAAGTCCAAGACACGCCATTAGGCCCCAAAATAAAGGGTGGGCACCGCTTTTTGTGCCCACCGACTTTATTATAAATATCAACTGAATCTGCGGGAATCAACACCAGGACTTCTTAGCTGCTCTCTCAGGGTTTTGGGCTCCCACACCAAGACCTGTTCCTTCCATTTGCCTTGCCGCCCCTTCTCTACCCATTCTTTCGTTCCAACGACCACTTGAGAAGCGCGGGAGTCATTACCACTGTAAGCACCACCACCATGATGATAACCGAATAGAGCTCGTCGTTTATAACTCCGATCGCCTTTCCCATGCTGGCTACAATCAGGGCTACCTCTACCCTTGGCAACATCCCAAGTCCAACGATCAGCCTGTCGCACGAACCCCAGGCCCCAATCGAGGAGGCGAGCTTACCCGCGCAAGCCGAAGCCGTCAGTAGCAGCCCGATAAGCAACACGTTGGGATTTCCAAAGGTTGCCGGATCCACCTGCAACCCGATCAAGACAAAAAAGATCGGGGCAAGAATACCTTCAAAAGAGGCTAGTAGGGATTCGACGCTCTGTTCGCCATCAAGGCTTCTCCCAAGACCGCTAAACGACTCCTCCTTTATGATCACTCCCGCCGTAAACGCTCCCACGATAGCCGCAAGGCCAATCCTTGCGGAAAACCACGACAGAAACATGAGCAAAACGAAGGGAAACAGCAGCTTGATGTTTCCAAGGTCACGTTTTGCCAGAAATCGGGCCGATATATCCACGAATCTCGCGCCAAAAATTACCACAGTCCCCAGAAAAAGGGCTGTTTTACACAGGATTAGAACAACTTCGCCCAATCTGACCCCACCGTGCAGGGCAACCCCTGTAACCACGGCAAGCACGATGAGACCCAAAACATCGTCTAAAACCGCCGCCCCCAGCACGATGTGGGCTTCTTTTATCCGGATCCGGTCAAGGTCTTTAAAGATCCGCGCCGTAATCCCAATGCTTGAAGCACACAACGCCGCGCCGGCAAAGAGCGGCCCCATGATGCCCGCCGATTTTGGCACAAGGAAATAAATGGTGAAAAAACAAAAAATAAAGGTAATAGTGACGCCCGAAACCGCCACCATCGCCGCGCTGCCCCCGATCGCCCTTAGCTCCCTTACACTGACCTCCAGCCCAACCATGAACAGCAGCAATACCACGCCAAAGCCTGCGAAAAGCTGGACAGACCTTGCCAGTGAAAGATAGGAGGGAAAATCCCTGCTAAGGAGCACCCCCTGGACTCTTTGGTCATCAGCAACGCTTAGGCCGCTTCCCTTCAAACTCGACTGAACCGTGTCCCTCCAGTTCATCCCCCCCGTGAGACCGCTTTCAGCAACCCGATCGACCAGCGCTGAGTGTCGAATAATGATAACGGTCGGACTGCCCAGCTGGTAGAGGAGAAATCCAACGACGATCCCTGCGGCCAGTTCTCCCAAAACCGGAGCCTGCTTGAGCCTTATGGCTCCAAATCGTCCGAGGGCAGCGCAGCTGACAAGCAGGGCGAGGATCCCGTAGACGCTTGCGGAGGGCTCGCCATCAGGCGCGGGAGCAGTCTTTACGTGGTTTGACCCAGAAGTCCTGGCTGTAATTTCCGAGCTCGCCCCCGCAATGCCCAGGCAAAAGAAAAGGCCCAACCCACACAAAAGGGCCGCGCTTATAAACCATTTGAGATACGGTATTTTCATGAGAACCAAGGCCGGTTGGAACGTGAGCAAGACGACGGCCGCCAAGAGGTTGGGCGTTAATGGCAGCTGCAGGCTTTTTTAGATTTCGATGGAAAGTATACGGTAGCAACGCTCTCCCGATGGAGTGTAGACAAGCACTTCATCGCCTTCGCCATGTCCCATGAGGCCCCTGCCTACCGGGGAGTACACAGAGAGTCTTCCCTCGATTACGTCGGATTCCCACGGTCCGACCATCTGGAAGCGGCTGACCTTGCCGGAGTGTAGATTTTCCACCGTAATTACGGTCCCGAAGCCCACCTGTTTTAAAAAGTATTTTCTTCCGACAAATATTTCGCAGGCCGCCAGCTTTTCTTCCAGCTCATTAATTTTTTTCTGAATAGTCGCGTGACGCTCGCGGGCCAGTAGGAATTGCTGATTTTCTATCTTTACGCCATACCCTCTGGCTTCGTGCAGATCTTCGAGCACCTCGGGACGCACCACCCTTCTAAGGTGGGAAAGCTCTCTTAAAAGCTTTCGATGACCGTTTCGCGTTATGGGTACCTTTTGTTTCATTGCAACTCACGGGAAAAAATTTTCCGGAATTTCCCCCCTTTGCATCTTGGCGTTGAAAACCGAAAGGCCGATGACCGTTTTGCCGTCGCGAATCCTGCCGGACATGATCATATCGTTTACCTCGGAAATTTTTAAAATTTCCGCTCCAGATATCTCGTCGTTGTCCTGCAGACCGGAAACGGACTCAAGCCCGGATGCAACAAATATCCGAATAACCTCGTTCGCATATCCTATCGCGGGATAGTAGCTGAATATCTCGATCAATCTCGCGGCCCTGTGCCCGGTTTCCTCCATGAGCTCCCGGGCGGCGCACATTTCTGCTGTTTCCCCCGGGTCTACCTTGCCGGCGGGTATCTCCAGGGTCTGGCACCCGATCGCATAGCGCCATTGCCGAACCATCATTATATGGTCCCTATCCGCGAAGGCCAGGATGGCGGCCGCCTCGGGATGCTCAATCTTTATTCTCTCCGTTACCCTGCCCGTTGGCATTCTCACAGCGTCCAAGCTCGCACTGAAATGCCTGGCCTTCAAAATGCCAAGAGTCCTGACCTTTTCTTCCATTAAAATCTAATTCCTCGTTCTTACTGCAGCCAGAGGTTGTTCCAAAGGTTGTCGATCTGGAGCAGGCTCAGTTCGAATTCTCCGCTCTTTTCGATTATGTAATCCAAACGCTCCCTGAGGAACTTAGAAATCACTTTCGCCCAAGGGCCTACAGAAAGTATACCAATATGGCCTTTCCAACAGCTCCCGCTTCACCTGGGCCTCGGAATTAGACGATGCGGCAAATGGAGCAGCGGCAGCGGCCCCAATGGCCCCAACAGCCATGGACGCCAAACCAAGAGGTCTTAGGATTAAAGCATCTATAAGGATTAAGTCTCCCCCAGGATTGGCGGAAAGCCGCCCCGACATGTCGGGATCCGGTGGCAGGTCCTGCTGGGCAATGGCTGGAAGCGCCAGGGCGAGCGAAAAAAATAGAGCGGCCAAAAAAATCATGATTCTTTTCATACCGGTCTCCTTTTGAGTAAAATTGACACAGGTTTTGTTCCGCATCTCCATACCGATAAGGTTGACTTTGAGCCCCGCGCAACTCAGGCTCCCATATCCATCAAAGCACTTTTCATGCCGGAAAAACAGTCTATACTTCACTTCTTTAAAACCGCAAAGATAGACATTGGTACTTTATTCTACGATCCTAGAAAACGGAAAGCAAGCATCCGCTGCATGGGGCCGACGGCTAAATGGTACGCAGGGCTTAAGAGCAATCCCATTACCCCGATTAAATAAAGACGAAAAATCTCACCATTTCCGGGTCTGGCGGATTTTGCCAGGAAAAGGGACGCATTTCCAATTCATAGTCGCGTAAAATGGGGTCGAAATAGGCCCTGGCCAATGACACTTTAGTGCTTTCGTTTAAAGCTCCTTGGATCCAGTCGCCTAGCGCCGTACTGATTGCCCGGGGCTGAACCAGAGGAAAAATTTCAGGCCAGGCCGACCGAGCCAAGGGCTTGGGTATCCCTTTGTGGCAAAAAAGTAGATTTGCCGCAGCCGTCAGCGCAAGCATTCCAATCGTTAGTCCTTCACTCTGCGTCTCGATTGAAAAATCAGCAATTGGTTCGGAGGGCTCCGCTGTTAGCTGCCGATAGATTTCGCCGATTGCGACGATAATATCAACGAAATGTTCGGCTCGGGCAAGGTCTGAAGAAGTTCTAAAAAAATCATAGGACGAAGGGCTTTCTTCATGGCTTTTCCTCGAGATTTTCGGGGTAATTCCCAGAAGCTCTTCGGCCATATCGAACCACTCGCCATCCAACCGTTTTATTCCCCCCGGGCAATTTTTGAGCCAGCCGAATTTAATCGTTGAAACCAAACGGCCCCGGATCCTGGCAATCTCGGCCTGCGCAAGCCTGAAAAGATGTTCCAGGAAATTGTCCCGTAGAACTTTTACAGCCCCTTCTATCCCTCCCCCCGAGCGCAATTCGAGCCCCAGGTTGATGTAGGCAAGCGTTTTGTCCACCGCCCCGCGAAGAGCTCTTGAATCATCGGGAGACATCTGATCGGCAATGATAAGCTTGTTAGCCAGGGCGGCCGTTTCCGCCTGGAGGGTCTCCAGGAGAAAGGGGTCCTCTATCTGGCCGAGCGCCCTTGCAAAAAGGTCTTGAGCCGGCAGGAGCGCAAGGGCAAATGCCGGTCTTTGCTGGTCGGCATTGGCAATCACGCTCTTTTCTGTAAATTCATTCGGCCCAATAGCCCTATAAATTTCCAATGCGTCATAAAAATCGGGAATACCATGGTCTTCGAGCCTTGCGCGATGAAAATGAAAGGCTGTTTCCTCCATCTCGGCGCTGGGCGCAAACAGGACGCTATTCATAAGCTCTTTAAAAAAACTGTAATTTGTTTCAAAAATAACGGAGAGCAGTTGGGTGATCAAGTCGTCGAACTGAGGGTATCTCGCTTCCCAGAAGTAAAAATTGTCAAATGTTTTTGGCGGAAGGCTCTCGGTTGCCTCGATAAGATCGATATCTTCGGGAGCCGAATCGAGCGATATCCATTGTTTGAAAAGCGACACGAGAAGTTCGAAATCAACCTTTGAAATCCATTCAAACAGCGCTGCGTCGCCGGATCTCCAAAGCCGCTCGAGCCATGCAAGGGCCTTGGCGGGTTTCAACGTGTCCTTGCGCCACCATTCGATGTCAAAAAGATGATTTAACTGCTCGATGCCGGCAAGGCAGAGAAGCGGCAGGGAATCGTCCGGGCCAATTTCCTGGATCGTATGGAAAAAATCGTTTACATCAAGAGCGGCCACTACCGATTGCGGATCCGGGCTCTCTAAAATTACTTCCATCCGCTTTCTGGCGGGAAGGCCCATCAGTTTCAGCGCAATCTGTGGAGGTCCTGTCTTTTTTAGGCGCCAGGCATCGAGTTTAACAACGTCTGCGGGCATTAACCACTCCTTGGGGATGTATTCAAGCACGTCTACCCGGTCTCGTAGTCTAAACTGATGCGGACGGGGCGGCAAGGGCAGGATAGCAGTTACGCGCCTCGATCTTAAAATTTTAAATTGACCGTAAGGGACACCCTTTTACTAATAAAAATGAAGGTCTACATGGTCTTATGTTCGGACTCATCCAGTGTCCGCTGCTGTTCGCAGGCCGTTGCTCTTATCTGGCCCAGTCTTGAATCTTTGCCGCCTTGGGTGAACCTGTCGCCTCGAGCGACAGCGCGGCAGATTATATCTGTGGCAATGCTCAACCTCTGTTTGTTGTCCTGGCCCCAGTCGGGACGAAAGGCGGCGTCGCGGGCGATGGCGGCACGGGCCGCAATCGCTCCGGCCAATTGAGGATATACCTGCAAAAGTCCATCGACCGACGTTTGGCTGGACTCGTTTTGCGCGGCCTTGCGCAACGCCTCGGCAAGTTCGGAGGCAGTGGCGTTTTTACGGGGTTTTAGCACTAAGCGCCGGTTGTTCTGCGTGGGGACCTGGGCAAGAGGCTTTGCCTCAACCCTCTGCGCGGCATCCTTTGCGGTCGTCGCCTGGCTGCTGCTCACACTCTCAGAGGGTTTGCCCACCGATAACGGCGGTTCGATGCCTATCATATTATTCCTATGCTGCATATAAGCGTTGCGCATCGCCACATAGGGGTCCAAAGAGGCCCGTTTCATCGCCTCGTATTGACCGATATGATTGGAAGCCTCATCCGTATATTTAACAAAATAGGCGGGCCAGGTGACCCAGAAAGGTCCCGGCACCCAATAGAGAGGGTCCAGGAACGAATCGGCGACCTTACCGACCAGGTCCCTTGTATTCGAGGGGCCCAGGGCCGGGACTACCAGGTAAGGTCCAGGCGGCACGTACCAGGTGCCCAGAGTCTGGCCAAAATCAGCATCGGTTTCCCGGACTCCGAAGGCATTCTTTGCAACATCAAACATACCGCCGACACCGACGGTCGAATTTATTACAAAACGCGTCATTTCGTTACCAGCCCTGCGGGGCTTTCCCTGCAGGACCAGATTTACAAACCGCGAAGGAGCCTCCATGTTATCGAAGCCGTTATGAACTACCTTTCGCATGGATTGGGGTAATTTCTTATAAACAACGGTCAAGGGCTGCACGAAATCAGTATAGATCGCGTCGTTAAAGTCGAACACTTTTCTATTGGAGCGTTCAAGGGGATCCCAGACCTTTTGGCCGGTCTCCACAGGCTGGAGATTTGCTGATTCCCCCTGAGAGTTAAAAATCTGAGCGCGGACCAAGAGGGGAAAACCCAAAGGACTAAAAATTAAAAGAAAAAACAACGCCCAAACAGCGGTTTTCTGCATGGAGAATGCCTCCTGTTTCAGCACTCAGATATCAGTGCGTCATTGATAGAAATGTTAAGAGTCAAGTATTTTACTTCTTATACAATTAGAGGGGGGGATGCGCAAGGGATACCTCAATGAGGGCAAAAACACTCAGCCCGCCATTACGAAAAATGGTCAGGAAGCAGCGGTAGCGCATTCAAGCTACATCCTTGATCGTGTGGGCACTTGCCGTTTTATTTAATTCCGAAGCTTGCCTCGCGGCGATGGAGCAAAAACAGGCGAGAAGAAAACCGAGCGCACTCCCTATCGAAAGCCCAAGATAGAATAACATATCGACTCCTCCCCAATTGATAACTTTGCAGATGGCTGCGCTCTTTAAAGTGCAATAGTCGAGCCATCATTGCACAGTTTAGATAAGTCGAAGATAGTAGCGGCAAAACAAGGATATTCGTTAAGGGACTGAGCCGAGACCTTTCGTGTCCTTGCGGTCAGTGTGCATAGACGAGAAAGATTCGCCTTCCGTAACGCCGGGACGAGAACTTTTTCTGGTCCA
>JBMFHI010000097.1:0-14171 GCA_049976905.1 Syntrophobacteraceae bacterium | reverse complement strand
CCCCACAACCATTACCTTGCGGCCCATTTCCGCAAGACCCGCCACGGTGTTCTGCGTGGTGGTCGATTTGCCGATTCCGCCCTTGCCGTATATGGCGATCTTTCTCATTCTTGCCTCCTGACCCATGTTGTTGAAGTTTTCACCTCTATAGAGCATGGGGCGTGCCAATCCCAAAATAGTCCATGTATGTATTTGTAATTCCTTAATATTTAATGTCATACCCGGTCTACTGCCTCGAGTATAGCCCCAGTATGGCTCTGACAAAATGGAAGGGAAAACTCACAATTTTGTAAGGCTTTGTCGGCGAAAGCCTGAGACTAAAGGCTTTGAAGCATTGGAGCGTGGCACGTTTCCCAACTGCCTTACAACCTCGTCCTTGGATGTTCCCTGCCAGAGGCCTGAAGGCGGACGGTTTTTTAAGCTCCATGCGCTCGGCTACAAGATGATTTTATTTTTCCATGGACCTTTAAGGAAATGCTCCCGGATGCCGACTATTTAATTGGCAGGTGGGTTTTACGGGCTGCGGCGCCAAAGACGCCGCGCCGCGGCCCCTGATAAAAATCCGTGCAAGGGTGGGCACGGGCCGCAATGGCAGCGCCTCTAAATTAATCCGCATCTGCCAATCCATCCGGCGCCTTGAGCCATCTCGTGTTCCGCTCTTTTGGGAACTCCGACTTGCCCGACAGGCGGGACATAAAAGCTCAAAGGGTTGTTTTCCCGGCCTACAAGCCCTCAGAGGAGTTCTTCCCATGTTTGAACTTCGAAAATTCATCGCCCCTGAATTCATATTCGGAATAGGAGCCATGGAGCTCGTCGCCCAATTCGCCCTTAATTTCGGCGCGGCCAGGGTTTTGATCGTCACCGATCCGGGGGTTATCGCTGCGGGATGGAGTGGAAGGGTTTTAAATGCTTTGGAGTCCCGAGGCGTTCCTTTTTGTGTATTTTCCAACGTTACTCCCAATCCTCGGGCCGAACAGGTAGCCGAAGGCGCAGAATTCTACCGGGAGCAAAAATGCAATATGATTATCGCCGTGGGCGGCGGGAGTCCCATGGACTGCGCCAAGGGGATAGGGATTGTAACCCCTAATAACCGGCATGTTCTTGAATTTGAAGGAATAGACAATGTGGACATCCCCGGCCCTCCCTTGATCTGTATCCCCACTACGGCGGGAACGGGCGCCGATGTATCCCAGTTTGCGATCATTACCGATGCCGAGCGGGGTGTAAAAGTGGCCATTGTGAGTAAAACCGTGGTTCCCGATGTAGCGTTGATCGACCCGGCAGCCACCACGAGCATGGATGCGCAGCTTAGCGCCTGTACGGGAATCGACGCTTTGTGCCACGCCATTGAGGCCTATGTGTCCAACGCCCATTCGGCGATAACCGATCTGCACGCCCTCGAGGCCGTCGGGCTTATCTCCCGCAACCTGATAGCCGTGTTGCAAAACCCGCAGGACATGGCCTTGCGGGGTAATATGATGCTGGCAAGCCTTCACGCCGGCCTGGCGTTTTCCAATGCGAGCCTTGGCGCGGTTCACGCGATGGCTCACAGCCTGGGAGGTTTTCTGGATTGCCCCCACGGTGAAAGCAACTCCATCCTTTTGCCTCACGTGGTGGCGTTTAACTTTGACGCCGCTGCCCAACGCTACTGCAAAATCGGGGAAGCCATGGGACTGGAAATGCCAAGAGGCCGGGAAAAATCGGCCCTAGTCCGGGGATTGCTTGACTTACGATTACAGGCCGGAGTAGACATGGGGTTGACTCAGATCGGAGTCACTTCCGGGGACATCCCCGGCCTGGCGCGTATGGCCATGCAAGACCCGTGCATGGTGACAAACCCTAAAATCCCGAGCCGAAAAGACATTGAGATAATCTATGAAGAAGCGCTCTGAGCCCCCGCAGGATTGGCAGAGTTTACGCGAAAAGGTTATCGGGCTTGGCGAAAGGTCGATCCGCAAAAGCTATTATCCCGAGCTGCAACAACGCCTGGCCGATCTGGAGGCCGTAAGAGCCGAACTGGAGAGGGCCAACAAAGAGTTGCAATCCGAAATTTACGAACGTAAACAGACCGAATCGGCACTGCGGGAATCGGAAACACTCTACAGGATGATTTTTGAAAACAGCGGCACATCCCTTCTTTTCATTGAAGAAGAGGGAATGATCTCGCTGGTAAACAAGGAATTCGAAAAACTCTCCGGTTACTCGCGCGAAGAAGTCGAAGGCAAAAAGAGCTGGACCGAATTTGTAAAAAGCCCGGAGACCCTGGAAAAAGACTTTCCTCCCGATGAGGTGCGCAGGTCTTGTGAATCCAGCTTCACGGACCGTTTCGGCCAGGTAAAGGACATATTGGCAACCAGCACCACCATGCCCGGTACGCGACGAATCATGGTCGCGATTCTGGAAATCACCGAACTTAAGCGCGCAGAGCAGGCCCAAAAGGTTCTGGCCGCCCAGTTGCACCAGGCGCAAAAGCTCGAGGCCGTCGGCCGGTTGGCCGGAGGTGTGGCCCACGATTTCAACAACATGCTCTCCATAATCATCGGGTATGCGGAGATGGCTCTGGGTTCGCTATCTTCCGAGAGCCCCCTCTATCACGGCATAAGCGAAATCAAAAATGCGGCCGATCGCTCCGCCGACCTCACCCGCCAGTTGCTGGCCTTTGCCCGCAAGCAGACCATCAGCCCCAAAGTTTTAGATCTAAACGATGCTGCGGAAAAGATGCTGAACATGCTTCGCCGGCTGATCGGAGAGGACATAGAACTGTGCTGGTTTCCGGGTGTGGATCTTTGGCCCGTTAGCATTGATCCCTGCCAGGCCGATCAGATCCTGGCCAACCTGGCCGTAAACGCCAGGGACGCCATCGACGGCATTGGACGGCTGAGCATCGAAACGGCCAACGTGACGTTGGATACTGCCTATTGCCTAGCCCATAAGGGCTTTATGCCCGGAGACTATGTGCTGCTTGCCGTAAGCGATACGGGGGCGGGAATGAAAAAGGAGATCGTCGAGCGTATCTTCGAACCGTTTTTTACCACCAAGGAGTTGGGCAAGGGTGCGGGCCTCGGGCTTGCCACGATCTACGGAATTGTCAAACAAAACAACGGCTTTATCTACGTCTACAGCGAACCGGGTCACGGGACGAGTTTCAAAATCTACCTGCCCCGCGTCGAGCGGATTGCTGCCGGCATAGCCGACACCGTTAGTTCAAAAAAAGACCTTCATGGAAGTGAGACAATCCTTCTGGTTGAAGACGAAGAGGCGATCCTTAAATTGGCTAAATCAATCCTGGAGCTGCACGGCTATAAAGTACTGGCCGCCAAAGGTCCGGGGGAAGCGTTGAAAATAGCCGGCGATTACCGCGACCCCATCCATATGCTCATTACCGACGTGGTAATGCCCGAAATGAACGGCAGGGTTCTAAGAGAGAAGCTTCTTGCGCTAAAGCACGGATTGAAGTGTATTTATATATCCGGTTACACAGCCAATGTGATCGCCCATCACGGGGTCCTTGACGAAGGACTCGATTTTTTGCAAAAACCCTTCTCCGTACAAGGGCTGGTGCAAAAAGTAAGAGACGTGCTCCTCGCCCGATAACCCCTTGCAGATTCGCGCCGGATCGTGCGAATAGCCCCTGCGGGAAAAACCTGTAATCCTGTCCTTTGTCATTTCCGCGGGAAAACGGAAAAAGCATACCGTGACAGGATTACAGGAGTGGCGGGATAGAGAGGCTGAATCGGAGGCATGCCCGGCCAGCCGTTTGTATTTTCGCCTGGAAGGTAAAGCAACTAAGGTCTGGGAAGAAGGCCTGCTCTTTCGGTGATCTCCCTTACCCTTTCCTCCCATTCGATAGCCATTATGTGGACACCGGCAATACCCGGAATCTCACGTATTTCCTGGATTTGGTCGAGAAGAAGGCGAATGCCTTCTTCGGCCTGCTCGGTTTTGGCAACGCCTTTTATGCGCTTTATTATCTCCTCGGGGATGGTTATGCCGGAAACGTTCTTGTTCATATAAGCAGCCATACCGGCCGATTTTAACGGCGTTAGCCCCGCAAGTATGTAGCAGCTCTTATCCAGCCCCATATCGCAGGCCATCTTCATAAAGTCGCGGAAGCGCTTCATATCGTAGATGCACTGGGTTTGAATGAAATCGGCGCCCGCGTCGATTTTTTTAGCCAGGCGAATCACCCTGAATTCGAAGGGGTCCGCAAAGGGATTGGCGGCGGCTCCCAAAAACATCTTGATCCCGCCCTGGACCGGGTCTCCGCTGTTGACCACCGCGCGGTCCCTTATGGTGCGCACCACGTCCAGGAGCTGGAGAGAATCGAGATCGAATACATTTTTGGATTTGGGGTGGTTCCCAAATGTTTGATGATCTCCGGTAAGGCAGAGCATGTTGCGGATGCCAAGAGCGCAGGCGCCGAAAACATCGCTTTGGGCCGCGATCCGGTTTCGGTCCCTCGTGACCATCTGCATGACCGGTTCCACACCGTTTTTGACCAGTATGGAACTGGCCGCTATACTGGACATGCGAACAACGGCCGTTTGGTTGTCGGTAACATTTGCCGCGTCCACACAGCCCTTGATGAGCTCTATCTTTTTTTCCAGAAGTTCTACATCCGCGCCCTTTGGAGGGCCGCACTCGCATGTTACGGCAAAGTGACCGGAGCTTAGCACCCGCTCAAGATTGCTTCCCGATTTGACAACACTTTTGTCGCTCATACATGGTTCTCCTTGACGGACGCCGAAAAGTCGGGCCGGTTAACCAAAAAAAAAGTTCTCCGATGCCTGTTGCTTAAATATCGTAGAGTTGCTCCCGGGTTGAGCGACGAACCCCGCCGTCCGAAGCGGTCGACCAGTCTTTCGCGGGCAAAAGCTGTCTCAAATCGTCGAGCCTTCCAAGCCTCTTTAGTCTGTCATAGATAAGCTGCCAGACGCACTCGATGTTTACGGGATCCACCTCGCACCTGCCCTTCTCAGAGCCGCCGCAGGGGCCGTTTAAAAGATGCTTGGAGCAGCGTGCCACAGGGCATATCCCACCGGTGTGGGCGATAATGCAACTGCCGCAGCCCGCGCACATCTCGGCCCAAAGCCCCTGCTGAACATTGGCCCCGTAGAAAGTGGTGTCGAGCCCCGGGAATATGGGCGTCTTTCCCAGCCGGTCGGCCAGGAAATTTACCCCCACCCCGCAGGCAAGCGAGACCACGGCGTCAATGTTTTCGGATTCCACCCGGCTTAGGACCGGCTCGACAAATTCCAGGTCGCATTGGCGTTGAATGCACTCTTCCAGGATGGTCTTTTTACGGCCGTCCTTTCCAAAGGCGATCCTCAGGCCGGAGGCGAGGATCTGGGCCTCGGCTTCTCCGCCCGAAAGACAGACCGTGGTGCAGGTGCCGCAGCCGACAACCAGAATCTTCTGGAAATCCTCAAGATAGCCCTTAACCTGCATAAACGGTTTAGGGTCGGCAACAATCATCTCGAATCTCCTTGGCTCATCTGCGATCGGCTATAAGTTGCCAACCGCGGTTTCAAGGTTTACAGCCCGAAATTTTTCCCATATCCGCGGCCAGGATTCATCCCCGCTGCCTTCCATGTTGAAAAGCTGCAGGTTATCGCCTCCCACCCCGATTTGGTCCAGATACTTCTGGGTGCGCTTGATGCGCCTGTCAAGCCAGCTTTCAACCCTTGGGTAATAGCAGCCGTCTTCCGGGCAGGATACAACGGCTACCTTGTCGGCTCCAAGTTCAAAAGGACTTACAAGATCGGCCATGCTAAGACGGCCAACGCATGGAACCAGAACCCGCAAAATACCCGTCTCCATGATCTCCTCGGCGCTCTGCTGCCCCAAAAACTTCCTGCTCGTCGTTCCGTTGACACAGCAATAGGAAATCAAAAAGGGCCTGGCTATTTTGCCCGGGTCAAGCTCCGAGACGCTGTCCACCATGGCCTGTTTCATGGCGCTGGTGGGAAACCGCAAGGTATCTATCGCAAAGGCGGGGCATTCCGCGGCGCACAAGCCGCAGGTCTGGCACTGCTGCGGAGGCATGAAGGCCGTCCTTCGCACCTGCGCCACCCCGAAGGGACAGATACGCACGCAGGTAAGGCAGCCCGCGCAGTGGTTTGGAAACTGCAAATGGGCACCCGTTGCGCAGGCAAGACAGCGCCGGGACTCCGAAAGGGCTTCCTCCTCCGTGTATACGGGCTCGATTGGAGAAAAATCCTTGATGCGCTCGGCCGGATCGCTCAGTTCGACGCACACCCGGTCTAAGCGCCTGGCATTTGCGGCGGTAACCGCCGGAAGCTCGCCAATGTCTAAGACCTTCTTATTGGGAAGCTTAAGCAGCTCTCCGGTCTCCAGGTAGTGAGAAACGACCTTGGCCGCGTCATGTCCCGTGCCCACGGCCTGAATGGCCGAACCCGGACCGGTCATGACCTCGCCGCAGGCAAATACCCCGGGCTCGGAGGTGGCCATAGATTCCCTGTCGCAGATGAGCCGGCCGCCGTTAACGGACACAGCAGAACCCGCAAGAAAATCGAGGTTTGCCTTCTGGCCGATGCCAAGAATTACGCTGTCGACCTCCACGGTGTTTGTCACCGCATCCTCGTAGGTGGGGCTAAACCTGTGCTGAGCGTCAAAGACGCTGCTGCATCGCCTGAACTCGACCCCCGTAACCGCCCCATCCTTTTCCAGGATGGCCTTGGGCCCCCAGGAATTAAGGATTTCGATTCCTTCCTCTTCGGCTTCGGCTATTTCCCAGTTCCATGCGGGCATTTCCTCCCGGCTCTCCAGGCACGCCATGTAGACCTTCTCGGGCCCAAGCCGTTTTGCAGCCCTTGCGATATCGATTGCGACGTTTCCTCCCCCTATTACCAACGTGCGCTTCCCAAGCTGCGGGCATAGCCCGTTTGCCACGTCCCACAGAAACGTCACCCCAAGGAAAACTCCCTTGCCGCTCGTGCCTGGGATCGGCAGTGAATGGCTCTCCGAGAGGCCTACGGCAATAAGAACGGCGTCGTTTTCCTCTTTGAGCTGCTCGAAGGAAATGTCCTGGCCCACGCTGCAACCGCTGCGAACCTCGATGCCCGAGGCCAGAATATCTTCGATGTCTTCGGCAAGAGCCTCGGGAGGAAGCCGGTAGCGCGGAATGGCATGGGCGAGCATGCCCCCAAGCTTATTGTCTTTTTCGTAGACCTTGACCTTGTAGCCGCGAAGGGCGAGATCCATGGCGGCGGTAAGCCCCGAGGGACCCGCTCCTATAACGGCCGCGGTCTTATCTTTGCTAACCTGGGCGGCCTTCTTGCGGCGCACGATACGGTATTCTCGGGTGTTTTCAACTATGAAGCGCTTGATCATGCGCAGGCTTACGGCCTCATCGATGACCGCTCTTCGGCAATGAGACTCACAGGGATGATGGCAGATACGGCCGCATACGGAGGGAAAGGGATTTACCTCGAGCAAAATGTCCAGGGCGCCCTCGTAGTCGCCCCTGCTCACACGCTGCACATATTCCCGGGTGTCGGTGTGCACCGGACAAGCGGCCGAACATGTGGGGAGCGCGTCGCCTGCAATTGTTTTTAAGAACCCCGGGGAACTTTTATCCATCGACATCGAGCCCTCTCTCGGTCCGTGCAAATCAGAACCGATGCACGTTTTTAGGAAAACGGTTCAAAAAGAATTTTTTTAAAAAAAGGAGCCTTAATTTAGCGCAAATCCGTGAGAAGTATAACTTTTTAATACTATTGGCGCCAGAATTATTTCATGGGACAGGGCTGATTTGTTCCAAACCCGATATTTCAAAAACCACTTCGAGTCCCTTTTCGAGCTCTGCCGCCACTGTTTTTGTCACTGCGGTAAGTCTTGCACGCCCCCTGGCACTGAAGACTTTTCCAGCACACAATTGAACTTCAACTTTGCGCTCTTTTAACACTGGAAATTGGAGTGGGGCTATGATAAAATTATTTAAACCAATTTTTTCTTGCGATTGCTGCTTAACCTTTTAAAATACAAGCACAAAGAGGCTTTTTCCGTTCTTGTTGCCAATGGGTTTTAGCCGATGAATCTCCCAGGTAGAGGAATTCAACGAGCAAGAAAGGACGCGAACCTGCTCCCGGCGCGATCGCGTCCACAAAATAGGGCTAGCTCCCGGTCAACCTATATTCCATCTAAGAACAGTGCCCCACCCCAAACCGCCCTATCTTCAGCCACTTACAGTGGAGGCACTTCCACCCTCCTTGTTCAACGCACGCACGGACTGCGGTTCCCGGACTTTTTGCCTTGGCCGAAAAGATGAATTTGCGGGGATGAAAAACATTTTACAGAAAAAATAAGTTTTTCCAATTAGTCACTAGGTTCGGCTTCGCGGCGCAGAAGCCGCGATTTGCCTGCACGCGCATCGACGATTGTTTCTGGCGCAAAAGAGGGCGTACCCGCACCCTGCCCGCGAAAGAGCGGGTTTGGCCGGCGGAGGGCACGCGCCTTGAGGACTTAAAACGGGATTGGCTCACCGGGACTTTCGTTGCGGCTGTCTGACAATCGGGAGAAACCAGCATGAGAAAGCCCATCGCAAAAGTATTTCTTTACTCTGTCATTGCACTGTTTTCCGGCGCCATTGTCTTTATTTTACCCGAGATTTTAGGGGTATCGCTTGCCGGGCGGAGCGCAAGCTCTCCGATTTGCTCCTCTGCCAGGCTAAACGGTCTTCGGCCAATTGAGGCCGGCGCCAGCCACAACAAACCGGCATGGCGAAGGTATGGACGGCTGCCTCTCTATTTTATCGAAAATCGTGGGCAGGTAGACCGAAGGGCGCTATTTTATGAGACGGGTCCGGGACGGACCGTTTTTTTTACTCGCCAAGGCCTTGCACTGCGTCTTCGCAGTGCGGCGTGTCGAGTTTGCCCCAAGAAACCCCAGGCCCGCAGAGCCCACATTCTGCCCGGGAAAACGGAAACGGAGGTCCCCTGCGCTCTTGGCTCCTTATCCCTTGGGATCACCATGGCGGGTATGAGCCGGAACGTTCAAATTATTGCGGCAGATCCACGGTCGGGAAAAATTAACTGCTTTGTGGGAAACGACCCGCGCAAATGGCGCACCGGTATTCCAACCTATGGAGCGGTCTTTTATAAAAACGCCTACCCCGGTATCGATGTGAAATTTTACGGCAACAATCGCCGTCTGGAATACGATATCATTGTCAAGCCCGGCGCAGATCCGTCCAAAGTCAAATTTCGATATTCAGGCGCCCGGGATGTTCGAGTCACAAAAAGCGGCGACTTAAGCATCGCCTTAGACGGCGGCAGCCTGATCTTCAAAAAGCCGGGCATTTATCAGCAAATCAATGGCAGGAAGGTGTGGCGGCAAGGTAACTTCGAGATCCGAGAAGATAAATCGGCAACCGGTGTCTCTGAAAGCTTAGCGAAGACTACCCGCGCCAAGCCTGGCGTATTCACCTGCAGCTTCAATCTTGGCGCTTACGACCGCAAGGTTCCCCTGGTAATCGATCCCCAACTGGTCTACTCCACTTTCCTGGGGGGCACAGCCATTAACGAGGCTTACGGGATTGCCGTGGACGGCGCAGGCAACACCTATATCACAGGGAATACGACCTCGACGGACTTTCCCACCTTGAACCCTGTTCAGTCAAGCAATGCGGGCGGATCGACCTACGGAGACGCTTTCGTAACCGAAATCGCCCCCGGCGGCCAAAGCCTTGTCTATTCCACCTATCTTGGCGGAAGCGGGGACGACATGGCCTACAGCATCGCCGTGGACGGCTCGGGCAATGCCTACGTTACAGGCTGGACAGACTCAAACAACTTTCCCTGCAGTGCCAATCCAATCCAGTCCGTCAACAAGGGGAGCGCAAACGCTTTCGTGACGGAGATAGCCCCGGGCGGCTCGAGTCTTGTCTTCTCCACTTACCTGGGCGGAACAGGAATCGACGCGGGCAACCATATAGCCGTGGACAGCGCGGGTAATGCCTATGTTACAGGGCTTACCACCTCAACCGATTTTCCCCTCGCAAATGCCCTCTACTCGGGCCTGTCGGCAAACACCCACGCTTTTGTTACAGAAATCAAGGCCGGCGGCCAAAGCCTTGTCTATTCAACCTACCTTGGAGGCAGTAAACATGACGAGGGCTGGGGGATCGCTTTGGACAGCGCGGGCAATGCCTATGTTACAGGGCTTACCACCTCAACCGATTTCCCCCTCGCCGCGCCTCTTTATTCCAGCCTCCCTACAGGGACCCACGCCTTTGTAACGGAAATCAAGGCCGGCGGACAGGCTCTCTACTATTCGACCTACCTTGGCGGAAGCGGAGACGACGAGGCTTACGCTATCGCCGTGGACGGCGCGGGCAACGCATTCGTAACAGGCTCTACGGATTCGACGAACTTTCCCACTAAAAACCCTTACCAGGCCACCTATGGCGGGTCCGGCTCCAATGCGTTTGTAACCGAAATCGCCGCCGGCGGTGGGAGTCTTGTCTACTCCACCTACCTGCGCGGAAGCCAGGATGGCTGGGCTAACGCCATCGCTGTGGACGGCTTGGGCAACACCTATGTCGCAGGAGCGACCCCGGCAACTGATTTTCCTGTGAGCAACGCTTTGCAGTCCGCCAACGCAGGCAACTACGACGCCTTTGCAACTGCAATCGCTCCCGGCGGCCAGAGTCTTATATACTCGACCTACCTTGGCGGAAGCGCTCGTGACGAAGCCTACGGGTTGGCAGTCGACAACTGGGGGGACGCTTTCCTTACAGGATCGACTCAATCGACCGACTTTCGAACCGCCAACCCCTTGCAGCCAACATTTGCAGGCAATGATCCCAATGCCTTTGCGGCCGAAATCGGCGGCTTGTGGAGTGGGGCGGCAGTCCTCAGTGACGGATGGCAATATTTCAAATGGTTTGGTTATTTCCATACCGGTTCTTACCCCTGGATTTACCATCCGACGCTTGGCTGGCTCTATCCGTACGGAACCGCCGACAGCAGCATCTGGTTCTATGACCCTGTGATGAAAGGAGGCTCCTTCTGGTGGACAAGCGCCACGGTCTATCCCTATGTTTACAGAGTAAGCGACGGGGCCTGGCTCTACTATGAAGTGGGGACGTCCAATCCACGATGGTTTTATAATTACAGCAAACAGGCGTGGGAGAAGGATTGAGCATGGCAGAAAACGGGACTTGCCTCTGCTGCGCAGTCGGGCGGAAGGGCGCGCTCTTTTGATAAAAAATGAGGCCTGGGCGATTTACCGGGATAATTTGTTCTGATTGAGTTGATCTCTAAATTCAGCTTGCTGAGCATCGTTTCTGATCGCAACCGCAAGCGGTAAAATGCCGCCCTGTAGCAGAAACTTCCCCTGCTTCCGCCACGGTCGAGTAGCCCTCCCCGACGCCCTTTAAAGCCTGCAATTCCCGGAGGTCCTTTGGATTATATCATCATGGGATTCGAGAATGCGTTCCTTCGTAGGCTGATTAGGTCGAAGGGCGCCCAATTACCTCTAAAAGCCATGATAGCTCCGGGGATTGCTGCCCCCGCAATGAAGAGAGGCCCCACTTCTGCGCTACAAATGCCCGTCTGCTGTTTTTCGCTATGATCTGTCACATATAGCCGTTATTATACAGAACATGAGGAATTGATCGAAACTGGTTTGAGCCACATCCGACAGTGCATTGGGGAACGGCGACACTGACCGGGCCGCCTGCATACAGGCTTATCTTTTCGGCAGACTGTCGGGGAGCTGCGATTTCGGTATGTTAAATTCAGCCAGGCAGCTTTTTTATTCGTTAAATTGTCCAATAGCGGCGCTCCTCGCTTGATTAGCCAGCGTTGTTTTTTTGCCGCTTGATGGAAGCGGCGTGGGGGGAAGGTATTTTTTGTCCGATTTACAAGAACCGCAGTTAATTATGAGCGTGCACAGTAAGGACGAGGATATTTTGGAGACGCGCATTAAAGGTCGCCTCCGCTGTAGTAAACGGCCTCGTCTTATAGATTTATTCTCGGGAGCCGGGGGAATGACGCTCGGATTCACCGAATTTTCAGGCCATTTATTCGAACCTGTTTGGGCTAACGACAGTAATGTTTATGCCGCAAGAACGTATAACGCCAACTTCGGTAATCACTGCCTCATCGGTGATATTGTCGCCCTTCTACATGACACGTCCGTAAAAATTCCCCCCGCAGATATCGTCGTCGGCGGCCCTCCGTGCCAGGGATTCAGCCTGCTGAACAAACTTCGCACCAACGATCCAAGAAAGCAGCTCTGGCGCCCATTTATTGAAGTGCTCGCGAGATCAGGCGCCACGGTCTTCCTAATGGAAAATGTGCCTCAGCTAATAGGCTCAGCCGAGCATCGGATGATTTTGGAAGCCGCATGGCAATTGGGGTTTCAAACCGCGTCAGCCAGGCTGTGTGCTGCCGACTATGGGGTGCCTCAGATCCGCTGGCGTGCGTTCATTATAGGCAGCAAAGTCTCAGACCCAAATATTTTTTTCCCACCAAAAAGAACGCACTTTCAGCCGGAAAACGAACACAGACGCACTTTCGCGGAGAAGGAGATACCATTCATTTGCGCACCCAAACCATACAAGACAGTCAGGAATGCCATTGCTGATCTGGATCCTCCGCAAGGAACAGAAATGAGGGACGTGCCTCCGCCCTATGACCTTCATTTCGGACGTACCCCCACACCAAAAAGTCTCCGTCGATACATGGCTATCCCAGAAGAAGGCATGAATAGGTTTGATCTTCAGGAACGTGCGCCTGAATTAACCCCGGACTGCTGGATCAGAAAAACATCCGGAGGGTCGGATCTTTTCGGAAGACTTTGGTGGGACAAACCAAGCGTGACAATCAGAACCGAATTCTTCAAACCTGAGAAGGGTAGATATTTGCATCCTGCACAACATCGTCCTATAACTCACCGAGAGGCGGCTCGAATCCAGTCATTTCCTGATGAGTTCAGATTCCTAGGTTCTAAAATTGAAATCGCAAGGCAGATTGGCAACGCGGTTCCACCACGTTTGGCCGCAAGGTTCGCCGACAGCGTATATGCTCTGTTAATCGAAAAGTGACGTAAAGCATGGCCGACGTTTTCAGTAGGGATAAGCGCAGCGCAATAATGTCCAGGATACACGGGACCAATACTAAGCCTGAGATGCTAGTGAGAAAAACGCTCTTTTCCATGGGGTTTCGGTACAGGATACATTGCAAAAAATTGCCGGGAAAGCCAGATATCGTGCTTCCTAGTCAAAGAAAAGTCATTTTTGTCCATGGATGCTTTTGGCACGGTCACCAGAATTGCAACAGATCAAAAACCCCGTCAACCAATGTCGAATTTTGGCAAGCAAAGATTGGGAACACAATTGAGCGGGACAGGAAAAGTCTTGATCTCCTCATTGGGCTCGGCTGGAAGGTGCTGACAATATGGACCTGCGAGATCCGCAGTAAGGAAGGTCTGGAGCGGAAACTGAAGGGATTTCTAAATGTGCGGACATCAGAAAGGCTATGACCCGGCAATTTTGCTGAAGCAAATGGACCGTTTACTGTCCAATTTCGATCGAGAATTGAAGACAGATGATCTTCGCAGGAAAGTCCTTGCGCTGGTATCAGCTAATGAGACATTACGACATCTCGGCTCGTCGCTGATCGGAAGACAATATGCAAAAAGCGGCCGCGATCGCATTCTGTTCTATTTCCGAAAGTACCCTCACACAATCATAAGCGGAAGCGAACTGATGGTTGTCTCCGGAATAAATGACTGGCCGCGCCGTATCCGTGAGCTAAGAGTTCAATTCGGCTGGTCGATCATAAGCGGTCTGACCGCTAAAGAAATCGTACTTGCGGAGGATCCGGCACTGGCCAACGCCGATTTGGCAGCAATAAAGCCGAGTCAATACATACTTTTGGACGAAGAGCAGGACCGGGACGCAGCATTCCGATGGAATACGGCTAATGAGATAAGGCGTAAAAGATCAACGCCAAAAGAGAAGATCCTTGACTATCTGCTAAAAAATATTGGGAAGAAGGTTACCGGCGAGGAGCTTAGATATGTTGCAAAGAACCAGACGGAATGGGCGCGCAGACTTAGAGAGCTTCGTGTCCTTGCGGCAGGCGTGCTTAACTCGCAAGCCGAGATGATTTATCCTGGCGTCACCCTGAATTTTAAGGAGG
>JBMFHI010000096.1:0-14325 GCA_049976905.1 Syntrophobacteraceae bacterium | reverse complement strand
AAGAATATGCCGGAGGTCGAACCGCTTTCGCCCGGCCATCGCGCGTGCCAGGGCTGCGGCGAAGTGCTGGCTTTGCGGCAGGCGATGAAGGCGATCGGCACCAACGTGGTTGTGTGCAGCGCCACGGGGTGCATGGAAATCATTACGTCTCCTTACCCCCAGACCGCGTGGCGCGTGCCCTGGATTCATGTGGCCTTCGAAAACGCGGCGGCTGTGGTGAGCGGAGTCGAGGCGGCCTACAGGGCCATGAACCGCAAAAAGATAATCGATCAGCCGGATGTGACCTTCCTTGCCTACGGAGGCGACGGGGCAACCGCCGATATCGGCTTGCAGTCCCTTTCGGGGGCGCTCGAGCGCGGGCACAACTTCGTCTATTTGTGTCTGGATAACGAAGCCTACATGAATACGGGTATCCAGCGTTCGTCCTCGACCCCCTTTGGCGCTTCGACCACCACCTCGCCTCCGGGAAAGAAAAGTTCCGGCCAGGCGACCTGGAAGAAGAATCTGCCCGCGATCGTCGCAGCCCACGGAGTTCCTTACGTGGCTACGGCTACCCCCGCCTATCCGGTCGATCTTATGAACAAGGTTAAAAAGGCCGCGCTTGTTCCCGGGCCTGCCTACGTCCATATCTATTCGCCCTGTCCCACCGGATGGCGTTGCGGGATCGACGAGAGCCTTGAAGTGGCAAGACTCGCGGTTGCAACCAAAGTCTTTCCGCTCTACGAGGTTATCGACGGCGACTATTACCTGTCGCGAAAAATCGCCAATCCCAAGCCGGTTTCGGAATATTTCAAGCCCCAGCGCCGTTTCCGTCATTTGACCGATAGCGAGATAGAGTTTATACAGAAAAGACTCGATCTGGAATACGACAGGCTTCTTAAGAAGTGCGGAGTTGAAGCTGGCTAACAACGCCTTGCCCACGAAAAAACTAAAGGGGAACGGGGCGAAACCGGTGTTCGCCCCGTCCCCCCTTTATGGTCCGGAATATCCAAGCCGCTCCCCGGTTTAGACCCCTACGTGTTCCTTGAAACGCACTCCCGCAAGGGATTGAAAGCACGCTTTGGTTCCTCCGCACACGGGACACCTCCACGAGTCCGGAAGATCTTCAAATTTTACCCCCTTGGCAATCTTGGCCTTTCTGTCGCCCCTGTCCGGGTCGTAGGTATAGCCGCAATTGGTCGTCTGACACTGCCACATCTCCTCGGGTCTGGCCATAGGTCTCTCCAGGTTTTGTAAAAGCCGGCAAAAAAAAGCGGGTGTTTCTCTGTTAAGATGCCGCTTTTTTGATAGAAGCTACTTTTTGTCGATTCCGTAGCTTTCCTGGTAAACCTCGGGGTTTATATTTCCCGATCCCGCTCCGCCACAGTCGGGGATGTAGCAGGAAACATCGACAAATTCGCATTTCTTGTTGCACGATGGGCAAATTTCAGGGGGAGACAAGATATCCACTGTGTTACCGCAGTTGTTGCATTTCCATATAGCCATAATTTTCCTTTCCTTTTTTTGCCGCTGCAACCCGGCACCCAAGCGCCCTCAAAGCCGACGAAAGGGCAATTTATTTGTTAGAATGGGCTAACTAAAACTTGCTCAAAAGTTAGAATGATTCTAAACTAAAGTCAAGTTGTAAACAACCCGTTTCGATGATAGAAGATGGAGAAGATTTAATAGAGATGCAAAAAGCGCTAAAGGCCGCCGGGTGCAGGATTTCTTCACAAAGAAGGGCTATAATCGAGCACCTTGCCTCCAATACAACGCATCCAAGCGCGAGGCAGATTCTCCAGGAGGTCAGGCAGAAACATCCCGACCTTAGTTTGGCTACGGTTTATAATACGCTTGGGGTGCTAACGCGTTTGGGGCAGATAAAGGTGATGCAGTTTGACGGGGCCGATAATCGCTACGAGCCCAATGTCGAGCCGCACATAAATCTGATCTGTACCTTGTGCGGCACCATCGAAGATCTTGGCCAAAGTATATCGCTTGGAGCTGAGAAAATTATGTCGGAATCCGGCTTTGAAGTGTTTGACAGTCGTCTTGAGTTTTACGGCCTTTGCGCAAAGTGCAGGGCAGCGGGGCGGCCTGATTTAGAGTAATGGATCTAGTATTTCCTTGATATTCCATTCGGTTGAAAGCGTTGGGTGGGCACGGATTTTCGTGCCCGCCAACGTAATTGAAAATATCAGCGAATTTGCTGGACGCTACACCAGGCGCGGAGAATAGCGTGAAAAACATTCTGGCTATCTACGGAAGTCCTCGAAAACGTGGCAATACCTCGGTTTTGCTCGAACACGCCGTTAAGGGCGCAAGGGATGGCGGGGCGCAGGTTGAAGAGATTTATCTTCGCGACCTGTCTATTTCTCCCTGCCTTGAAATCTACTCGTGCAGGAAAACCGGCCGCTGCTCCATGCGTGATGATTTCGACCTGTTGCGCGATAAATTGATTTCCTGCGATGCCCTTATGCTTTCCTCACCGATCTTTTTTTACACCGTAAGCGCTCATACCAAGGTTTTCATGGATCGTTGCCAGGAGTTCTGGTCGAAAAAATATTTGATCGATAAGGCTCCCTTTGGTCTTCGGGAGCCGATCAGGAAGGCTCTTTTCGTTTCCGTTGGCGCAACGCGCGGCGGTAAGCTCTTCGACGGGGTCCTGCTCACCATGAAATATTTTTTGGATACTCTCGATATGGAGCTTTGGAAAAGTGTTTTATGCAGGGGTCTGGATGAACCCTCCGATGTCCTCGATCATCCCGCCTGGCTGGAGCAGGCCTACGCAAGCGGAAACGAACTGGCCGGCGCCATTGGTTCCAAATCCTGAAGGCTTGCCTGGCCTTCGCTTGTCGTAACCTCGCGGTTTTTTGAGCATCCCAAATGTGCTGAGTCATAGCGCTGCCTTTGATACATTCTTTGGAAGGACTCTTCTAATGGATGCTTTCCAGACACCATTTCCGCATAACTTCTAACCTTTGCTCATGCCTTGGCCGAGAAATTCAGGCCAAGGCTTTTTAAATATTTATCTTGTGCAATAGTAGAATGTTTTTTGCTATATCTTTTGCAACACCATCATCGCATAAGAGGATGCCACATGACAAAAATTCAAAAACTCGAGCAGCAAATCAGAAAACTCGCTCCGAGCGAGCTTTCTGATTTTCGGAAATGGTTTCGAAACTACGATTCGGATCAATGGGACAGGCAGATTGAAGAGGACGCCTTGACCGGCAAACTTGACCGTCTCGCACAAAAGGCTCTTGCGGATCACAAAGCAGGAAAGACGAGCGAGATTTGAGGCATTTTGCATCCCCTGATTTCTGGTCATGTTACAAGCGTTTGCCAAAGCAGGTTCAGGAATTGGCGGATGCCAACTACGAACTGCTTAAGATAGATCCTTCATACCCCTCGTTGCACTTTAACAAGATTGGCAAATACAGGACGGCGCGCGTTGGCCTTCACTACAGGGCGCTTGCCATAGAAATTCCGGAAGGCCCTTTTGGGTTTTGGATCGGAAGCCATTGCGAATACGACAAGATTCTGAGTTCATGAGGATCCGCATGAAGATTGGCTATGCTTGAGTATCCAACGAGGAAGAAAACACGTAAATTCAATTTCATGCTCTCCAGGCCGCAGGCTGCTGCCGTATCTTTCAGGAGAAGTTATCCTGCACAAACCGCAACCGCCCCGAGCTTGAGCGGTTGCTCGATCAGCTGCGACAAGACGACATCTTGGTGGTCTGGAAACTTGACCGGCTGGCCCGCTCGACCAGGGACCTGCTTGATATCGTCCAAGAGATCAAGGAAGCCGGCGCCGCTCTCCAATCTCTTTCGCAACCATGGGCAGATAGAGCCAGCTATGCCGGAAAGATCGTTCTCACCATCTTTGCAGGTATCGCCGACTTTGAGCGGGACCTTATCCGCGAGCGGATGTCGACCGGCCGGATCGCGGCAAAAAAGCGCGGTGTTCGATTTGGTCGACCCGTAAAGCTCAATCCCGAACAAAAGGAGTTGGCAGTCCAGCTTTTTAAGGAAGGCAAATCAGCAAGATGTTAGGTTATTTAGCAAATTCCTTCCCGGAAATCCCTGGTTTTTCTATGCCGTTCGGAAAAGCACCAATCCCCCTCGCTCCCCGTTTGCCGCCTCGATCAATTTTACGCCGGCTCCCCGTTTCCAAGGATAGACGATTTTGTCTTTTGGAACTCCAACTCCACGTCAAGCATCATCTTTTCCACTTCTCTATGGGAAATTTTAAAGTAGTCCGGAAAGCCCCGATCAAGGGAGTACTTCAGATCGTCGCTGCCGGTTCCAGCGCCGGCCATCATGGCCATGATATCTCCCAGATGGACTGTATAAACCAGCCGTTTTACCTCTTCGCCGGCTTTTCCCGGGCAATGGTGAAACCGGATGATTTCAGGAAGAGGCGAGGCGAGGTTCCAAAAACGCGCGATTTCATAACCCACTGCGCAATGATCGGTACCGGTTATTTCGCGCTCTGCCGATACGTAATCGGCGGTCATTCGAGAATCGATTCTTGAGATGATATCGGCGGCGCTGCCATAGAGGAATTCGGACAAAACCGCCTTTCCAATGTCGTGAAGGATACCACCTGTAAAAGCTATATCGGCGTTCATCTCATCCCTTGCAAGCCGTGCGACTTCCCTGGCCCCTATGGCCGTTCTGAGGTTATGTTCCCAAAGGCCGTTGCTCCTGCCCTCGTAGCCTTCCAGAGGCTGTCGCAAAACTGAACCCATGCAGACATCGAGGGCAATAGCTAAAATGACTTTTTCCCCCAGGTAGGAAACGGCTCTGGAAACCGAAGTCACCGGCTCTGCCGTTCCAAAAACCGCCGAGTTCGCAACCCTTAGTACTCTCGCTGTAAGGGCCGCATCACACTCGACGATGCGGATGATGTTTCGCAAGTCGTGATCGGGTTTTCCCATAAGCGTTACCAGTTCCGACGAACTGGCCGAAAGCGGTTGCAACTCCTTGACCTTGGCTACTATTTGGGCTTGTATCGTCATCTCTTCTCCCATCGAACTGCTTCCTTATATGCTCCGGTCGTTTCGACCGAAAGACGAGATCACGGTCCCGCCGGTATCTACATCCAGGGCCACGCTGCGGCTTATGCTTCCGCCGAGATCTTAGGCAAGGTCCCCGGCCCCTTCATGGAGTGGAAAAGGCAAAATAGGGATCGAGTGCTTCTTTGTTCTTCTTCCCTGGTCCTGGACCGCCTGTGGGTTTTTAGGCCCCTCTGCCTGCCAAACTCCAAGTACATACCAGTGATATCGGAGACATTTAAAAATTTATTAAATGGAAAGATAGGGAGAGAATACTATGTCGGGTTCCGGCGTTTGCCGGAACCCGACACGGAGAAACTTGCTTTGATATCAAAAGGGGATTTTTCCGAAGCACCATGTCCGTAATAAGTCAAATCACGGTGCTGGAAGGTTCTAAAGTTTTAAAAACGGCGGCAAAAGTCTTCGAATCCGCTCCCGATCTTCCGTCCCAAAAATTAGGCCCGCGAACTTTTCCCCTCGATCTCGATTAGCTCATAGTCCCTGGACCCAAGGCCCGCCTGCTCGGCATGGATCAACTGGCGCTCCCAGTCCAGCTTGGGGTAGACGGCCCTGATTTTATCGGGATAGTGACTCTCGCCCTTAAGGCAGGAGGATTGCAAATGAGGGCTTTTGTTCAATAGATCGACGCAGGCCTGGTCGAGTGCCACTGGGTCCCTCGATGCCGCTATGCCGATATCTCCCACGATCGGAGCATCGGAAAAGGGGTAACAGTCGCATGCGGGCGATATCTGAGTCATAAAATTTATGAAAAGCGAGCGTTTTTCCTTCCCTTTTAACGCCCCGGCCGCATACTCGGCTATTTTTTCCATGAGCTTGGAAAAATCCGAGTCCCATTGAATCGTTAGAGCTCCCTGAGAGCAGGCATGGATGCACTGGGCGCATCCCACGCAAAGTTTACGATCGATCTGGACGACTTTTCCCGCTGCCGCGCTCGGGGCCGAAACGCCCGCAGGCCTTTCCACGATGCTTATCGCGCCGTGTGCGCACTGTTCCACGCATAATCCGCAGCCGATGCACTTTTTGTAGACAATTTTGGGAGCCACCTCGGAATGCTGGGCCATTTTGCCCCTTCTCGACGCACTCCCCATGCCGATGTTTTTGATTGCCCCGCCAAAGCCCGCGCCGTCGTGGAGCTTAAAGTGGGCAAGCGATACAAGGCAATCCGCATGAGCAATCGCCGAAGCGATCAGCACTTCTTTAAAGTGTTTTAGATTAACCTCGACAGGGACTTCGTCGCTTCCATCCAGCCCATCGGCAATAATTAGCGGAGCACCCGCCACGGGGTAGGCGAAGCCGTTTAAAATAGCCGTATTCAAATGATCGACACTGTTGCCCCTGGACCCAACGTAAAGCGTGCCGGTATCCGTTAAAAAAGGCTTGGCGCCCGCTCTAATCAAAGCATCCACAACGGGTCTAACCAGGACTGGACGAATAAACGCCGTGCCCCCTCTTTCCCCGAAGTGAAGCTTCACCGCGCTAAGGCCCCCTTTTCTCACTATGTCTTCCAGCCCGGCAGCCAGGACCAAACGGTCGATCTTTGTCAAAAGAGAGTTGTGATATCCCGTTCTCATGCTCGTAAAATAGACTTGACCGGCCAAATTATAACTCCAGTGCTTAGTGGATAATCATTATAGTTTGCGGCAAAAGAAAACCTGTTTGGCGAGCCTTTGCTCGCCCAGCCTAGCGCCCGATCGGCGAGAGCAAAACCGCGATGATCCCCGCAAGAAAAATACCGTCGAACGTCCCGGCTCCGCCAATGGAGGCCACGGGAGCCCGCAGATGCTTTAGCTTGTCTAAATGCAAAATATCTGCCCCTATCAAGGTCCCGAGCGTTCCCGCGAAGTAGGCCGCCGGAGCCGCGCAGCTGTAGTCGAAAATCATTGCCGCAAGGGCCGCGGCCACCGGAGGAATAAGCCATGGCACGGCGATCCCTATTCCCGGCACGGGCCTTGCGTTTTTATAGACCACATAGACTACCCCGGCAAGAGCGAAGAGCATGCGTATGGGGTGGGGCGAATTCAGCCAGAGATAGAGCGAAAGAGCCGTAGGGATGAGGGCTCCTCCGATATTTACCGCAAGCACCATTTCATTGGGGCTTTCCAGGTGCGGAGGCCGGAAGCGCATTCCAAAAAAAGAAACCGTGTCCCAATCCTCGGGCTCCTCGGGTTCCAGAGGGATCTTGCGGATCGGTATATTTATGAGGCTCCCCACAATGCAAAGAAACAAAATAGTGAAAAGATAGTGGGGCGGGATGCCCATTTTGGCAAACGCCCAGGAAAACAGGCCAAACTGAATCAATCCAAAGGCGATGAAAAGCAAAAATAGAAAAACGAACGCAAAAAAAATCAGGAAGGGCGGGAAAAACATGTGCTCTCCTCAATGGAATCGACCAGTAGCCTTTTACAGGTTTGGGAGACTATGTTTCCGTGTAGCCGCCCGGCTCGATATACCTGCCGTAGCGTTGTTTTAGCTCCGTTAGTTTGTGCGCCGTCGATTTCCAGATATCGAAATATTCTTTCGGACAATCGGGGGCGGTGTGGGTGTAGAAACGAATGGCGCGAGAAATCTTGGCTATCCAGGCATCGATGCGAAATTTAAATAACTCCTCGTAGAGCTGCTCGGAAAAATCCTCCCCGAAAAACGCCGCAAAAAGAACCTTTAAGTCCTCGTATTTGGGGATGAAGCCAAGAGGTGTCCGGTAAGCCTCCACCTCCTTGTGGACGCGCTGCTCGGCCCAGTGCAGCCACACCTTTTTTGCGAGCTTGTGCGTTAGGAAATGCCCCTTTTCGTCTCGCAAAAAATAATTTACCGCATAAATTCGCGGCACTCTCTTTATACCTTCCACGAATCGAATATTGTTGGTTATGTAGGCACCGATTGGATAGCTTATAAAGTCAAGGTTGGCCATGGGCTGAGGCACCAAAACCCCTTCTTGCCCGATTACCGCCGAAGTCGTCTCCGATTCCAGCGTGCACGCCTTGAGGATAATCCCGCTCTTCCAGTCCGGAGATTCCTCTATGGGCACGGATGTATCCGAATCCCTTCCGCCATAAATTATGCCCTCCACAAGGACCCCGTTCTTGTCGTTGTAGGCCGGGTCGATGTTTTCGAGGTACCCAAGCCTTAACGTATAGCGGGCGTTGCTGTGGGCATAAGGAATGGGCCTGTCCTGCTCGTCGGTTTTTCCCGTAAACCATTTGCCCGAAAAGCTGCGGCCCGCTTCCGGAGGCTCCACTCCCATTCCCAGCCAGTAGGGCTCATTATCGGGACCGGCTAAAACGTTTGAAAAAATGATCTCGTGGCCCGGGGTCTGGAGGGTCTTAAAAATCAGCGGGTCATCCGCGGCATTTACATCCTTTATAATCCCGAATATGCCGTTTTCGACGTTAACCGCTCTAAACTCCCCCTCAATATTGCGAAAATAGGCTATATCGTCGCCGATGATCTTTTCGCCCGGAAGCATCGCCGTAGCGGTTTTACCGCAAGCCGAAGGGAAGGCCCCGCAAAAGCAGGTGGCCCGGCCTTTCTTTTCGTTTTGAACCGACATTACGAACATGTGTTCGCAAAGCCAGCCTTCAGTCCCGCCAAGCTTAATGGCAAGGCGCATCGCGTGTTTTTTAAGGCCCACAGAGTTTCCGGCATACTGGTTGTTGGCCGAAAGTACAATGTAGTCGCTAAGATCCTGGTAAATTCGCCTTTTATCCAAATCGATGCTGTTGCCGTTTTCATCGAGCCGGCCCGCGCTGTGCACAAAGCGAAAAAATCTCTCTGCGGCTCCCATTAACCGGAAATGCTCATAGCCGCGGCGATAGAGCAGATCTTCGGAATGGGCCACGTAGAACGAATCGGTTATTTGCGCGCAGGCTATGGAAAAGGGGCTCTGCGTCGGCCCTTCGCAGCTTAGCTTGACGATCGCCTGTTTGCCCCTCATTATCCCCTTGAGGATCTCCCTTACCTCCGCAAGACCTTCTTGCCTTTCTTTGGCCAAAAGCGCCCCCATAAGAGGCACCAGTTCCTGCGGTACAAGATTCTTTGTCGCCCCGGGGGCTCGCCCCTGGTCGTTATAGCCGTCGAAATGAATTGTGTGGCCGCTTTTGGCCAGCAGAGCCTCTTCCCCGGCCCGAAGGCAATTTCGCCTGATGTAGTCGGCGTCCTCGTCGCTGTCATCGCACATGTAAAGGGAATCGGGTTCGCAAAGCTCGGCGTACTCGCCAACGAATTCGAAAAGCCTTTCGTTTTCGAGCTCGATTAATTTGCGGTAGCTCTCCGGCGACATTTTACTCTTTAGAAGCGCTGCGAAACGATTGGTGTCAAGCTTTGGCATTTTCGATATCCCCTCCGTATGTGCGCTGCATTTATTATAATAATAAGCACACGCGGCCTCAGATGTCTTTACCGTAAATGGATAAAACCGCTCCCAGAAGCGTTTGGAAAACAAGCTCCGAGCTCGAACTCCTATCCGCCGCCTCGCCTTGCGCGCGCAGAAGGCGCACTCCGGGGCACCCCGCGTTTTGGGCTGCAAGCATATCCGATTGGCTGTCGCCCACAAAGAAAGTCTGCCCCGGCTCGATTCCCGCAAATCGGCATGCCGAAAAAATCATGCCCGGCGCTGGTTTTCGGCATCCGCAGTTTTCATCCGGTCGGTGGGGGCAGTAAAAGGCCGCATGAATCCGCCCTCCGCATTCCTCGACTCTGCGAATTACCCCCTCATGGATTTGCCGGAAGTCCTCCCAGGCAATCAGCCCACGATTGATCCCCGACTGATTGCTTACAAGGATAGCCCCCACGCCCTTTTGCTCGAGAATCTTAAGAGCTTCCAGGGCATCTTCGTAAAAGACCACTTCGGCCAGACTCTTTATATAGTCCGGGCCGTTTACGTTAATCACCCCGTCACGGTCAAGGAGGATAAACCGCCCGCATTCCGGCTTTGGCGATCCAAACCACGCAAGCATTTTTGCCCCTCACCCCTATCGACTTCAAGAATAAACACCGATACTGCTTTAAAAAGTGTATATTATAACTTTATGGCTAAAGTTGGAAGCAAGTTGAATTTCTCGGGACAAACGCTGTAATTTGTATGTTGCCTACAACTGATTTGGAAAAATTGCAGGATAAACTCGGACACAGGTTCCAGAACCCGGACCTGCTTTTGCGGGCACTGGTGCACCGCTCTTTTGCCTACGAAAATCAGGACCAGCTAACGGATAATGAAACCCTTGAATTTCTAGGAGATTCTGTCCTTGGGCTGGCTATAAGCCATTTGCTGCTCGATTTTTTCCCAAACTACGACGAGGGGGAATTGTCCAGGCTCCGCTCTTCGATAGTAAACGAGCGCGAACTGGCCCAAATTGCCTTAACCCTCACCCTGGGAGATTTTCTGCTCCTTGGAAAAGGCGAGGAACTCTCGGGCGGGCGCCAAAAGCCCTCCCTTCTTGCCGACGCCATGGAAGCCGTCCTTGCCGCCGTCTACCTCGACGGGGGTCTGGATTGCGCCTTGCGCCTGGTTCGAACGATTTTTGGCGATTACCTCGAACACAAAGAGGAAGAGTACCTGCTAAAAATTCTCGACAAGGATTACAAAACCCAACTCCAGGAAATCACCCAGGCAAAGCTCAAACTGACCCCCGTCTACTGCCTGGAAGAGGAAAGGGGCCCCGACCACGACAAGACTTTCCTTATGAGAGTCGAGATCGGCGATAAGGTCCTCGCCTGCGGTTGGGGTAAAAGCAAGAAGGAAGCGCAGCAGGAAGCGGCAAGACAAGCCATAGCCAGGATAGAAGAAGATTGCGGAATGCTTCAAGTCGATGCGCCCTGAGAAAATAATCTATCCGGTCTTTCTTTCCCACGCGGGCTGTCCGTTCCAGTGCGTCTACTGCAATCAGAGCGTAACCGTATCTTGCGGTGGCCCTGAGGGGGATATCGCTCTTTTCGTACAATCGCGTTTGGCGGACTACGCAAGCCGGGTTAGATTCTCTGGCCTTTGCGGGGAAGTCGCCTTCTACGGGGGCACCTTTACCGCGCTGCCTTTGGGCCTTGTCGAAGAAATCCTCGCCTCTGCCTCGGTTTTTGTGAAAGAGGGGATTTTTTCCGGAATCAGGTTTTCAACCCGGCCCGATTGTCTCGATACCCGCGTTGTCGCTATGCTTGCAAGGTACCCGGTCAGCACTGTCGAACTGGGCGTTCAGAGCCTTTCGGACTCCGTGCTGGACAAAAGCTCCAGGGGATATCGGAGCCAAACGGTTTTCGAGGCGGCAAAAAGGGTTAAACTAAAGGGCTGGCAACTTGGAGTCCAGTTGATGGCTGGGCTGCCCGGCGATAGCTGTGAGCTTTTCCTGCACTCGATTCGAAAGGCCATAGAAATTGGAGCCGACTTCCTTCGGATCTATCCCACGCTCGTTCTTGAAGGAACCGTTCTTGCCAGGCGCTTTCGAGAAGGCCTCTACGCTCCCTTGAGTCTGGAGCAGGCCGTTGTCATGCTTGCCCTGGCCTACGATGTAGCCCTTCAAGCCCGCGTGCCGATCATTCGAATGGGTCTTCAGGCTGACCCTGAGCTTGAAAAACCGGGAGCCGTGCTCGCAGGCCCCTATCACCCGGCCTTCGGCAGCCTTGTGAAAAGCCGTTGGTGGCAAGATAGAATTGACGCGCGCCTGGCTGCAATGGGGGAGCTTTCAGGCACGGAAATCGTTATACGTGTGGCGCCAAACCAGGTGAGCGACGCGATAGGAAACCGCAGGGCAAACCTGCACCACTGGCAAAGCAAATGGGGAGTAAACGCCAGGGTGGTCGGTGACCCGAATTCCACAGAGGTTGAGATATCATGGAAAACAAAGAGTTTAAATCGGGATACATTGCTATAGTGGGTGCGCCAAACGCCGGGAAATCGACCTTGCTCAACCAGATCCTCGGGCAAAAGATTTCCATTACAGCGCCAAAACCCCAAACGACCAGAAACCGCATTACCGGCATACTCACAAGACCCGACTGCCAGATCATCTTTGTCGATACGCCAGGCATACTGAAGGCAAGAGACGAGTTTAACCGGGGCCTGGTTGAAACCGCGCTTTCATCGCTTAGCGAAAGCGATGCGGTCCTTTTCATGATCGAACCCAATGAGGACCGCTCCATAAACGAGTTCATCCTGGAAAACCTTAAACGGATTTCCACGCCCGTAATACTGCTCATAAACAAAATCGATACTCTTACAAACAAGGGGCTGCTCTTGCCCCTGATCGAAAGATGGCAAAACCGGCACGATTTCCGGGCAATTATCCCGGTCTCCGCCCTTCAGGGCGACGGTACCGCTCAGATCCTGGCCGAGGTCGCCAAGCTTTTGCTGCCCGGCCCGCAGTTTTATCCCGAAGACTACGTTACCGACCAGCCTGAACGCTTTTTTGTGGCCGAACTGATAAGGGAGAAGATTTTTCACCTCGTTCGCGAAGAGATCCCTTACGCGGTTGCGGTGCTCGTCGAAAAATTTACTGAATTACCCGATAAAAATCTCATCGAAATAGAGGCCGCCATAAACGTCGAGCGCGACTCCCAGAAGGGCATTATAATAGGGAAGGGCGGGGCGATGCTAAAGGAGATAGGCAAACAGGCCCGCCTTGAAATAGAGACCTTGCTCGGTTGTCACATATATCTTGGGCTTTTCGTTCGCGTTCAGAAAAATTGGAGAAAAGACCCTCGGGCTCTTCAAGAATTTGGATACCCCGTCAACCGATAAAAACCTTCTCAAGGAAGAATGCAAAGGGGGGTGAGCATGTGGGGAATCGAAGATCTCAAAACGCACAGGGAAATAATCGACCGTCTGGACTGGGAAATGACCCCGGAGCGAGCCGTTGAAACCTACCTGGAATGGGGAACGGGATGGGCTAGAAGAGATCAATTCGTAAGGTTTGCCGATCAGCAAGCCTTATATTTTGTAATCTATGACTGGGAAAAACCGCCCCAGGTGACACTTATCCGCAGGACCATGAAAGAGGCCGACGAAATAGCCAAGATCCCCGCGCCCGCAGACATGGTCCAAAGAGCCATAAAGGCCGGCGGACGCAAACCCGGCGTTGGCGTATACGCCATTACCGAAGAACTCGAACAGTGGCTGAAGGAAGAACTTGGTGCCTGATAAAATACCGCTCGCCCATCGTATATAACCTCATAAGGTTTGTGCCGCTCTTTTCCACGGTCCGCTCAAACCCTTTAACTTCACGGCGAACTTACCCCCAGACGCCCCGAAATCTCCAGCCTGGCCGCTTCGTTAGCGGCATCCTCTGCGGGCTGGGTGTAATTGAAAATGAATCCTCATAGCGCCTGGAGCTTTGTGTTGATCGCCGCGATAAGCCAGCCTTGCTCCGACACCCCCTCACATCGACTCATTGCCGGTTGATTTGTTTTCCGAAATTCTTCATAATTGCCCACTACTAAAAAAATGCAAGAGGAGCCAAATTGCCCAAAGGAAACGACGCCACAAATACGCGGTCCCGAAATGTCCCGCTTGCGGTGAGAATGGTTGCGTGGATGGCTGGGATTCTGCTTTGCGTGGCATTGCCTGTACTCATCGCGCTCAACTCCTCTTCGCTCCAACGTAGAATCATAATGGGGGGAATCGCTCGATTACAGAGGGCCACCCACCTGAGAGTAACTATCTGCTCCTATAGATGGAACCTTCGTTCGAGCATTTATCTTACCGGGGTAAAGATCGAATCCGCAGGTAAGCCTGTTCTGGACTGCCAAAATGTTCGCCTCGACTACAGCTTCTCCCTGGAGCGGCCCTACCTGATCGTAAACAATATTGAACTGCAAAAACCCTTCCTGCAGCTTGAAAGAGGCCCCGGCGGCGCTTGGCTGCTTCCATTCTCCATGGCTTCCGGAAGCGCTCACGCCTCCGTCTCGCGCCCTTCGACATCCTGCACCGGCTTTAAATTCCCTCGAATTACGATTCTTGCCGGTAGAATCAAGGCCGTGCAGCAGGGAAATACCGTTTTGAGCATCAGAGATTTTTCGGGCGCCATAAATCTTCGGATGATCGCCAAAGCTGGAGAGCATAAAATAGAGATGGAACTTCGAAAAATTCACGCCGCGGTCCCTACGCCCCGGTTCGCCTCTTGGGATGAAGAGTAAACAGCCCAACGCAAGAAAGGAGTTTCCCCATGAAAATGAACGACGTGCGCGCTATGGCCAAAAGTATGGACATAAAATCCTTCGGGAAGAGCAAGGCAGCCCTTATAAGAGAAATTCAGCGCAAGGAAGGTAACTTTGACTGCTAC
>JBMFHI010000095.1:0-14379 GCA_049976905.1 Syntrophobacteraceae bacterium | reverse complement strand
GTATTGTGTTTCTTTCATCGCCTTTTTTTCGCGCCTCCGCGTGAGCCTAAATCAACAATATTGTGGTAAGGGGGGAAAGCGCCCGGCTCTTTTGACCGGCCGAACTTTCGGTTTCCTGTGTCTTTCGAGCTTCACTTTCCGACTTTGCCTTTCGAACTTATTGTAAAAACCAGCTATCGGTACTATTATTAAAAGTTCTGATTTTGCCTTTAAACTGGTTGGCAGGAAAGTCGGTAGCGGGCGGGAAATTTTTTCCCGATACTTTCGGCCTGCATTGCGTTGCTTTGGAATTTTGTCCTATGGGTGAGTCTTTTACAAGAAGCGAACTGTTTGGCCGATGCAGACGCGTGCTGATAAAGGTGGGCAGCGCCACCGTTACCGGCCCCAAAGGGCTCGACCGGGCCATGATTCACAGGCTGAGCGATCAGGTTGCCGAACTGCGCGGGCGCACCCCGCGCATCGATATACTCGTGGTCTCCTCGGGAGCCATAGCCTCGGGCATGTACCGGATGGGGCTTTCGCAGCGTCCGCGCTCGATTCCTCACAAACAGGCGGTTGCGGCCGTGGGCCAGGGAGCCCTTATGGAAGCCTGGGAGGAAGCATTCGATAAGTACGACCTGCTTGTGGCCCAGGTGCTCATGACCGGTGAGGATCTTGCCAACAGGCGCAGATATCTCAATGCCAGAAATACTCTGGAAACGCTTCTTTCCTGGGGTATAACGCCCATTATAAACGAAAATGACACCGTTGTCGTCGAAGAGATCAAGTTTGGAGATAACGACCATCTTTCGGCCCTTATCGCCGGCCTTGTGGGGGCGGACCTTGTAATAAATCTGACCGACATCGAGGGCCTCTACGACTGCAATCCGAGGAGCAATCCTTCCGCGAGGCTGATACCCCTGGTAAACCGTATCGATCGCGCGATTCTTGCCTGCGCGGCCCCGGAGTCTGGCGAGGTTGGAACCGGGGGAATGCTTAGCAAGGTCAACGCCGCTCGCAAGTGCCTGGCGCTTGGCATCCCTATGATAATCGCCCCGGGAAAGCAAAGGGACGTTCTTTTGCGCCTGTTTGACGGCCAGGAACTGGGCACGATGTTTGTGCCAAAAGAAAGGAGCTGGTCGGGCAAAAAGGTGTGGCTGGCCAATCTGCCCAAACCCTCTGGAGAGATCACCCTCGATGAGGGCGCCGTTGATGCGCTGGTGGCAAGGGGCCGCTCGCTTTTGCCCATTGGGATAAGGGAGGTAAGGGGGGTGTTTGGAATCGGGGCTCCGGTTCGGTGCATCGACAAAAGCGGCAACCTTATCGGAATAGGGCTTACAAATTACAAGTCAACCGAGATAGAAAACATAAAGGGCCGCCATAGCGACGAAATAGAGAGTCTGATCGGCTATAAGCATTCCGATGAAGTCATTCACAGGGACAATTTCGTTTTGACCTGCGAGGGCGCCGGGGGGCTGTAAAATTTTTAAGTGGAGGAATTTATGCGGGAGCAAATTGTAGAGATGGGCAAAAGGGCCCGTGAGGCTTCCCACGCCATGGCCACGGCGGGAAGCGGTCTTAAGCGGGAAGCTCTCGAATCGATGGCCGCGGCGCTTGCCCTCCATTGCGATTCCATCTATGCGGCAAACCGAAAGGACGTCGAAGAGGCTGAGCGCAAGGGGTTGACAAAGGCCAAAATTGACCGGTTGATCGTTAGCTCCAAGGTTTTAAAGGATATGATCGAGGGACTAAAAGAGGTTGCGTTGCTCCCGGACCCGGTTGGCGAGATTACACGGATGTGGACTAGACCCAACGGGCTCCAGGTTGGAAAGATGCGCATTCCTCTGGGGGTTATAGGCATTGTCTACGAATCGCGTCCCAATGTTACGGTGGATGCGGCGGCCTTGTGCATAAAGGCCGCAAACGCGGTAATTTTGCGGGGAGGCTCGGAGGCCTTCCATTCCAACAGCCGCCTTGCCGCTATTTTGAGAGAATCGTTGGGAAAGGTCGGACTTCCCGAGGACGCGGTTCAGTTTGTGGATACGGTGGAGCGTCAGGCGGTGCTCGATCTGCTGGGTCTTGAAGAATACATAGATGTTATGATTCCCCGGGGCGGTGAAGAACTTATTCGCTTTGTGGTTCAAAATGCCAGGATGCCGGTCTTAAAACATTACAAGGGCGTCTGTCATGTCTATGTTGACAGTGGCGCGGACATTGAAAAGGCTCGTAAGATTTGTCTTAACGCCAAGGCCCAGAGACCGGCCACGTGCAATGCAATGGAGACCCTTCTTGTTCATCGGGAAATCGCGCGGAGTTTTTTGCCCCCCATGGCCGAGGATTTTAGACAAAGCGGCGTGGAGCTTCGGGGCTGCGAGTTGACCCGGGAGATCCTTGCGGGCTGCGCCGCTGCAACCGAAGAGGACTGGGCCGCCGAATACCTCGATTTGGTCTTGTCGGTGCGCGTGGTATCCGATATGGACGAAGCCGTGCGACACATAGCGAGGTATGGTTCCCAGCACACCGAAGCCATCGTTACGGAAAACTACGAGCGGGCCCACCGGTTTGTGAGGCAGGTGCAGTCCTCGCTTGTTTTGGTAAACGCTTCGACCCGCTTTAACGACGGCTTTCAGCTTGGCCTCGGGGCCGAGATCGGCATCTCCACCTCCAAGCTGCATGCTTTCGGCCCCATGGGAGTCGAAGAGCTTACGACGACCAAATTCATCGCCTTCGGTAGCGGCCAGGTGCGGGAGTAAGACGCACCGGCGCCCAACGAGGCATGTGTAATGAAACGAGACAGGGAGCAAAGACCTATGCCGTTGCGGCTGGGCATACTTGGGGGGACATTCGATCCCGTCCACCTTGGGCATCTTAGAGCTGCCGAAGAGGCCATGGAGATTCTTGGCCTCGATGCGGTTGATTTTGTGCCCGCGGCCCTGCCGCCCCACAAGACGGAAAAAAACATTCTCCCCTTTGAAAACCGCCGGCATATGCTCCAACTCGCCATTTTGGCAAACCCGCGCTTTCGCCTCTCGGATATGGAACTGCGGATTCCCGGAAAATCCTATACGGTTAATACCCTCAGGCGGTTTCGAAAGTCTAATCCCGGGGCCGAGCTCTTCTTTCTGGTCGGCTGCGATGCCTTCTTCGAGATGAATACCTGGTATGATTTCTCACAAATCTTTTCATTGGCCTCCATTGTCGTGCTGTGCAGAGCCGAATGCAGCCTCGATCAAATATTGTCGTTTGCCGCAGCCAATGTGTCCGGGTTATATGAAGCCGATTATGAAAAGGGTCAGATCCGGCATCCCGAATTGTGTACGATTTATAAACTTCTTAATACGAGGCTGGATATCTCCTCGACCAGGATAAGGGAGTTGGCCGCGCAGGGAAGATCGCTGCGCTATCTGGTTCCCGATAAGGTATGGGGTTATATTGAAGAAAACGGACTTTACCGGAAGGACCGCGAGGGGTCTCCTCTTGAACTTGCAAGGAACTGCGATGGTTGAATTGAGTGCGCCGGCCCTAAGCGGGCCAAAACAAGACGATGTTGGAACTCTTATGAGCAGCAGGGACAAGGCAATTCTTTGCGCAAGGGAAGCTGTGAGCTATAAAGCTCTCGATCTGATTGTGCTCGATGTCGCGAGATTTTCTTCCCTGGCCGATTATTTTATCATCTGCAGCGCTAAATCCAGCAGACAGGTTCAGGGAATCGCCGATAACCTCGAAAGGGGTCTAAGAACTCATGGAATAAAGCCCCTTGGGAGCGAAGGAAAATCCGAGGGCCACTGGGTGCTTATGGATTACGCGGATGTGATCATCCACATCTTCTACGAACCGGTGCGTGAATTCTACGACCTTGAAAGTCTTTGGTCCGAGGCTTCCATGTTGGATTGGGAGCATTCGGGGGGCGACCTCGCACCGCGGACCAACTGACAGGGGCTCTTTATGGGGAGCGCGAAAGGTTTTGCCAAGATGGTGAAAAAAGCCCCAGTTCTTTTGATCCTGCTTATTTTCACCTTCACAATCCTGATTCCCGGATGGGCCGCCCCGATGTCTCTTACCGAGGAAAACGCTTTAGGACAAAAGATCCTCAAGCTGATCCGAAAGTCCGAGCCATTTATTGATGACGGTGAAATACTTACCTACTTAAACCAGGTAGGTCAGCGCATCGTAGGCCAAGTTGGCGTTACGCCCTACAAGTTTCGGTTTTTTCTAATCGATGAGTCGGTCCCCAACTCTTTCGCCACACCCGGGGGCACTATCTATATGTATCGGGGCCTTATGGAGATGATGTCTTCCGAAGACGAACTGGCCGCCATTTTTGGCCATGAATGCGGCCACGTCATGGCGCATCATTTTCAACGCTCCATGGACGAATCGAAGATCACAAGCATCGGGATGCTTGCGGGGATGGTCGCGGCGGTTCTTCTGGGGGCCCCCGGCCTGGCGGCTGGAGGCATGGCCGCAGGCGCGACCTCTTCTTTGAAAAGCAGCCGCGAGCACGAAATGGAAGCCGATTTGCGCGGGTTTGGCTATCTTTGCAAGGCAGGCTACGATCCAAAGGCGATGCCGGCCATGATGAAAAAGCTTCTGCGGCGCACATGGCTGGAGAGTTCCAATGTGCCCGACTACCTGGAGACCCACCCGGCCACGCAGGAGCGCGTTCTCTACCTCGAAGATCTGGTCAAGAAGCAAGAGGCGACGGGCCATGAGGTAAGAAGAGCGCCGATTGGAAATTTCAAAGTTATACAGGCAGCTCTTATAGGCGGCTACGCCGATGAGGATAAGGCTTTTGAGCGTTTCCAGGCCAGAATAAAAAAAGGCGACAGTATAGCTGTCTATGGGTTGGGACGTCTTTACTTAAGAGAACAGAAATGGCGGCGGGCCGTGGTTGAACTAAAAAAAGCCGCGCGGCTGATGCCTGATGATCCCTTTGTCCTCAGTACCCTGGCCGAAGCCTGCCGCAAGGCCGGTAAGCTGCAGGAGGCTAAAACTATTTTGAAATCGGCCTTGACCATCGACCCTTCCTCTCCGATCGCCCACTACAGGCTCGCCCTGGTCTTGATGGATATGGGAAAAAAAGATGAGGCAATCCAAAACCTCCTGCAAATAGAGCAATTCGCACCCACATTTCCCGATATCGACTATCAGCTGGGTGTGGCCCTGGGGCAGACAGAAAAGCTTGGTCCGGCCCATTTCTATCTCGGATGCTACTACTATCAGGAAGCCAACGATGTGGAGGCGATCTCGCAGTTTAAGATGGCGAAACCTTTTCTTGCCAACTCGCCGGGGATGCAAAAAAAGACCGATGATTATATGAAAGAGCTTGTCCCCAAAAAACATGGGTTTTCTTTGCACCTGTAACGGCAAACCACGAAAAACGGTATTGCTTCCGGTGCGCGAAAAGAGCGTATCGCGGCTCCGGGTGGGATAACTTAACGGGAGAGAGTTTTTATGTTTGCTAGCAATAAAGGCATACAAAACGGGGGGCTGGAACCTGAGGGTTCTGTGTCCGAGAGGCGTTGCGAAAAAAGCGTTCCGCTGCTTGTCGTATCCCTGGTTGGACTGCTCGTCGCTTTTTTGAGCGGATTTCACCAAAGCATTCCCTTTTTGGACTCTATTTGTGCGGAGGCCTGCACGGATGCCGGCCTCATGCATTTTCTCCATGTTCACTTCTGGGTCTGGGGCGCTTTGTTTTATCTGGTTGTCGGCCTGCTGGCTTTTTTAAAACCCAAAAGCGCGGCTTGGATCGCGTTTGCCGCCGCTGGGGCCGAGGCCGTTCTTGTCCTTATTATGATCAGGTTGCATTTGCCCTGCATCTTTTGCATTGCAAATGCCGGGGTGATGGTTGTTCTGGTCGGACTTGCATTTAGAAAGGAACTCCTTTGGCAGCAGGCAACTCTGGCGCTTCTTTTCTTTGTGGCCTTCCTTTTCTGGGTGCCTTTCGAAAATAACCTGCATTTTTTCGCCTCGGCAAACCCCGCGCAGTTCGGCCAGGACTACGGGACTGCCGCAACGGTTGGCGGCGAAGTCATAACCAACCAGCGCCTCGATGTCCTTCTTGGCTCGAAACTCCAGCAGATGCGTTTAGATATCTACAGGATGAAAATGCAGAGGCTCGACCAGTTGATAGTCGATACGATTCTGGAGAAGGAGGCAAAAAAACATGGGAAAACCCTCCAGGATTTTACGGCGGCTCTTACCAACTCGGCCGTGGTCTCCGATGCCGATGTGGATAAGTATATCCAGCAGCACCAACAGCAGCTCCAACTCTATATGAAAACCGTTCCGGATCTCAAAGAGCGCATCAAACAGGGGCTCGAAGAACAGAAAAGAATGCAGGCGGTAAACGATTACGCCCATGCTCATGAGTCCGGCTACGATGTGCGGATTCTTTTGCCCGTCCCCAGGCCGCCGGAGGTGAAAATAAGCATCGGTCACGCGCCCTGCCTGGGACCCAAAAACGCGCCCGTGACGGTGATCGAATTCTCCGACTACCAGTGCCCGGCATGCCGCGCCAACCACCCGGTGGTAAAACAGGTAAGGGCGGCATTTGGCAACAAGCTCCGCTGGGTCTATAAGGAGTATCCGCTCAAAATGCACCCCTTTGCATTCAAGGCCGCGGAGGCCGGGCTGTGCGCCAACGACCAGGGAAAATTTTGGCAGTATCAGGATGAACTCTACACCACCCCCGATCTTTCGGTCAAAAATATGATCGATTTGGCCGTTAAACTCGGCATGTCCAGAAAAAAGTTTTCAAAGTGCGTTAATGACTCAAAATATAAGGCCACGGTGGAAAAGAGCATCTCCGAGGCCGAGCGGGTGGGTATAGACAGGACCCCTACCTACGTTATCAACGGCATGGTCTTTATCGGGGGACCCGGGTTGGACAAATTCGAAAAAGTCATCTCGGAGGCATTGGATGAAAAGGGGATTAAGACCAATATCGGCCAAAAAACGAAATGATTGATCGTCTTTTGCCCTCTAATCGGCTCTCGGGCAGGTGAGATCTTTAACTAAACGTGGTATAAAGCGCGGCTTATTTTTGATTAAACGATTCAGGAGGAGTAAATGAAAATTCTTGTAAGTGACAACCTCTCCGAATCCGGCATAGAAATACTTAGCAAAGTGCCCGGTTTCGAAGTGCAGGTAAGTACCTCGCTCACCCCCGAGGAATTAAAGAAGGTCATCAAAGACTTTGATGCGCTCATTATCCGCAGCGCAACCAAGGTGACTGCCGAGTTGCTCGAAAATGCCCACAATCTTAAGGTGGTGGGCCGCGCCGGTATTGGACTCGACAACGTTGATATCGAAGCCGCCAGCAAACGTGGCGTAGTGGTTATGAACACGCCCGAGGGTAATGTCATAACCACCGCCGAGCACACGATCGCAATGATGCTCTCCCTTACCCGCAATATTCCCCAGGCATCGGGTTCTTTAAAGAGCGGCGCCTGGGAAAAGAAACGCTTTAAGGGCAAGGAAGTCTACAACAAGGTGCTGGGGATCATCGGTATCGGCCGAATCGGCCGGGTTGTGGCCGATAGGGCCAAGGGTCTCAAGATGCAGGTAATGGCCTACGATCCCTTTATCAATCCCGAGGTTATCGAGACTCTGGGCATAAGGGGTGCCACACTCGATCAACTGCTTGCCCAGGCCGACTACATAACGGTCCATACCCCTCTTACCGCCGAAACCCGAAACCTGCTAAACAAGGCCGCCTTCGAAAAGATGAAAAAAGGCGTTTTCGTCTTGAATTGCGCTCGGGGCGGCATCGTGGAAGAAAACGACCTCTATGAGGCGATAAAACAGGGGAAAGTGGCGGGAGCGGCCCTTGACGTCTTTGTAAAAGAGCCCCCCAAGGATCATCCCCTGCTTAGCCTCGACCAGGTTATAGCTACCCCCCACCTTGGGGCTTCCACCGAAGAGGCGCAGGAAAACGTGGCGGTGGCCGTTGCGGAACAGATAAGCGATTTTCTTACTCGAGGCACCATCAGAAACGCCGTAAACGCTCCCAATATCGACGGAGCCTTGCTGGTAAAGCTGCGTCCCTACCTTACCCTGGCCGAACAGCTCGGATGCGTGCTAAGCCAGATCACTAAGGGCGCCATTGAAAAGGTATCGGTCGAATTCGTTGGCGATGCCGCCGCGCAGGAAACCAAGACCCTTACCATCGCGGTTTTAAAGGGGATGCTTACCCCCATTCTTGGCGATATGGTCAACTTTATCAATGCAACCATCCATGCCAAGGAACGCGACATTAAGGTCACCACCTCCGTACGCACCGAAGCCGAAGACTTCACAAACCTCATAAGCATTCATGTCAAGACTTCGCAGGGGGAAAACCTGGTTGCCGGCACCATCGTAGGCAAAAAACAACCCCGGATGGTCCACATAAACGACTTCCGCCTGGAAGCCCCCCTCCAGGGCCATCTGCTTCTTATCTACAACATCGACACTCCCGGCACCATCGGCGCTATCGGGACCTGCCTCGGGCGAAACGGGATAAATATTTCTCTAATGAACGTTGGCCAGATGCTTGAGCGCGGACAAAACATTATATTTTTGCAATCCGATGTGCCGGTTCCAGCCAATGTTATAGAGGAACTGCTCGCCCTCGACAATGTCGATCTTGTTCAGGCGGTTGAACTCTGTTGATCGAAGGGAAGGAAAAAGGCATATGGCAGAAAATGAAGAAGAAAAGGGATTCGTAGTAAAGGATCGGCGTCGGTTTGCCGAAGGCAGCGCAGAGGAGCCGCAATCAGAGGAACCCCAAACCGGTGCGCAACCCGATTCCGACCAGGATGAACCCGAGCAGGGCCCCTTGCCCGAAGTTTCCATGGCTACCTTCGTTTTCTCCCTTAGTTCGTCGGCGCTTGTGCACCTGGGGGAGATTCCCGAGCCGGAAACCAACCAGACCAGGGTTGATTTGGTCATAGCCAAACAGATCATCGACACCCTGGGAATGCTGCAGGAAAAAACCAAGGGCAACCTCGATAGCGACGAGGAAAATCTCCTGCGCTCCGTGCTCTACGATCTGCGGATGCGCTACGTCCAAAAGTCGGGTAAATAACCGGTGAGCGCCGTTCAATGCGAGATATGCCCCAGGGGGGGCGAGGGTGCGGATGTGATCGTCCGGGCGCCGGCCAAGATAAATCTGTGGCTCGAAGTGACGGGAAAAAGAGAAGACGGCTATCATGATTTGTCTAGCCTTATGCTCCCAATTTCGGTTTTCGACCGGATGACCCTTGGCCTGCGCCCCGGAAACGGTCCGATAACCCTCGCCTGCGACACGGACGAAATTCCCTGCGATGAGCGAAACCTTGCATGGCGCGCAGCCGATCTCTTCTTGAAGGCCACCGGTAAAAAGGCCGGGGTGGCGTTTCGGATACAAAAGGTTATTCCCTGGGGTGCGGGCCTGGGTGGCGGCAGTTCCGACGCCGCGGGGGTCCTTTGCGCTCTTAACTGCTTTTTTGAAGGGATCGTTTCTGCGGGCGACCTCGCTTCCATGGCCCTGTGTCTTGGGGCCGACGTGCCGTTTTTTCTCGATTCTCGCCCAGCCCTGGCAACCGGGGTTGGCGAGAAGCTCGAATTTGTCCCAGGCGTGCCCGACTATCCACTGGTTCTCATAAAACCGCCGATAGTGGTGCCGACGGCCTGGGTATATCAAAATTTAAAATTGACAAAATCAAGAGCTCAAATTAAATTAACTAGTTTCGAAGACCATCCCTATCAGTTGGAAGGGTGCATCGAAAATGATCTTGAAGCTGTAACCGTTTCAAGATACCCGGTCATAGCCGAAATCAAGAGCTACCTCCTTGATAAGGGGGCCATGGCCGCCTCCATGAGCGGCAGCGGGCCCACGGTGTTCGCGGTCTTTAGCTCCGTGGCGCAAGCAGAGGAAGCGGCCCGGATGGCAAAAAAGCAGTGGTCGGATTGTTGGGTGCGTGCTGCGAGGGTAATCGGCTCTAAAATCTGAATCTTTCGGAGGTGCTTTTTTTACCTCCGCTTTTAACGAACCCGCATTAGCGGGATAGAGTGTTGGGGCGTCGCCAAGCGGTAAGGCACGGGTCTTTGGAATCCGCATTCGGAGGTTCGAATCCTCCCGCCCCAGCCATTTTTTTCTCCGTTGCCCGCGTGGCAAGCGGAACAGAGCGAAATTTTATGTGGAGCCGTTTAAGTCTATTTGCCGGAAATTCGAACGTCGCGCTCGCTCAAAAGGTTTGTTCGCAACTGCAGATATGCCCAGGCAAAGCCGTTATCGGCCGTTTTAGCGACGGCGAGGTAAGAGTTGAGATCTGCGAAAACGTTCGCGGCAAAGACACCTACGTCCTCCAGTCAAGTTGCCCGCCCGTAAATGAAAACCTCATGGAGCTTCTGGTCATAATCGACGCTCTCAAAAGAGCCTCGGCCAGGCGGATAAACGTAATAATCCCCTACTACGGCTACGGGCGCCAGGACCAGAAGGACAAGCCAAGGGTCCCCATTGCCGCTAAAGTGGTAGCGGACCTTCTTGGCATTGCGGGCGCCGACCATGTCATCACTATCGACCTGCACGCCGACCAGATCCAGGGGTTTTTCCGTATCCCCGTCGATCATTTGTTCGGTACGACGGCCTTGATCGAAGCGATCAGGGAGGGGGTGAGCGGTGATGAGATAGTTGTGACCCCGGATTCGGGGGGCACGGCGCGGGCAAGGTTTTTCGCCGCGCGCTTAAAGCTCGATCTGGCCCTTATGGACTACAGGGAAAACGGTGCTTATCCCAAAATCGTGGGAAACGTCAAGGGCAGAAGGGTCATCATCCTTGACGATATGATCGATACGGGAACGACGATTCTACGCACGGCAATCGCTGCCCGGGAGGCTCTCGCGGGCTCCATTGAAGCCTGTGTCGTCCACCCCGTGCTCTCTGGGGTCGGTGTTGTGGAAAAAATCGAGGATTCGGCCATCGAGAAGCTTATTGTGACCGACACAATTCCTCTTTGCCAAAAGGCAACGGCTTGCGAAAAGATACAGGTGGTGAGCGTTGCACCCATGCTTGCCGAGGTAATAAAAAGGGTGCATTTTGAGGAATCCATCAGTTCCATATTCAAGGAATGTTAAAGCTGCGGCGTCCCGGATCCTGTTAGAGCCCTTGCGGCAGACTGCGCCTCTGTCTGCTTCTGGTCGCAGGATTTAGCGCCGGTTAAATCGGGAGGTTTTCGTAATGAGTCTTGAACTCGAAGCGGTACTTAGACAGAAGACGGGAAAAGGCGGTGCGCGAAGCATTCGCAGGGAAGCCCTGGTTCCTGGGATCCTCTACGGCCCCAAGACCCCAGCCCAGGCACTTACTGTTTCTGCTCTCAGCCTGGAAAAATTTCTAAGGGAAAGCCATGGTGAGAGCAGGCTTCTAAACCTTAAGATAGGCGAAGGCGAAGTCAAACAGGTGCTCATCCGCGAAATTCAGACCCACCCTTACCGCAGGCGCTTTCTTCACATAGATTTCTATGAAGTGCCCCTGGACCAGCCCATCACCGTCGAGGTAAGCATCGAGATCGTGGGCGATTCGGTAGGAGTGCAAAAAGGCGGAGAGCTAAACCTTATCCAGAGAAGCCTTACCGTGCGCTGCCTGCCAAACCAGATACCTGAAAAAATAAAAATCGATGTGAGCAAACTTGATTTGGGTGACGTACTCCATGTCCAGGACCTGGTAACCGAGGGTGCCTATACGATTGACGAAGTCCCCTCCATGGGCCTGGTCAGTATCGAGAGCCCCGAGAGCGCCGCGAAGTCCCCTGAAGGAAGCGAAAAATAGTTTTCCATGGGTGATGTTTGCCGTAACGAGGTCCAAATCCTCGCCGTGATTGGCCTGGGAAATCCAGGGAAAGAATACTCGGGCTCGCGCCACAATGCGGGTTTTGAGGTTTTGGACAGGCTTATCGATCGCTACTCGCCGTCTATGATAGAGCGCAAGTTTCGCGCCTCATGGGGCTTTGCTGTTGCGGAGGGCCGCAAGGTCCTCTTTGTAAAGCCTCTTACTTATATGAACAGAAGCGGCGAGGCTGTCGGGGAAATAATCAAATACTTCGGGATTTGCCCTGCGAATATGATCGTCGTTCACGACGATCTCGATCTTCCACTCGCAAGGATTCGCATTGCCCAAAGAGGCGGGGCGGGCGGACACCGGGGGATTCGCTCGATAATGGACCATGTTGACACTGCCGATTTCCCACGGCTAAAAATGGGGATAGGGCGCCCAAAACACGGGGAGCCGGTCGAAGATTTCGTCCTGCTCCCCCCTTATTCCGAAGAGCGCCAGGCCTGGAAAGATATGTTGGCCCAGGCTGAGGAAGCCCTCCGAAGCGTTCTTGCAACCGGCATAACCGATGCTATGAACCGGTTCAATCGGCGAGATTGAAACTACCCCGCGGGAAGAGGTCGGTCAAAATTAGTTTTCGGTTACGAAATCCCACCTCGTAGAATTAGAGCCTGAGCTAATCGAGAGGAACACCGGGAGCGGTCGCCAATAAGGATTGGCTACCCCGACGGCTACAACACCCGGCCTGTAATAGCCGCCCCAGGCGCCCCACCCCTGATTAACGTTTCCATTTCTATTGACGTTTACATTGCGATTGTAAGAGGTTGCGCCATTGGCGCAGGTCCCAATGATTGTGCCCTCAAAGTACTGGGAATTCAAAACCAGAACGCCGCTTGGAAGGTAGGAATTCCGCAACCCTTTTTACTGCGGGGGCATCGAGGATGAACGATCGCAAGTTATCACCTGGCGACTTGGCTGAGGGTGACATTTTCCACGGTCAGTGTCCCAATGGGGCAAGCCTGATTTGCCTCGTGAGATCTGTTTCCGAAACCAATACGCCTGGAAGAAATAATTGTCGTTGATCACCCTGACCTCTTTCCGGTGATTTCAACCATTGGGGAGGGGGCAGGCACTTCCAGCGTGCAAGCGGTCTGTTCTTTTACGCCGCTTTAGCACGAAAATGAATCCGAACTAAGGGATCATGCCTGTAGCAATCGGCGCTGGAGAAGCGTTTGCATATCCCGCCGACCGTCGGCGATCACCATTACGTAGACGGTCTCGGCCATGATCCGGTAAATAATGCGCTGCGGTTTGAAATAAATCTGCCGGTATTCCCGAAGTCCAATGGCCAACAATTCCTTTCTTCACTTTCTTCACATTACTTTCGTTAGCTCGCGATGATCTCATTAAAACCTTCAATGATCTGGTCCAACTCCTCCTGTGACACAGCGCCGATTTTCTTGCCGATGCGCTCTGTCGAGAGTGTGCGGATTTGGCTGATTTTCGCCCATGAGCGTTTAGGAAGGTCACTGGAAGAGAGTTCAAGAGTGAGAGGAAATCCCGCGCGCTGAGGCCGGCTGGTAATTGCCACAGCTATCACAGTTCCCGAACGTTCGTTGAAAACATTTCGGCTGAGAATGACAACAGGCCGCAGGCCGGATTGTTCTTTTCCCTTTACCGGATTCAGATCGGCCCATCGAATCTCTCCCCTCAGTATTCCGGCCAACGCTCCAACTCCTCCTCCATACCCTCTTCCGCCAAAGATTTCTCCGCGCCAGGGTCAAGCTTTGCACATTCTCTGGCAAGGCGATTTCGTTCCAGTCTTTCCAATTTTTCTTCTACTGCATCCTGAATTGCTTTGCTTCGGTTCGGAAACACCCGATCTTTTACCAGCCGATCAAGCCGGTGCAGCGTACTCTCATTCATCGTTATTGCGATCTTTGCTGAAGCCATTTCGCACCTCCGGTATGATAATATGCCATACCTGGCGGGAGGTCAAGCGCCAAAGAATCGGAGTTGAAATCCCCGCCCGATCCTGTCCGCATGGTGCTGGAGCAACGAGCATCCCATGGGGGGGGGCTGTGGAAACAGGCGCCCGGGGCATCCCCGGTGGTTGCAGTCACGTAGTATCCTTCGGGCAGGTGCAAAGCGGATTTTTTGAAACAAAGACTCTGTTTAGAACCGTCGGCCTGAAACGATTTTGATCTCAAAGAATGGAAACACATGTTGGCCGGGCCACTCACCGATGCGATCCCGATAAGGGTGGGAAGGCTGCGCCTTTGCCCACCCTAACTCCTAATGATCCCCTTTTGGTATCAAAAACAGCGTTTTAAGGCCGAAAAACGGCATCGTATTTGGCTTGAATCCTCGTCAATTAAGCATATGGCTTGGTCCGACCCCGCTGACAAGCGACGCACCCCCCCCGCTGACGCCATATACAGTTACAATATTCCCTTTTTAAGGGCTGACCCCTGTCTCACCTTTCTCACACGTAAGAGGACATATGTGCCGCTTGATCTTGTCGTAGGGGAAGTCAACTCCACCCTTCGCGGCTGGGTTGGCTATTTCCATTTCAAAAACTGTAGCAAGGCCCTGGAGCATGTGAG
>JBMFHI010000094.1:0-14398 GCA_049976905.1 Syntrophobacteraceae bacterium | reverse complement strand
AAGGCAGCTTCGCACTGAAAGTTGCCAGCTGCATGAAGTGCGAATTCTACAAAAGCCCCAATTACGACAAAAGTATCCCAAAATCATAAACGCGGTTCGTGGAACCGTGTGGTTTTGTGCCGGTGCCTGGAAACTTTTCTTTTTTCTTCGCCTCTCAGGGCGGCCTAACCATCCTGCTTTGCGGCCGCCCCGACCGAAGTTCTCCGCTCTAGCGTGCAAGCATCGCCGCGCTTTCCCGTATTGCCTCGGATAGGGTAGGATGAGCATGCACGGTTCGGCTAAGCTCTTGGGCGCTCATGTGATTGCGCACAGCTACCACGCATTCTCCGATCAGCTCGGAAGCCCGCGCGCCGATGATATGAACGCCCAAAACCCGCCCGGAGTTAGTGCTTGCAAAAATCTTTACAAACCCTGCCGTCTCGCCCAGGCACTGCGCCCGCCCAACCCCGGTAAAAGGATAAGCCGCCGATTTAAAATCGACGCCCAGCTCCTTTAGCTCCTGCTCGCTTTTGCCGACCGAGGCCGCTTCGGGGGAGGTGTAGACCACGGCCGGGATGGCCTCGTAGTCGACTTCGCTTGAAATTCCCGCAAGTTTTTCGACCGCGGCTATGCCTTCAGCCGATGCCTTGTGAGCGAGCATCGGGCCGGCTATGAGATCTCCTATGGCGTATACCCCGGAAATATTTGTCCGGTAAGCCTCGTCCACGGTGACAAATCCGCCGGGACCCCGGTTGACGCCCAGCTCCTCCAAACCAAGACCGCGAACCAGAGGCTTTCTGCCCACCGCTACGAGCACTCTGTCAAATTCGGCTTCTTCCTGCCCGCCCTCGCCCCTGTCGAGGAAAAGACGAACTTTCCCAGCGCTTTTTTCCGCGCGAACGACTTTTGTATTAACCCGTAAATCCAGTCCCTGCCTGGTAAGAAGCCTTTCCATGAGCCGCCCGGCCTGAGCGTCGAGGGTGGAGGCGATCCGGGGCAGAAGCTCGATCACCGTTACCCGGGAGCCCAGCCGCGCCCACACCGACCCAAGCTCCAGGCCTATGTAGCTTCCGCCAACGACGCCAAGCCGCTCCGGTACGGAGTCAAAGTCCAGCGCACCCGTGGAACTTACAACCAGGCTGCCGTCAAAGGGCAAAAAAGGCAGCTCGACCGGTTCGCTTCCGGTAGCGAGCAACACCGCTTTGGCGCCGTATCTTTGAGGCGCCTCCGCCGCGCTTCTCACTTCGACTTCCCCGGCCGACACCAACCGCGCGAAGCCTCGAATAAGCCTCACGCCGCTTCTTTCCATAAGCTTTCGCACATTTTCCACAAGCCCGGAGACTATCGCCTGCTTTCGCTTCATTAGAGCCCCGAGATCCATTGAAGCCCCCTCGACCCTGATCCCGTGCTCGCCCAGCCGGTTTTTTACTATGGCATAGTTTTCCGTCGACTCCAGGAGCGCCTTGCTTGGAATGCAACCGACGTTTAAACAGACCCCGCCGGGGCCGGCTTCCTTTTCCACGCAGGCCGTCTTCATTCCCAGCTCCGCTGCCCGAATGGCCGCGACGTAGCCGCCAGGCCCCGCGCCGATCACGATCAAATCGAAATGCTCCGCCATATCTTCTATATCTCCATCATGATCCGCTCGGGGTTTTCGATCAACTCCTTGATCCTTCGAAGGAAGGTTACCGCTTCCCTGCCGTCGATTATCCGGTGGTCGTAGCTTAGCGCCACATACATCATCGGCCGGATGAGAACCTGCGCGTTAGCCGCGATCGGGCGGTCTTCTATTTTGTGCAGACCCAGGATGGCGCTCTGAGGAGGGTTTAAGATCGGGGTGCTTAGAAGCGAGCCGAATATCCCCCCGTTTGTTATCGTAAATGTGCCTCCTTCCAGATCGGAGATATCGAGCCGGTTTTCCCGCACCTTTTGCGCAAAATCAGAGATAGCCTGCTCGATTTGCGCAAATCCAAGCTTGTCGCAATGTTTTATCACCGGCACGACCAGACCGCGTTCGGCTCCTATGGCCATTCCGATGTGATAGTAGTTGTGGTAGACCAACTCATTGCCATCGATAAAACCGTTTACAACGGGTATTTCCTTTAAGGCCGCAAGGGTCGCCTTTACGAAAAAGGACATAAGCCCCAGCCTTATCCCATATTTTTTGTGGAAATCTTCCCCGAAGCTCTTCCTTATCGCCTGCACCCGGCTCATGTCGATTTCGTTAAACGTTGTGAGCATGGCGGTATTCTGACGGGCTTCGAGAAGCCTTGCGGCTATCCGTTGCCGGATCGGGCTCATGACCTTCCTGACGGTTTCCTCGGCCCCTGCGGCCATGGAAGAGGCTTTACCCGCGCCAACGGGCGGGGAGGCCGCTTGAACTCTCTGGGCCGCAGGTGCGCTCGGGACTGTTTTTACCCCCGTTTTTTCCAGATAGAGCAAAACATCTCCCTCGGTAATCCTTCCCCCGGGACCAGTTGGGGTAACGGCGGAAAGATCGACCTGCCTTTTTTCGGCAAAAGCGCGAATCGAGGGTGAAATAACCGGCTTTAAGGGAGCCTGCTCTTTGGTTTGCTCCACGGTTTCTTCGGCTTTAGCAGGCGCTAAGACCTCCTGGGGCGAAATTTTCGCAGCCGCCGGCTCCGGCGTTTGCGCCCGAGGACTTTCCTCCATTTCCTCGTGAGCTTCCCTGGGCGCCTGCCCCCCCTCTTCGATCCGGCCCACTACGGCTCCCACCTTTACGGTCACGCCCTCGGGGACAACTATTTTTAGTACCCCGTCAACCGGAGCGGGGATTTCCAGGGTGACCTTGTCCGTTTCGATAATAAACAGGATATCGTCCTTGGAAACCCTTTCGCCCTCATGCTTCAGCCACTGCGCAAGAAGCGCCTCCTGAACCGATTCGCCGACTTCGGGGATTTTTAGCTCCGTCATGTTTTCTCCTGTCACGCTGATCCGAATGCCATCTCCAACAGCATGTCCTGCTCTTGCCGATAGGTCGTAAGATATCCGGAGGCCGGGCTTGCCGCCGCAACTCTTCCAATATAGGCAGGTCTTTTGCCCGTAACCGTCTCCAGCCTCGATTCCATGAAATTCCATCCCCCCATGTTTTCCGGTTCCTCCTGGACCCAGTAAAACGTGGAAGCCGAAGCATATTTTTTGAGGACGCTTTTTAGCTGGTCTTCCGGGAAGGGGTAAAACTGTTCGATCCGAATGATCGCCGTATCGGCGACGCCGGCTGCCTTGCGCTTTTCGACCAGCTCGTAATAGATTTTTCCGCTGCAAAAATATATCTTTTGCGCCTTCTCAAAACCGGGATCCTCTATTACTTCCCGAAAATGGCCCTGGGAGATTTCATTAAGGGCCGAGACCGCCTCCGGCCGCCTCAGTAAACTTTTTGGTGTTAGAACGATCAGAGGTTTTCGAAAATTTCTACGCATCTGTCTTCGAAGAAGATGGAAATACTGCGCGGGCGTGCTCGGGTAGCAAACCTGGATGTTTTCCTCCGCGCAAAGCTGCAGGTAGCGTTCGAACCGGGCGCTCGAATGTTCCGGGCCCTGCCCCTCGAGGCCGTGGGGAAGAAGGACCGTTAACCCGCTTGGCCGACTCCATTTGGATTGGGCGCTGGAGATGAACTGATCGAAAACCGACTGGGCGTTGTTTGCAAAATCGCCGAACTGGGCCTCCCAGATCGTGAGGGTTTGAGGGGTTGTAAGGGAATAGCCGTATTCGAAGGCCAGAACGGCTTCTTCCGAAAGTGCGCTGTCGTAGACCATGAACGGGGCCTGATCGGAGGACAGATTGTTTAACGGGATAAAGTGCTTTTCCGTGTTGACGTCGAAAAGAACGCTGTGCCTTTGGCTGAATGTGCCTCGGCCCGAGTCCTGGCCGCTTAGCCTGATCGGATTGCCTTCGGTTACAAGCGAGGCGAAGGCGAGGGCCTCGGCGTTTGCCCAATCTATGTCTGTGCCGCTTTCAACGCTTTTTAGCCTTTTTTTAAGAATGCGCTCGAGGCGGGGGTGCACCGCAAAACCTTGCGGAAAGGAGTTGAGCCTTCTTGCAAGCTCCAGGAGCCTTTCACTCGGAACTCCCGTTTGAACCGGATCGTGGGAATATTTCGTGCCAAGCGCCCCCCAGACCTCGTAATATTTTTCCTCCGGCATCCGGCAGAGCTGGTCGTGTACCCTTTGATAGGCGATTTCCATGCATTCGTTTATGCCTGCCGTAATCCGGTCGAGTTCCTCCTGCGAGACGATCCCCGAGTCTTTAAGAGATGTAAAATAGATCTTGAATAACGGAGGCCGGTCCTTGATCCTTGCATACATTCCCGGCTGGGTGTAGTAGGGCTCGTCTCCTTCGTTGTGGCCGTAGCGTCTAAAGCAGACCAGATCTATTACTACGTCCTTGCCAAACTTCGAGCGATAATCCAGGGCCAGTTTGACGGCGCGAACCGCCGCTTCGGGGTCTTCCCCGTGCACGTGAAAGATCGGCGCGGGAAGCATCTTGGCAATGTCTGTGGCATAGCGGGTCGAGCGGGCGTGTTCGGGCAGCGTGGTAAACCCTATCTGGTTGTTTATGACCAGGTGCAGGGTTCCCCCGTTTGAATAGCCTTCGAGCTGTGAAAGATTAAGGGTCTCAGCCACAACTCCCTGGCCCGCGAAGGCCGCGTCTCCGTGGATCAAAACGGGAAGCACCAGGTTGTGTCCATTTTTCCCCAGACTTTCCTGCCGTGCGCGCGCCAGTCCTTCGAGTACCGGATCGACCGCCTCCAGATGGCTGGGATTGCTCGGAATGACTACGCGCATCCGCCCCCCCCCACGGACTTCCAGGTCCTCGGCCATGTAGCCCCTGTGGTACTTTACGTCGCCCGAGCCGAAAAGAGAGTGCGGATCGTAGTGCTCCTCGAATTCGCAGAAAAGATGCTCGTAGAGCTTTCCAAGAACGTTTACCTGGATATTTAACCGTCCACGGTGCGCCATTGCCATCAGCACTTCCCTGCATCCCGCCTCGCTCGCATACCCCAGCAGGAAGTGAAGCATCACTGTGATTACCTCGGCTCCCTCCAAAGAAAAGCGTTTCTGCCCGATGTAGCGGGTGTGGAGAAAATTTTCAAAAAGGGTGGCCTGGCAAAGCTTGTGTAAAATTTCAACTTGTTCGTCCCTTTTAAAATTCGGACGATTTCGATCGGGTTCCATTCGCTCCTGGAGCCAGTAGCGTTCCCCGGGGTCCTGAAGGTGCATGTATTCGACCCCGATCGATCTGCAGTAGGTCTCCTTTAGCGCCGAAACGATCTGCCCAAGCGGTGCGTCCTGTCCAAACAGCGTGGAAGGGACGTGAAAAGTTCTCTCAAGGTCCTCTTCGCTTAGCCCGAAACCCGAAAGTGCGAGGAGCGCATGCTCGTCTTCGCACCTGCCCAGAGGATCCAGGCAGGTCAGCATGTGCCCCAGGTCGCGGTAGCGGTATATGAGCTCCTGAACGCCGCCTTGCCTCAGGCTTTCGTTTCTGTCGTGGAAATTGGGACCGGTCTTTTCAAAACGGGCCCCAAGATCGAAACCTTCAAAAAAAATCCGCCATTCGTGGTTTACGCTTTGCGGGTCGGCCTTCCACTTCAGATACTCCGATTCTATAAAGTCGGCTTGCAAACTCATGGAAAAATTCATAGGAAGAAAACCTGCTTATAAAAGATTTTGATAAATCCCCACGCCAACTTTTGGGAAAATGACGCGCTCGCCCATTTTTTATGCATATCCCAAAGCAGGACCTGAGCCTTTGTAGCTTGCTTTTTATCGCAAAAATCTTTTTCAGCCTACAGATAGCTATGATGAACCGGATGTCAAGCACCGGCCCTGTCTTGTCCGAAGAACCGGAAAGAAAAGGAGTGAGGCTGATGGGTGGACACGCTTGAAATGCAAAAAAGGTTTCGGGCAATAAAGGGAGTGAAACGCTGCAGGATAAACGGACAAAAGCCTCACACCCTTGCCGCCTCCTGCCCAAAAGCCCCTTCTTTAACCCTTAATCTCTCTAATCTTCTTTTTTCTTTACCCATCGGATTCCATCCGAATAAAAGGTCGGCGGCAAAAGTGCGATAAATTGCACCGCAATGGTGGCAGGACTTAAATTGCGCGCATATAAACCATGCACAGCCTATTTTAGCAATCTTGCAAAGAAAACGCAATTCTGCATTTTTGCCTCCAAAACCAATGGACTGTCCCCGGGTTGCGAACTAAAATAGATTACAAGCATCACGCCCCCCAAAAAAAACGGCCAACATCTTCCAACTTTTGCTCTGGGGCTTTTAGCAGCGCGGATCTCGGCCTCCTTCAAAAACTCTATTATTGCGGGGATCGAAATGGACAGCATGATCGAGAAGCAAAAACTGGTAGAGGATCACGTCGAGTCCGGAAATAAAAAAGCGGCGATAGAAATTTTATTCGATCTTGTACTCGAATGCGCGAAAGCGGGCGATTTTGAATCCGCCGAGTCGATGAGATCGCGTATTGTCGGGATCGATCCCATGGCTTTAAACGAGTTAATCCATTCGGGGATGATCATCGAGGAGGAAAAAAACCGACACATCGCTGCTTACCACCGCAAGACCTGGGCCGGTCTCTACGACAGGCTGAGCGTCGAGGAAGCCAACGCGCTTTATTTTGGGTCCCAAAAACTTGGCTATAAAGCCGGGGAAACGGTTTTTGAACAGGGCGACTGTAAGCCCGGGCTCTACCTGATCGACAGTGGACGAGCCAATATCATCTATTTTCACGACGGCGCGGCTCTGTTCCTAAAAACCCTCGAAGCCGGCCGGTTCGCCGGCGAGGATACCTTCTTTTCTCTTGCTGTCTCTACGACCTCGATGATAGCCCAGTCAAACCTTGAGCTCCGCTACCTCGATGCAAACGTCCTCAAAGGCTGGAGCAGCGTTCATCCGGAGCTCGAAACCAAATTGTTCGAATTTGTCCAGGCAGTGGAGAGCACTTCCGAGCTGCTGAGGGCCAGGGAAATGGACCGGCGGTCCATGAGAAGGATTTCCCTCGGGGGAAAGGCCACCGCCCTGATGATAAATGCGAACGCAAGACCCGCGGGCTATTCTTTCAGTGTGGATCTGTGCGATATGTCCAGGGGCGGAGTCTGCTTTATGGTAAGGATTCCCAAAAGAGAGGCCGCGGCGCAACTGCTCGGAAACAGGATTTGCTTTAGCTATTTTGATTCCAGGGGAGACCATGCGCAAAATATCGAGCAAACCGGCACGGTCGTGGGACTCCAGTTCCATCCCTTTGAAGATTGCACGGTCAATGTCAAATTCGACGACCTTCTGCCCGAAGGGGTCCTGGAACTTCTCGAAAGCCCTTCGCCCCCCGCGCCGGCTTTTGACTTCTAGGCTTGCCCCCCCAATGCGCGCGCCGTAAAGCACCCTGCGCGCCCCGTGGATGTGGCTCTTTGTTTATTGCTTGCTGCTCCCGAAACGTTAATTGACCTTGACTGTTTCTGCGCCTTGGTTTATCTATCCACTCGGTTGCAGCATGACGCCGGATTGTGACCCTTTCGGCTTTTTGCGCTGCAAATAAAAATCTCTGAGGGTCTTACCGGCCCCCCGGGAGGTTTTCCTCAGCCCGCCACAAGCGGGCTTTATTTATTTTAGGGAGTCACAATGAAAAAGAGCCTTTCGATTATTATGATCGCCATTATCGGGCTGATCGTAATCTACGGAACGGTATGCCTGTTTATGGGCAATTTCGTGGGCGCCTACGCCACGCTTCCCTTTCTTTTCATCTATTATGTCTGGGTAGCGGCTGTGAAGCGCCAAAAGAGCAGGGAACAATCCGAGGACAACGATCCTTCCAAAGGCGCAAAGTTGCCGCGTTGAGAACGGAAAAGCTTGATTCGGCATGAAAAATAGTCCAAATAAGAACTGAAAAAGATCTTGCATCGGTTTAATAGCTTTTCATCAAGTCCTTGAAGGTGCGAAAAGTCATGAGAGTCTACGTTGGAGCCGACCACGCCGGGTTTGAATTAAAAGATACCGTCGCCGCTGCGCTAAAAAAGGCGGATGTTGCCGTAGTCGATGTTGGAACCGATGGTCCCGGTTCGGTCGATTACCCTGTCTATGCCTTTGAGGTTGCAAAGGCCGTGGCCGGTGGACAGGCCGATCGCGGAATACTGGTGTGCGGCAGCGGTATAGGCATGTCGATGGCCGCAAACCGGATAAAGGGCGTGCGGGCGGTAAACGGGCAGGGGACCTACGAGGCGCGCATGAGCCGCCGCCACAACGACAGCAACGTCTTGTGCCTGGGCGCCCGCTTTATAGGCGTTGATCTTGCCCTGGAAATAGTCAGGGAGTGGCTTGCCGAGCCTTTTGAGGGCGGCAGGCACAAAAGGCGCGTCGACCTTATGGATAATCCCCCTCAATAACGGTTTTGCATTTGCTATAGCTGGAGAAGAAATGACATTCCAGGAACTTATACTTTCCCTTAACAAGTTCTGGGCAGACCGGGGATGTTTGGTCCAGCAGCCCTACGATCTGGAAGTCGGGGCCGGCACCTTCAATCCCGCCACTTTCCTCAGGGTGCTTGGGCCAGAGCCTTACAGCGTCGCCTACGTGCAGCCCTCCCGCCGCCCAACCGACGGCAGGTACGGCGAAAACCCCAACCGGCTCCAGCATTACTACCAATATCAGGTCATCTTAAAGCCTTCTCCTGCCGACTCCCAGGCAATATATCTCGAAAGCCTTAAAAGCTTTGGCGTCGATCCTCTCGATCACGATATCCGCTTTGTCGAAGACGACTGGGAATCGCCCACCCTGGGAGCATCGGGCCTGGGCTGGGAGGTGTGGCTGGACGGCATGGAGATAACCCAGTTTACCTATTTTCAGCAGGTCGGCGGCATAAGCCTCAGTCCCGTAAGCCTGGAGCTTACTTACGGCCTGGAGCGTATTGCCATGTACCTGCAGGGCGTCAATTCGGTCTACGATCTCATCTGGAGCGGCAACGTCACCTACGGCGATGTCCACCACCAGGGCGAGGTGGAATGGTCGCACTATAACTTTGAAGAGGCCGATGTGGACATGCTCCTCAAACTCTTCGCAATGTTTGAGGCCGAATCGCTGCGGATGCATGAAAAGGGGCTGGTGCTGCCCAGCTACGACTATACGCTTAAATGTTCCCATGTGTTCAATCTCCTCGATGCAAGGGGGGCTATAAGCGTTACCGAAAGGACAAATTATATCGCAAGGGTGAGAAACATGGCCCGAAGCGTTGCCCACGCTTACTATGCCCAGCGCGAGAAGATGGGCTTTCCACTGATAAAGTGAAGGTGAATGGATGGCGCAGACCCTATACATAGAGATCGGAACCGAGGAAATGCCGGCGGGCTATATCAGGCCGGCCCTGGAGTGGATGGCGTCGTGGATGGCGAAGTTTCTCGATGACAACCGCCTGGAGCACGCACAACCCGAAGTGGCCGGAACGCCTCGAAGACTGGTGCTAAATATTGCCGAGGTAGCCAAGACCCAGAAACCGGTGAGCATCGAGGTCGTCGGACCGCCCAAAAAGGCGGCCTATGACGCCCAGGGCAATCCCACAAAGGCCGCTGAGGGTTTTGCCAAAGGCCAGGGCGTTGAGCTAAAAGACATTCAGATAAAACAGACGCCCAAAGGCGAGTACCTCTGCGTTTTAAAGGAGGAGGCCGGCCTTGAGGCCCGCGAGATTATCGAAAAAGCGCTCCCCGATTTTATCGCCAGGTTTCCTTTTCCAAAATCGATGCACTGGTCCTCTTATACCGTCACTTTTGCCAGGCCTGTTTTGTGGTTGGTCGCCCTGCTGGGAGACCAGGTCCTTGAGTGCTCCTATGCCCAGGTAAAAAGCGCAAATAAATCCATGGGCCACAGGTTCATGAGCCCGGCCTGGATCGAGGTTAAAGATTTCGCGACCCACCGGGAAAACCTCAGGAAAAACTACGTCATCCTCGATATCGCCCAAAGACGCGAGATGATTCGCAAGGGGGCGCAGGAGGCCGCCGCCAGGGTCGGCGCGCAAGTCCTGCCGGATGAGGAACTCTTAGAGGAGGTAACGCAACTGGTCGAGTTTCCCCAGCCCATTCTCGGCCGCTTCGAGGACAAATACCTCGAACTGCCTCCGGAGCTTTTGATCACCGTTATAAAGAAGCACCAGCGCTATTTTGCCGTTACCGACGAGGCGGGCGCTCTCCTTCCCTATTTTGTTACCATTTCCAACGTGGTCCCCCGCGACTTTTCCGTGGTGGCGGCGGGAAACGGCCGGGTTGTAAGGGCAAGGCTCGAAGATGCCCGCTTTTACTACACAGAGGATCAAAAGGCGCGCCTCGACGACAGGGTAGAGCATCTTAAAGGTGTGGTCTTCCACTCCAAGATCGGAACCAGCTTCGAGAAGATGGAGCGCTTCTCCGAGCTCGCCCGGTTGCTTGCCCAACGTGTCGCCCCGGAGCGCATGGCCGACATCCTGCGGGCCGCAAGACTTTGCAAGGCCGATCTGGTCTGCGGTGTTGTGGGCGAATTCCCCGAATTGCAGGGAATTATGGGAAAGACCTATGCGAGGCTTCAGGGAGAACCCCGGGCCGTTTGCGAGGCCGTCTACGAACACTACCTGCCGAACCGGTCCGGCGGGCCCGTGCCTCAAAGCATGGAGGGCGCTCTGCTCAGTATAGCCGACAAGATCGATACCATTGCGGCCTGCTTCGGGGTGGGGCTTTTGCCCACCGGAACCACCGATCCTTTTGCTCTAAGACGCCAGACCCTGGGGATAATCCGCATAGTGCTCGAAACACCCCTTCACATCTCGATTGGCGATCTTTTGGACAAGGCGCTCGAACTGCTTTCCCACAAACTGACCCAACCGGCCCAGAACGTAAAAAGGGATATCACGGCCTTTTTTGAGGGCCGACTCCACCATTATCTGGCTTCTTCCCAGGAGGGGCTTAGCCCCGATGTCATTGACGCGGCCCTTGCCGCCGGAACCGACGATCTGCTCGAAGCCGTCCAGCGCGCCAGGGCTCTTGCCCGCTTTACCTCAAGGCCCGATTTCGCCCCCCTGGCCGCGGCCTTTAAAAGAATTGCCAACATTATTAAAGTCCCGCAAACCGATCCCGTTGAGGTCTCCTTTTTCAAATCCCCCGCCGAAGGGGCCCTCTTTGATCAATTGCTAAAGGTCGAAGAGGAGGCCGGCGCCATGCTCGCCCGCTCGGATTTCGCAGGTGCCCTCGAGGCCATGGCCCGCCTCAAACCCATGGTCGACTCCTTTTTCGATTCCGTGCTCGTTATGGATAGCGATGAGGCCGTGAAGCGAAACAGGCTTGCCCTTCTTACACGCACCCGCGCTTTCTTTGACCGGTTGGCGGATTTTCGTAAAATTCAAACCTCCTGACTGGTTTTGAGGTCGCCAATAGTTACCTTATTGTGAGTCGGGTCGCGGGAAATCGCAAAGCGCTTTCCGCGGCCCGGACCAAAGGGTTCGGGTGCGTCCGGCCGCCCAACCGGCGGTGGGCGCGCTTCGAGTTGCGGCTCGTTGCCGCTCGTGTGTCGACCTGCCTAAAGGAGGGGAATAGAGATGCTTGATAAAAGATCGTTGCATGCCAAGGTGCAAGAACATGCCGATTGCTTTGCCGATACGGACTTGCTGGCTGAAATGGCCGGGCTGGTAAGGGAGCACGACGCCGAGGACGGAGCTCTGAAGTGGCTTGCTCTGGCTGTTTTGCATGGAATCGACAGAAACGCTGAAAAGATCTCTCTACGCCGCGATGAGGACGGAGCCATTTCGGTGATCGCAAAGTACAGAAAAGCCGAATTGCCGAAACCGCCCGCCCCCATAGGCCGCAAAGTCTTCGATGTGGTACGCGACATTACCCATATCGAAGGCAGTAAAGGAGAGCTGCCCGTCGTTATCGGGGTGCGCGACGGCAGTTTAGAACTGCAAATAAAGCTCGACCGCAAGGACGGAGCCGAGGAAGTCGTATTGAATTTCCCCGAATAGAGTGGAACCCTGGGACATGAGACGGTAAAAAAGCTCCAGGACCTTGTCTTGCTTTCTGCGACACGGCTCTACCGTTTCATCGGCCTGTTTTCTTTTTATGCGCGACGCGCCTCCGGTCCTGCCGGGGGCCGTCTGGGGTAGTTCTTTCCTGCTGTTTGTTCCTGCTTGTAACCGGTTCCATAAGGGTATAGACTTAAACGCGTACGTGAGGCTTATGGGAAATTATGAGCACCAGGACACTCTGAAAGATCAAAACGGAGGTGAAGTCATGGGCAGGAACATGGATACCAAAAAGGATGCTAAAAAAAAGCCGGCTAAATCCATGAAGGAAAAAAAGGCCGAAAAGAAGTCCAAAAAGCAGCTAAAGGAAGTATGAATGGTCGCGGTACACTCCCGTACCGCGTCGGTTTCTCCCAAAAGCTCCGATGAGACCAAGCTCCGTGAGTTCTTGACAGGGCCGTTTCTGCGGCCCCTGTCTTGATCTGTCTGCTAAAAAGCGACAGGGGCCGGCTTGGCCTCCAGCCTCCCCTGACGAGTTCTAAAAGATGAGAACAAATCGTTTCATGCCTGAGTTCGGCTCGCAAGCCCAATTGCGCGACCTTCAGCTAAAGGGTCTCCAGTGGACCGTCAACCACGCCTACAACGGCTCCGCTCTGTATCGGAAAAAACTCTCGGATGCAGGTATGCGGCCCGAGCGCATCCAGTCGCTTGACGACCTGCGCCGGCTGCCCTTCACCACGGCGCAGGACCTCCGGGAGGGCTACCCTTTTCCCCTCGTTAGCGTGCCCCTTGACAGGATCGTTCGCATCCACGCCTCTTCGGGTACAACCGGCAGCAAAAAGGTGCTCTGCTATACCCAAAAGGATATCGACGACTGGGCGCACGTTTTCGCCCGTTGTTTTGAAATGGCCGAACTTACCCCGGAGGACCGCGTCCAGATTGCCGTTGGCTACGGCTTGTGGACCGCCGGGGTGGGCTTTCAACTGGGCTGTGAAAAGTTTGGCGCCATGGCTATTCCCGTTGGACCGGGCAACATGGAAATGCAGTGCCGATTTCTGCTCGATTTTCAAAGCACGGTTGTGTGCTGTACGGCCTCCATGGGCCTGCTTCTTGCCGAGGAGGTAAATCGGCGGGGCCTCAAAGACCGCATCAACCTTAAAAAAATGATCTTTGGCTCCGAAAGATCCAGCCAGGCCATGCGCGCGCGCATGCGGGAACTGCTCGCAATAGAGCACATGTTCGATATCCCCGGCATGACCGAACTCTACGGACCGGGCATGGGCCTCGATTGCGTCCATCACTGCGGCATTCACTACTGGGCCGACTACTATATCCTGGAAACGATCGATCCCCAAAGCCTTCAACCCTGCCCCGAAGGCGAAATCGGTGAAATGGTTGTGACCTCGCTAAGAAAGGAAGGTGTTCCGCTGATTCGCTACAGAACCAGGGATCTGACCCGCATACTGCCCGGCCCCTGCCCTTGCGGCAGCCCCCTTCCCAGGCACGACCGCCTTCTTGGCAGAACAGATGACATGATTATCTTTCGCGGCGTAAACATATACCCGCGCCAGATCGATAAAATCATCTCCGGTACCGAAGGGCTGGGCTGCGAATTCCAGATCGTCCTGGATAGAGGAAAAGACGGCAGGGACTACATGATCGTCACGGTCGAAAGAGACCAAAACGTTGACGCCTCTCAAAACGAAACGCTTAGCCGCAAAATGGGAGCAAGGATCAAGCATTCAATCCTGGTAAGCGCGGACGTCCGTGTGGTCGATTACGGAACTTTGCCCCGCTCCGAGGGCAAGAGCAAAAGAGTGCTCGACAACAGGGACTGAATTTTTCCAATAAACCCCGGCCGATTATTTTTCCGGCGGTTTTTTCTCCGGGGGGGAGTAGGCCTCGAGATCGGGCAACCGCGCGCTAATCACCGTGTTTTTTATCGTCAGGTAGATGCTTCGGAATTTGTCTTCGAAATTGGACGGCGAAACGCTGCCCATCTCGATAAACTTTACCAGCACTTCCTTGGCCGCCTTAAGGAATCTTTCGTCATCAGCGCTCATTACACTCCTCGTGCCTGCGCGGCGAGCCGCATTTCACACCTCATGTCTTCGCGCCAAATCCCGCCCGGGCCCGCCGATGCGGACGGGGTCGATTGGCCTGCGAAAAAAAGCCCCTGCTCAATGGTTGGGAAGGCCGTTACGATTAGAGCAGAGGCTTCCAGGGCATTCAAATACCCTATTCCTAGGGCATTCCGTCGCCCAGCCCAAATCTAACACAAAAAGGACCCTTTAGGAATCCGGTTGTGAAGCAGGGATCTAAAAAAAGACTCCACAATAAGGAGGGCACCGTTGACTTAAGGTCTGTTTGTCTCACGCGAAGCCGCGAAAAGTGAACCCGTAAGAAGCGCCATTTCCGAC
>JBMFHI010000093.1:0-14509 GCA_049976905.1 Syntrophobacteraceae bacterium | reverse complement strand
GGATCTGCTTTCGCCAGACGAGGTTCTCCGAATTCGGGACAAGTCCACGTCGCGAACCCTTGATCGGGGGGCGATATTTATCGGTCGCGCAATGCCCGTCGACGGCGAAGATCAAGTCCACTACCTGATGGGCGCCGTCCTGGAGCTTCCCCCCAAGCTGTGGTCCCTTCTTTCAGGGTCCATAGACGAGTGGTACAGGGAGTATTGTGAAAAGAACGCGAATGTCGGAGCACAGAGTTTCTTTCGGACCTATCACGCGAGGTTGAGGAGGAAGATACAAGCCGTTCACTCGGAGCATTCGAGGGATTGAAGAATTGATCGAAAGGTACGCATAATTACCTAATATAACTAAATAATAATGCTCCTAGTATAGTAGAGCGCACGAATCGTTGCCGTCCTCCAATCCCCTTTCGGAAATCGACCGGCTCGACTGCTACCACGATGCGCATGTGCGGAGTGATCTGTATCACGACAGGAAATCTCTGAGCATGACTTCGGCAACAGGGGGCCTCCCGTTGCCCGATAACCGCAACGTGGCCCCGTCGGATCGAGTACACTCGATTAGCCATGATCCGGTGAGACACCCCATGTCTATTTCCATAAATTGGGTCGGCTGAGCCATTGCGGCCGAAAAATGCCTCTTCAGGTCAGGATAGGACAGCCGCAAGCAGTGGGATACGCTGGTAATGGGGTGGACCCGACAGAGTTCGACCGCAGCCCGCCACAGCTCACCGGGAATAGGCTCCCGCCTGTTCGCGCGGGTGCTGCGCCATTTTTCAAACTGCTCTCGAACGGCTTCTATTTGTGGGACTATGCTGTCTTTCATGCGCCATCCTCCTTAGAAATTTAGGGTGACGCCAGGATAAACCATTTCGGGGAGTTGAGTTAAGCACGCCTGCCGGAAGGACACGCTCTATAATGAATTGTAGAGCAGACTTATACTGTGAGTCTCCCCAATCCGGTGAAACGGAAAAGGTCTTCTCAAGGGTTGGAAAGTCCGTACAGGTTGCTATCATTATTTTGATAAGCTGGGTCCCGATTTCTCCGAAAAAAGCCCCTATCACCATATTCAATTTGGTCAACAGTAACTGCTTTTCTCTTTCGTTAATGAGTTGCTCTATAAAAACGGTTACCAGAAGAACCTGGATGGGCACAAAAACCACATTGAGGGCAAGGTTGGAAAGCAGCGGGTGCAAATCCGCGAATAGAAATACGTGTAGTGCCGCTAGAGCCATCGTTGCCCCAATAAGGACGACCGCGACCTTTATTTTCCAAAATAACCGGACCATTAAGCATCTCCGTGGCCTTGTTCCAGTCTGTTAACGACCGGACCTGAACCCTCAGCGGCTGTCGAGCCTCGCTGTGGTCTTTACTTATTCTGATCTATGGGGCTTCCTTAAATCAAGGCAAAAGTCGGCTTTAAACTAAACCCCCACCATTGCGATCCTCGCTCTTGTCGGTCTGCGTGACCTTGAAGTTTTTGCTGGAAAAGGGGTAAGGGGGCCATGAGGCCTAAATTATATGCCCCCTTACTTTGTCAATTCAACTGGTTATGTAAAGCTTTCTTAATCTTCGCACTCTTTTTGCGCAACGCCTCCGCTAAGGTCGCAGCAGGTCGAAACGGTCAAGGTTCATGACCTTGTTCCAAGCCAGGATAAAGTCGTAAACGAACTTTTCCTTCGAGTCCTCGCAGCCGTAGACTTCCGCCAGCGCTCTTAGTTGCGAGTTGGAACCAAAGACCAGGTCGACGCGGGTGGCGCTCCATCTGAGAGCTCCGGTTGCGCGGTCACGGCCCTCAAAAAGGGTCTGGTCCGTTTCGCTTTGCTTCCACACCGTGCTCATATCGAGCAGATTTACAAAAAAATCATTGGTGAGCGCCTCCAAACGGTGGGTAAAAACACCATGGGAAGAGCTGCCGAAGTTGGCGCCAAGGACTCTCAGTCCCCCCACCAGCACGGTCATCTCCGGAGCGGTAAGCGTCAGGAGTTGTGCCCGATCGATTAGAAGTTCCTCGGGCGTAACCGAAAATTTGGCTCTCTGATAGTTTCTGAAGCCGTCGGCCAGAGGTTCGAGCACACCAAAGGAGTCCACATCGGTTTGCTCCTGCGACGCATCCGTGCGTCCGGGCAAAAAAGCGACGTTTACAGGAAAGCCCGCGTTCTTTGCTGCCTGCTCCACGCCGGCACAACCCGCCAGAACGATCAGGTCGGCAAGAGAGACCTTTTTGCCCCCCGATTGCCCACCGTTAAACGTCGCCTGAATCGCTTCCAGGGTCTTTAGCACTTTTCCCAGCCTTTGGGGCTGATTTACCTGCCAATTCTTTTGGGGTTCAAGCCGAATACGCGCCCCGTTTGCGCCTCCGCGCTTATCGGAGCCGCGGAAGGTGGACGCCGAGGCCCAGGCGGTCGAAACCAGTTCGGAAATCGAGAGTTCCGAAGCAAGGATTGTGGACTTTAGCCCCGCAATGTCCTTATCGTCGATCAGCGCATGGTCTGGAGCGGGAACCGGGTCCTGCCAGATAAGTTCTTCGGCCGGGACTTCGGGGCCAAGATAGCGAGAGCGCGGCCCCATGTCGCGGTGTGTCAGTTTGAACCACGCCCGGGCAAAAGCATCGGCCAACTGGTCGGGATGCTCGTAAAAGCGTCTTGAAATTTTTTCATAGATCGGATCAAACCGTAGCGCCAGGTCGGTAGTGAGCATGGCGGGCGCTATGCGCCTGGAGGGGTCGTGCGCATGGGGCACGGTGCCCGCGCCCCCATCCCCTTTCGGCTTCCACTGGTAGGCCCCGGCAGGGCTTTTGGTCAGTTCCCATTCGAAACCGAAAAGAATCCGAAAGAAGTTGTTGCCCCACTTTGTCGGGGTGTTTGTCCAGGTTACTTCCGGGCCCCCGCCTATGGTGTCTGCGCCTTTGCCCGTACCAAAGCTGCTCTTCCAGCCAAGACCCTGTTGCTCGATCGGAGCGGCTTCGGGCTCGGGGCCCACATGTTTGGGGTCGCCGGCTCCGTGGGTCTTGCCAAACGCATGGCCTCCGGCGATAAGAGCAACCGTTTCCTCGTCGTTCATCGCCATGCGGGCGAAAACCTCGCGGATGTCGCGCGCGGCTGCAACCGGGTCCGGGTTGCCGTTGGGACCTTCGGGGTTAACATAGATGAGCCCCATCTGAACGGCGGCCAGGGGATTTTCGAGTTCCCGGTCGCCGCTGTAGCGCTTATCTTCCAGCCACTCGCTCTCCGAGCCCCAGTAGACGTCCTTTTCCGGTTCCCAGATATCTTCGCGCCCCCCCGAAAAACCGAAGGTCTTAAAACCCATGGATTCAAGAGCGACATTGCCGGCAAGAATCATCAGGTCAGCCCAGGAAATCTTGCGGCCGTATTTTTGCTTGATCGGCCAGAGCAGCCTGCGCGCCTTGTCCAGGTTCACATTGTCCGGCCAACTATTGAGGGGTGCGAAGCGCTGGGACCCGTTGCCTGCTCCGCCGCGCCCGTCGCCGGTGCGGTATGTGCCGGCGCTGTGCCAGGCCATGCGGATGAAAAGCGGTCCATAGTGGCCAAAGTCCGCCGGCCACCACTCCTGGGACCTTGTCATCAAGTCATGGAGGTCCTTTTTTACCGCTTTCAGATCGAGGCTCAAAAACTCTCTCGCGTAGTCGAAATCCGGTCCCATCGGATTGGATTTCAAAGAGCGCTGGTGCAACATATCGAGGTTTAACTGGTTAGGCCACCAGTCCCGGTTCGAGCGGGCTTTCCCGGGCTTTGGACCGGTAGAGTTTTCCGTCGTGTCTTTTTCGCTCATTTCTTCACTCATCTAATTAACTCCTCTTCTTGCTCTCATGGCTTTTGTCCGAGGCAAAATTATCGGCCGCGCGCTGACTCTCAGGCTCTCACAGTCGCATTTCCTTGTTTTTCTTTCTGACAATCGGGACAAAGACCGTAAAAATCGAGTCGATGACCGATGATTTTGTACCCGGTCTCGGAAGCCAGTTTTTGGAAAATCCCGGCTAGGCTTCCCAATTCGGGGTCAACGATCCTGTTGCACTTGACGCAGATCAGATGGGGATGAGGATCGGGTTTTTTACCGTCATAGCGATTGTAAGCACCGCTAAATTGGATCTCCAGCACTTCCCCCGCATCTTTTAAAACCGAAAGAGTTTTGTAGACCGTGGCGATGGTGGTAGTTGGAAAATCCTTGCTTACCAGAGCGTGAATTTGTTCCGCGCTGGGATGTAGATCGCTTTCGGCGAGCACCTTGAGTATCGCTATCCTCTGTGGGGTGATGCGCAATCCCAGCCCTCGAAGTTTGGAGAGCATTCTTTCCATGCGGCTGCTGTTATAGTCCATTGCAATCCAGAGAGAAGCGGTTGTGGAAACTCAATATTTCATAGTAATGAGTAGTTATGAATACCGGGTATGTCAAGATTCCAAAATCTTTTGCGAAAGCCTTCAAACTTGTGCCCACTGGAACCAATAAAGGGGTGGAGAAAAGGCCGAGTGGATGGAGGCGCTTAGGAAAAAGTGGGGCCGTTGCCAGGGTGTTTTTGGCGTGGTTACGGAAGATGTACTTTTAACCTCGTTTGTTCGATTTGCATTCCTGTGCCTCCGCGGGGGGATTTATACCGTTTTCCATGGGGCGGATGGCTTTTAAAAAGTACCTGATAGTTGGAAATCAGGGAGGATATTTTCAATAAAAATTAGTGGTTCTAATGATTTGCCCTCTCCGCGATGGGGGGTAAACAATGCTTGCATATGGGTGCAAATCTCTCTTATAGTAGGCAAAATCATATTTTCTAAGACGACGAGCCGGGATACCCCGGGTCGTCCCGCCTGTAAGGAGGCTTGAGCGCATTATGGCAGTTGCCCGGAAGATGAGCGGTTTTCTCGAAAAATCCTCCTGGATTCGCAGGATGTTCGAAGAAGGCGCTCGGCTTAAAAAGATCCACGGCGAGGACAAAGTTTTTGATTTCAGCCTTGGAAACCCCAACCTTCCGCCCCCCGACATAGTTAATGAGAAGCTGGTGGAACTGCTCCAAAAAAAAGATCCGGGGCTGCATGCGTACATGCCTAACGCGGGTTATGTTTCGACGCGCGCGGCTATGTCTGCTTATTTTTGCAAGGAATTTTGCATTTCCGTGGCCCAGGAGCAGATAGTCGTAACGTGCGGGGCCGCGGGGGGGCTAAATATCATTTTCAAGGCTTTGCTCGATCCGGGCGACGAAGTGGTTTGCCCTGCGCCCTATTTTGTGGAATACGGCTTTTATGCGGACAATCACGCGGGGGTGTTAAAGCCTGTGCGGGCAAAAGAGCCCGATTTCGATCTCGACCTCGATCTTATGGCGCGGGAGATCGGGCCCAAGACCAAAATTGTGCTCATAAATTCTCCTAACAATCCCACCGGGCAGATATACCCTGAAGAGACCGTGGCCGGACTGGGAGAAATTCTAAGAGAAAAGAGCCGTCAATACGGCCGCGTCATCTACCTGGTTTCCGATGAACCCTACCGCAAGATTGTATACGACGACTGCTTTGTGCCGTGCGTATTTACCCATTATCAGAATTCGCTCATCACCAGCTCCTATTCCAAGGATCTTTCCTTGCCGGGTGAACGGATAGGTTTTGTGGCCTTAAGCCCATCGGCCGATGAGAGTAAAAGCCTTATCGATGCCCTTGCGCTTGCAAACAGGATCCTCGGGTTTGTCAACGCTCCGTCCATTATGCAGCGGCTGGTCGAGGAACTTCAGGGGGTATGCGTGGACATAAGCGTCTACAGGGCAAAAAGAGATCGGCTTGTAGATGCCTTGAGGGGCTTTGGCTACGAGCTTACCGTTCCGCGCGGGGCCTTTTATCTTTTCCCCAAAAGCCCGATTCCCGATGACGTGGAGTTTGTCGGGCTTCTGCAGGAAGAAAACATCCTTTGCGTGCCCGGAAGCGGCTTTGCCGGCCCGGGTCATATCCGTATAGCTTACTGTGTTAGCGACGCCACGATTGAAGGGGCGCTGCCCGGATTCGAAAGAGCGATAAAACGTTGTGTGAATAAAAAATAAGGCGAGGGGGCAAAGATGGCAAAGAAGCTCATTGTGCAAAGGAATCTTGGAAAAGTTCGAGGAAGCGGCGCCACTACGAGGAAATACTTGTGGATCGTGCTGGTTGTTCTTGCTTTCATCGTTATCATAACGCCCTACCTTTTAAGGGAAAAAAGCCGCAAAGAGGGCCGAAATGGAGCTGCTGTGGAGCATGGGGCCATCACTAAAGAGATGCCAAAGCCGGCGCAGCGGCAACCGGGTCCCGCGACTTCCCAGGCATCAACGAGTGGGACGACCTCGCCTGCGCCAATGGCCTCCGAAGCCGCTAAGCCTCAACAGGCACAGCCGGTCCCGGTCCCCGGACCAGGTGAAGGCGTAGCGGCTCAGCAGCAAACGGTTCCTGCCCAGGAGCAGCCCACATCCCAACCTGCACAAAACGCAGAGTCGGTTTCCGCCCAACCCCCGGCGCCACAACCCCAGCCGGGACAGCCTGCAACGGGCGTTGCGCCTCAGCAGCAGCCAACTTCCACCACGCAAGCCCTGCCGCGGAGCTCTCAGGAACAGGTTGCCGCGCCCCAGCCGGAAGCTGCTCCGCAAGCTGTAACCGAGCCCTATCCTGCCGTTCCCGTAAAAGCGAAACCTCCTGTCGCCCAGCTCGAAAAACCAAAGGAGGCCCACAAGGTCCTTATTCCCAAAAAGACGAACCATTGCAAGCACAATGCCTCCGCCCAGTCTAAAAATGGGCACGAAAACGGCGTAAAGATTTACCGGACGACGTTTTCTGGAAGCGCCACGCACAATAAAGCTTCGCAGTCGCCCAAGCCCGCCGTCCGCCCCAAAACCGGCGCGGGTTATGCCGTGCAGGTGGGGTCTGTTTACACAAGCGTTTCCCAGGCCCAATTGCTGCAAAAAAAACTTGCGGCCAAAGGCTACAGGGCTTCGATTCACCGCGTGGCCTGCTCGGGGTTTCTGGTGGTGACAACGCCATCTAGCAAGAGCAATGCCTACACGTTGCGCGAACAAATGTCTGCCGACGGTCTGAAAAAAACGAAGGTAGTCCCAACCGCTCCGGTGTCGGCCGGACCGGGCCGCAAGTAAGGCTGCGTTCGCACACGGTTCCGCCGCTTCATGGAAGAGATTGCGTAAGTCTCATTGTACATGAAGCGGCCAGAGCAGGTGTTCGTTCTACAGCGTTCCTTTAGACGATGGAATCGTGCTTCGGCGCGGGTCCAGGCAAACGGCCGCGGCGAGGGCGCGCCCCAGTGCCTTGAAAGCCGCTTCGAGCATATGATGTGTGTTTGCTCCGTAGAGGATTTGAATGTGCAGTGTGATGCCGCCGTGCTGGCAAAAGGCCCTGAAAAATTCGGGTGCCAGCTGGGTTTCAAATTCCCCGGTGCGCTCGGCCATGGGCGGCGTGTCATAGACCAGAAAAGGGCGGTTGGAAAGATCGAGGGTTACGCAAGAAAGCGCTTCATCCATCGGGACGGTAAAGTGTCCGTAGCGGGTGATGCCTTTCCTGTCTCCAAGTGCTTTGGAAAGTGCCTGGCCCATGGATATCCCGATATCTTCGACCGTGTGGTGGGCGTCAATTTCGAGATCCCCCTTGGCTGTGACCTTGAGGTCGAAGAGGCCGTGAACCGCAAAAAGCGTGAGCATATGGTCGAGAAAGGGAACACCGGTGTTGACATCGGCGGAGCCTGCGCCGTCGAGACAAATCTCCACCAGGACCCGGGTTTCCATGGTGGTTCTTTCCACTTCGCCTGTTCGTCTATCACCCATAAAGGCCTCGCTTGCAAACTAAGGAATGGATAAGCCGCGGGGACCTGCAACCGATTCGACGGCAGGTCTCGCAGCTGCAAGATACATGCTGCCCGGGAAAATTCAAGGAATTAATGGAGAATATAATGGACTGCCCTGTCTACATTGTGAAGTGTCCCGATTACGACCATGCTCATGAAAAGATGGAGATGCTGCTTGCCATGATGGGCGGCATCAGCCGGTTTGTAAAACCGGGGGAAAAAATCGTTCTTAAAGCCAACCTGCTTCAGCCCGCCGCCCCGGAGCAGGCGGTTACGACCCACCCCATGGTTGTTGCCTCCCTGGCCCGGATGGTAAGGGAAGCCGGAGCTTTGCCCATTATAGCAGACAGTCCCGGGGCGGGATATCAGTACAGTTCCCGGACGCTCAACACCCTTTACCGAAAGTCGGGGATGAGCGATGCGGCAACGGCTTCCGGGGCTGAGCTCAATTTCGACACAACCTCGACCGCAGTATCTTTCCCACAGGGAAAGTTGATCAAGCACTTCGAGGTGATATCTCCTGTAGCAGCGGCGGACGGAGTCCTTGGGGTGTGCAAATTAAAGACCCATACGCTTATGAGCATTACAGGCGCGGTCAAAAATAACTTCGGTGTCGTTCCGGGGCTGTCCAAGCCGGGCTATCACGCCAAGCTAAGCGACAAGGCGCACTTCGCGGATATGCTGCTCGATCTTGCCGATTATGTTTCGCCGCGCCTTTCGATAATGGATGCGGTTATAGGCCTTGAGGGAGACGGCCCGGGGGTGGCCGGTGTTGCCCGGCACGTCGGTTTGCTGCTTGGGTCCGTAAACCCTTTGGCCCTCGATGTTGTTGCCGCCGAGATCGTCGGCCTCAGGCGGGAACAAAACCCCCTGTTGCTCGCCGCGGAAAAACGGGGACTTACGCCCTCGCGCATTGAAGAAGTGGAGGTGATAGGGGCCGAACTGTCCAAAATCCGTGTTCCCGGCTACAGGCTTCCTGCAACCCTTGAAGAGTTGGGTTTGCAAAAACATCTCACATGGTGGCAAAAGCCGCTTGGTCCCTTTGTCAAAGACTGGCTTTCGCAAATGCCCCAGGTAACGGAGAAAAAATGCGTCGCCTGTGGTATCTGCCGGGATTCATGCCCCGTGGGCGCAATTGAGATCATCAAGAAGGCAAAGCGCAGGCTCGCCTTCATAGACGACAACCGTTGCATACGTTGTTACTGCTGTCACGAGCTCTGTCCGGAGGGCGCCGTTGGACTGCGGCGAAGCCTCATGCATCGGTTGCTCGGAATAGGCGCCGCAAAACATCCCGGCTGACATCTTTACGGGTAGCGACGCACAAAACGCAGATAGATGCGGTATTCGCCCGTTTCAACGCCGTGGGGAACGTTTTGGCCCTCGGGAATGAGAAGTGAGAGCACGCGGCCGCGCGGCCGTTCATCATCGTAGTCGTCTTGCTCCTTATTGTCTCTTATTCCCAAATACTTTGCCTCAATCGAAAAGGTCTGGTTCGCTTCCCGCCTGTATGGGTCCGATGCTCCAATCCGGGGGCTGTCTCCTATAATGATGTCCATGATCGACCTCCAAGGTTTATGCGCACCCGCAAAACCCCCCTCTTTTAGAACCGGCGGGGTCCACACCACCGGGCTTTCCAAATGCGCTATTAATTCCCAACGTATATATCGGTAAAACCATGAACCCGCATTAGATATATTTTTGTGTTCCGTCGTATGATTACAGGGCTCTAATGCCCCGGAACCTGACCTCTGAGATATTCTCCCGATTCCTCCAATCCAGCTCATCTTTCGTATAGTCTGCTAGCCTACAACCGCGTCCTCCAGCAGAGTGCCGCCAAGCCTGCCACAATAATTTTGTCTTGAGAAGATGGGGTTGCCCGAGCCTTACAGATAAGGGACGGTCTTTCTGCGTTGCTGAAGCTCGCTTTTCAGAGTTTGCATTTCAAATGCGGTTTTGGTATGGAATACGATAAAAATAAAGGAAATCATCGATCATTTGGAGACAAATAGCGAGGTGGTGGATAGAGAGGCGCAGAGCAAGGTTTTGCCGTTTTGTTTCGCGCACATCATGTCAACGGGAACCTACAATTTCCTCAGATGAAAGAGCATGGGTATCTGCACATAAACATTGCGTGTAATACCTCCAGTAGTTTTTCGCGCGACTGCGGGTGCTAGCCCAAATTGTTATGATTCCTGCAAGCTACCTCCGCTACAGGAAAATCCGGCAGGATAAGGCCCCGGGACTCGGACACATGTCCGGCTACGCTTACACGGTTCTGGATCACACATTCGAAGCCAATTGCGAGATAGTCCAGTGCTAGTCATGTCCTTTGCAGTTCCATCAGGAAGTCCGGGAAGAAGCCAAGCTTTCTCCCCGTACCTGCTCCGTTTTGATTCCATTTAGCAAAGCCGCACAGTCCAGCAGTTCCGAATGGATATCCGATATGGTATCCAGCTTTTGACTGAGTTCCCCAAGGCTCTTTGCCACGTTGATTTTCCCCGCCTGGTGAAGGGACAGGGCCTTTTCAAACGAGATGCGGATTCCCGAAAGCGTAAGGTCGATCTTTTCATTGAGTGAGTTCTGGAAATCCCTTATGGTGCCGGTTACCCTGTTAGTCAGGTCGTAGCGCACCCTTCCGCAATGGCGGTCCAGAAGTTCAGCCACCGATTCCTTCATGGTCCTCAGGATCATTTTTTTGGCCAGAAACTGCGGAATTGCCGAGGTTGCGGCGAGTTGAATCAACTCCAGCCCCACCGGATCGTCTTTTAACAGGAAGTAAAAGTCGCTCTTTTTGCTCAATCCCTCCACCGATGTAAAGGGTTTCAACTTCAACTCGAAGATATCCCCGGTCAGGGTCAAAATACGTTCGATGATGTCGTTTATCTTGTGTGCGAATTCACCATGAGCCTCTTCGAGCCTCTTGGATATATTCTCGGCTGCCCGCTGGCGCCACGGGTTGAAGGTTTCCCGGATGGAATCGAAGACGCATTGCTGGAGTTCTTCCCGCAGTCCGCCCGCTCCGCGGCGCGCGAGTTCCAAGTACTTTCCCTCCAGCGTCTGCTGGAGCCTGGGCAGAGTGTCCCTTTTAAAGACCTGGATCTCTTCGTCAAGTTCGGAAATAATCTTCCCCAGATGGCCCTTTAGCAAAAACTGGTTGTTTTCGCGCTCCTTGACGATAATTTCCATTTCCTGCTCGAATCGCCCGATCTTCGTTTTGAGTTCTTCTAGGGGCAGCTTTATGGCTTCCTGCTCCAGTTGAAAGGAGATGGTTTCGTCGGAGATCACTTTGAGCAGGTTGTTTACCACCGATTTCAGGAAAACTCCGCCCTTCTCGCGGGTAAGAAAATCGAGGAGCTGTTTTTCGAACTCGGGCAAAAGACTGCGCTTGAGTAAAAGCTCGTCGTTCGCGATTTTCGCCTCGAGCGCGCAGCGGGCCGAAAGCGGATAGATCCGGACTTTTCCCGCCCCGACTTCTTCTTCTATGACTCGCGTCGTAAATTCGAGCGACTCCTGCCGGTCGTTTTCATCAGCCTGGTCTATTTTGTTCAGGACGAAAAAAACCTTGTCCACAAACTCGCGGACATCTTTCAGGAACTGGTGTTCGCTTTTGGATAGCGGCGGGTCGACGGAAATCACGAATATTCCCGCATCCACGTGGGGAAGATAGGCGTAGGCGGACTCTGTGTTGTGGCTGTATACCGAACCCGCGCCAGGAGTATCGATTATGCGCACGCCGCCTCTCAGATATTCCGAAGGATAGTAGACCGTGACTTCCTTCACCTCTTTTTTGTTATGCGGATTTTCGCGCTCAGTAATGAAGGCCGCAAGAGAGGCAAGTTTGATCTCTTCAACGCGGCTGCTCAAATATTCGACTTCGACCCTTAACTCTTGCCCGTAGCGTAGGATCGTTACAACCGAGGTGAGCGGCACGATCGCGGTAGGCAAAATTCTTTGGCCCAACAGAGCGTTTATGAAAGTGGATTTGCCGCGCTTAAACTGGCCGAGGACCACCAGGTTGAAAGCTTCTTCCTCAAGCTTTTTCCTTGTCTCGTCAAGGGATTTCGAAGCCGTCTCGCGCACGGTGTCCTCGATCCGGGTTACGATTGCGAATAAACGGTCTCTAACTTGCGCATAATCGAACATAGGAAAACCTCCGCGTGCTCAATCCCCGTCCCAAAACACCCTGTTTTCGCTCCTGACGAGGATCGTAGAGTGGGTGAAACGCGAGCGGGCAACTAACCCCACGCATTATCGAAACTTCGTTAAACCGATCGAGCCTCCCCATCCGTCAACGCCCCCAAAACTCTCACCTCCAAATAAGAAGCAGCCCTCATCCTTCCCTGCCATGGCAGGTTAAGGGGAAACTTCATCACCGGACGCGTTTTCGCAGCCTGCGGATTACCGGATTATCTCCCATCGGTCCGATTCAGCCGGCCCGGTTTCAACCACGCGAAACGGCCTTAACGCGTCACGGACAGCAAAGACAAACCGGTAATACACCACGGATCTGAACTGCCTTCCCCGTGGCGTAAGATCTCTAAACATCCTGCGCCTCAAGCCCCGGCTGACTTCGATTTGGACCCCCATCCCCTGGCCGCGCAAATTGCAAATGTTTCTCTGATCGGTCCCCCTGAACCTGGAATGTGAATCGATTGTCGCATCGAACCCGCGCTCGGTAAGCTTCTTTGCAATCCGCTCCCTAAGGGTTTGGTCCAGCCCGCCTATGTACACGGTCTTTTCCGTTTCCGAGCAGCCGTGGACAGATAAGATTATTTCGGAATTGCACAGGATCTCCATACTCCAGGGTTCATCAAAAACCGTGCTTGTGATGTGCAGGGTTTTGTTCCCCGAACTCTTCAGACCCTCGAGCGCATAGAACGTGTGATCGTGCCCGGCTATTCCATCGGCGATTTCGGATGTCCCTGGTTCGATATCGCCGCCGTGGATGCACAATAACGCGATTCCCGTGCTTCCGGCCCGACTGCGAATTCTATAGTCGATTCCTTCGACCTCGTTATCATGCAAATCTTTGAAGCATGCGTACTTGTCCACTGACTTCTCCGGCGTCAAAGACGACCACATGGTAGGCTCCATTGCCCGGTCACCCTTTATGCTGGCGTTATCTCGCGAGGGGGTTTTGGAAAACGGAACCCGCCCCGAGTTCAGCCTCGATTTCCAGCAACCGGTTATACTTGGCGATTCTTTCGCTTCTGCAAAGAGACCCGGTTTTGATCTGTCCTCCCCCCATTGCGACGGCGAAATCGGCCAGAAAGACATCCTCTGTTTCCCCGGAGCGATGCGAAATAACGTATCCCCATCCTGCCCGCCTGCATAGCTCGACCGCCTCGACCGTCTCGGTAACGGTCCCGATCTGGTTCAGCTTGATTAGAACCGCGTTCGTGCTCTTTTCTTCAATGCCGCGATTGATGAAACGAGTATTGGTGACGTAGATATCGTCGCCGACCACTTGGATTTTATCCCCGAGAGCGGCGGTGTGGGCTTTAAAACCTTCCCAGTCGTTTTCGGCCAACCCGTCCTCGAGCGACACTATCGGGTATTTTGCGATCCAGCTCTTGTAGAGTTCCGTCATCTCGGCGCTCGTCTTTTTCCCCTGGCCGGATTTTTTGAGGTCGTAGACTCCCGAATCGTAGAAGGAACTGGCTGCCGGATCGAGCGCGATGGAGATGTCTTTTCCGGGACGATATCCAGCGGTCTCGATTGCCTCCAGTATTACCTCGCAGGCTTCTTCGTTGCTTTTGAGATCCGGGGCGAATCCACCCTCGTCACCGACGTTTGTCGAGTAGCCCCCCTTTTTCAAAATCCCTTTAAGCGCATGAAAGGTTTCAGCGGCGAACCTGAGAGCTTCTTTGAAGTTGGGCGCCCCGCCCGGCATGATCATGAATTCCTGGAAATCGATGGAATTATCCGCATGCTTGCCTCCGTTTATGACATTCATCATTGGAACGGGAACTCTTAAGCGATCCTTTTGCCCGAGGAATGCGTAAAGAGGGCGTCCCGAGTTGATGGCCGCCGCTCTTGCTACGGCCATCGAAACGCCGACTGTGGCGTTTGCGCCCAGGTTGCTTTTGTTAGGCGTTCCGTCAAGGTTTATCAGAATTGAATCGATTTGGGCCTGGTCTGCCGGGTCTTTTCCCTTAAGCGCCGGACCGATTATACGCTCGACGTTGTTTACCGCCATAAGGACCCCTTTGCCCCCGTAGCGTTTCACATCACCATCGCGCAACTCTATCGCCTCATTTTCGCCTGTTGAAGCTCCTGACGGCACCGAAGCCAGGGCCACTGTTCCGTTTTCTAAAGCGACAAAAACCCTGAGTGTGGGATTTCCCCTGGAGTCGAGAATTTCGAGCGCTCGAACGTCGGCGATTTTCGCATTCATTTCGTCTCCTTTTCAGAAAATAAAAAAAGCTCCTGCGGATCTTCCACAGAAGCTCGGACTAGCCGGATTGCCACCGCGCCCCCACAGAAGATCACCCGCTTCGGTAGGAGTCATCAGCCCTTTCGGGCGGCACGGCGGACCCCATCGCCTAATCGTTATTACAAATATTTCTTTTAAGGATATAACTTCCACCCACGTTGCGCAATTTCTTTTTATGGCCTGTAGCGAGCAAATAAAATGTCCGCACTTGTAGCACGTGAATTGTCCGGTTTAAATAGGCCTCCGAAGGAGGGGGCC